>NZ_JAYKBM010000004.1:0-145285 GCF_035282565.1 Parvimonas sp. D9 | reverse complement strand
TGCCCAGAGGCGGAATCGAACCACCGACACGAGGATTTTCAGTCCTCTGCTCTACCGACTGAGCTATCTGGGCATATTTAATATTATGATTTTTTTTGCTATGCGATAGCTCATTCTCTCGTGCTTCGCACTAGACTAAGGCATTGCCTAAAAACAACTTCGTTGTTTTTGCCACTTCCTTATACCGACTTTTCGCTATCTGGGCATATTTAATATTATGATTTCTTTATATTATGTAAATGGCAGGGGTAGAAGGAATCGAACCCTCATCAGCGGTTTTGGAGACCGACATTCTACCGTTGAACTATACCCCTACAATACCAATAGTTTTTAGCTCTATAAAATAAGAGATATTTCTAAAATAGAAATATCTTCAGATAATTTGGTGGGCCTTCAGGGACTTGAACCCGGGACCTACCGGTTATGAGCCGGGCGCTCTAACCAACTGAGCTAAAGGCCCAAATTATTGGCGGAGAAAGAGGGATTTGAACCCTCGCATCCCGTGAAGGATCTACTCCCTTAGCAGGGGAGCCTCTTCAGCCACTTGAGTATTTCTCCATTGTGGCGGAGAGGGTGGGATTCGAACCCACGTGGGCGTGAACCCAAACGGTTTTCAAGACCGCCTCGTTATGACCACTTCGATACCTCTCCACAGATGGTGATCCATCGGGGATTCGAACCCCGGACACCCTGATTAAAAGTCAGGTGCTCTACCGACTGAGCTAATGAATCATAAAATTGGCTGGGGTAGCAGGACTCGAACCTGCGGAATGCTAGAGTCAAAGTCTAGTGCCTTACCGACTTGGCTATACCCCAAAGGTTGGCGCACCTAAGAGGATTCGAACCTCTGGCACACGGATTAGAAGTCCGTTGCTCTATCCAGCTGAGCTATAGGTGCAAAATGGAGCGGGTGAAGGGAATCGAACCCTCGCAACCAGCTTGGAAGGCTGGGGCTCTACCACTGAGCTACACCCGCAAATAAACTCAAACTTTATGGTCTTAACAAAATTCAATTGGTGGAGGAGAGTGGATTCGAACCACTGAAAGCGCAGCTAACGGATTTACAGTCCGTCCCCTTTGGCCACTCGGGAACTCCTCCATATAATCTACAAAAAGTAGATTGGAGCTGGTGGGAGGACTTGAACCCCTAACCTACTGATTACAAGTCAGTTGCTCTACCAATTGAGCTACACCAGCGTGTTTATTGGCGACCTGGATGGGACTCGAACCCACGACCTCTAGCGTGACAGGCTAGCATTCTAACCAGCTGAACTACCAGGCCATATTTGGTGGGCACAATAGGGCTCGAACCTATGACCCCCTGCTTGTAAGGCAGATGCTCTCCCAACTGAGCTATGCGCCCAAATACAACCAATAAACTACTAAAAACAAAGTGGTGACCCCACCGGGATTCGAACCCGGGTTACCGCCGTGAAAGGGCGATGTCTTAACCGCTTGACCATGGGGCCTCATCAATCAACCTATACTCTAAAATTGACTGCCTAATAATTATATACTATAACTTATATTTTGTCAATACTTTTTTAAAAGTTTTAATCTGACTAAATCTTTCTTTAAAACATATCTCTCAAACAGTTACTCGAATATTATACACTTTATTTTTTTCATTGTCAACACTTTTTCTAAAAAAATTTTATTAATTTTCTAGCTCCAAATTTGGCTCAACATTTAATGTTAAATCACTTCTTACTCCTGATATATACTCATAATACCCTGATGATGCAATCATAGCGGCGTTATCTGTGCAAAGTATTTTATCCGGAAAATAGGATTTAAAACCATTTTTTTCGCACATTTTGTTTATCTCTTCTCTCAATGTATTATTTGCAGAAACACCACCCGATACAACAAGGGTATCTAATTTTTTTTCTTTCATTAACTTTTCAGTCTTAAAAATCAACACATCAAAAACAGCTCTTTGAAAACTTGCACATACATCTTCTTTTGAAATTTCTTCGTTTTTTTGCTTTTTACTGTTTAAATAATTAAGTACAGCCGTTTTAAGTCCGCTAAAACTGAAATTATAGCTATTTTTATCAAGCATTACTCTTGGAAAATCTATCGACTTATCATTTCCAAGTTTTGCCAGTCTTTCAACTTCAGGACCACCAGGATAATTCATTCCTAAACATCTAGCAACCTTATCATAAGCCTCTCCACAAGCATCATCAATTGTCTTTCCAATTACTTCCATATTGTTATAATCTTTTACATATACTAAATAAGTATGCCCTCCGGAAACTAAAAGGCAAATAAATGGAGGCTCTAATTCCTTATGAGTTATAAAAGCAGCACAAATATGTCCTTTCATATGGTTAACTCCAATTAAAGGCTTTTTACAAGCATAGGATAATGCCTTTGCCTCTGAAATACCAACAAGCAATGCTCCCACAAGACCCGGCCCTTTAGTTACAGCTATTGCATCAATATCATTCATTGATATTTTCGCTTCATCTAATGCCTCTTTTACTATATTATTAATAACTTCCAAATGCATTCTGCTTGCTACTTCAGGAACTACTCCCCCAAACTTTTTATGCATATCTATTTGTGAAGAAATTACATTAGAAATAACTTCTCTTCCGTTTTTTACGACAGCAACACTCGTTTCATCACAACTGCTCTCTATCGCCATAATTTTAATATCATCCATCAAACTACCTCTTTTAACATCATAATTCCATTTTCTTTTGGATTACTATAGTAGTCAACAATCTCCCTAATATCTATAAATCCACATTTCTTATATAGATTAATAGCAGGAATATTGCTTTTTCTAACTTCTAAAAATATCTTTTTAATGTTATTTTTCTTTAATTCATTTAGTAAAAATTCCATAATTTTAAAAGCTATCTGTTTTTTTCTAAAATCTTTAGAAACAACAATTTTATAAATTTCAGCTTCATCTAAAATTTGATTAAATAGAATATATCCAATTACATTTTTTTCTTTTTCTGCTACAATAACTCTTTGATTTTTTATATATTCCAGGTAGAATTTTTCATCAAAATTATTGGAGAAATTTTCATTATCTAAAGATAGAATATCGAACACATCTTTGTTTTCTGCATATCTATATAAAATCATTTACTTACCTTTATTTTCTAAATCTCTTTGAGCTTGTGAAAGTCTTACATATTCAGGACTTAAATTAAAACAGTCTGAAATATCTCCACTTTCAAATTTTCTTTTGCCTATCACACAAGCATTTCTTGAAATACAACTATTTAAACAAGCAGGAGTAATTTCAAAATTTTTATTTTTTAAAATTCTTTCCTTATATAGATTAACACAATCTCCTACAAAGACAAATTCTCCTTTATTAGAAAATTCTTCCAAAAGCTCATCAATAGTTAAAAGCGCAGGAGCAACTATATTTGTATTACTTATCCCTTCATAAACTCCATAATAAACTCTTTCTCCTCTAGCGTCAATTAAAGGAATTTTCTTCTTATCGGAAAAAATTCCAAAAGAAAGAGCTTCTAATGTATTTACAGCAACTATCGGCTTATTCAAAGCCATTGCTAAAGCCTTTACAACCGTAACCCCTATTCTTATTCCCGTAAAAGAACCCGGTCCTGTAACTGCAACAAATAAATCTATATCTTCTATATCAATATTCAATTTTTTAAGCACTTCATCAACCATAACAAGTAAAATCTCATTATGGCTCATACTTTGATTAATACTAAAATCTCCAACAATATTATTATCTTCCATTACAGAACAGGAGCTATGAGTTGTTGAAGTATCTATCGCTAAAATTTTCATTGTAATTCCTCTATAATTTCCAATTCTCTTTTATTATTTCCTTTAATTACAATCTTTCTTGAATTTTCAGAAATTTTTAAAATCTCAAGCTCGATTAAATTTTTAGGCAATAAATAATCGGCATTTTCTGCCCACTCTATCACTGTAATCCCGTCAGGATAAAAGTAATTTTCATAATCTATTTGATAAAGTTCCTCTGAAGAATCAATTCTATATAAATCCATATGATTAAATTCAAACTTTCCGGAATATAAATTAACTAAATTAAAAGTTGGTGAAGTAATATCTTCATCTATCCCCAAATTTTTTCCTAAAAATTTAGCAAAAGTAGTTTTTCCAGCTCCGAGATCTCCAACCAAAGAAATCACATCGCCATTTTTTAATATTTTTGAAAATCTTTTAGAAAAATTATTACACTCATCTAAAGAATTTAAAATAATCTCTAACAAATTTTCCCTCCTAAATTCTAAATATAAATTATATTTAACTAAATCATAATTTCTTTTTGATAATTAAATTTTAGTTATTATGATGAAATAATTACAGCTTTATCATAAGGCATAAATCTATAATTATTATATCATAAAAACAATTTTAATAACAGTTAAAAACACGAAAAGGAGACTTGAAAGTCCCCTTTTAATATTCTTTACTTTGAAACAAATTTAAGTTTTATATTCTTTAATGTCCAAGTATATTCTTCTAATGACATTTTTAAATTTAAATCTAACTCTTTTCCGTTATATTTAGTGATAACACCATCTGATACAGTCAACTTTATTTTGTTAGTGTCTAAATCATAACTTGCATCTATTCCTTCAACATTAGTTTTAATTTCACCAAAAACATTCAAAGGATCTTCTGAACCGAAAACTTGTGCCAATGAATTTCCAAGTTCTTTAATTCCTTTAAATGGCGTAGTAAAAATAACTTCTTTTTCTTTCACTTCAACAGTTGACCCAAAGTCTATTGTCTGACCTGAAAATTGAATACTTCCAATACCTTCATTCAATGCTTTTCCCAATCTTTCAGCAATATAATCTCCTAATCCTTCATAGTTTTTAACTCTATTTCCTGAAAAATCTAAATCTTTAATTTTATCAAAATTCTTAAGGATTGAAATATCTTCTATTCTATTAGCCGAAATATCTAAAAATTCCAATTTTTTCAAATTCTTCAAAGCAGAAATATCAGTAATTCCTTTAGATATTATTTTGTGACTCTCATCACCACCAACCGTAACATTATAATGTAAATCCAATCCCGTTAGATTTGTCAAATTTGAAAGTGGTGCTATATCTTCAATTAAATTATTATATAATTTCAAAAACTTAAGATTTGTTAAATTTTTCAAAGGATTAACGTCAACAATTCTATTTCTTTGAATCTCTAAATATTCCAATTTAGTTAAATTTTTAAGAGGAGAAATATCTGAAATTTCATTTTCATTTAATTTTAATTTCTTTAGATTTTTTGCATATTCCAAGCCTTTAATACTCTTCATTCCTCTGGTAACGGCAAATTTAAAATCTTTAGTTCCTTTTAAACTTGTTGGCTTTCCAAGTATTGAGTATTTTGCACTTTCACTAAAATCAGCACTTCCGTCTTCTTTTAAAAATATTGATAACTCTGTTAAACTTTCCATTTCTTCAACAGTAACTTTTTGATTATCAGCTCTATTTTTACCTAAATTTTTATTTATTACCTTTAAAAGTTTTGCATCCTCAATTTCAACATATTTTTTAGCCGGTTTAACTAAGTTTACGTTCAAATTCAATACAGTAGGATTATTTTCATAGTCCATTTCATTTTCAAATTTGAATTTAACAGTTAATTTCAATCCTTCTTTAATATTTTCCATTGCTTTATCAGTCAAACTGAAGTTTAGTTTTCCACTTTCTAAAGTTACTGTAACGCCTTCAGCTTCAGTGCTAACTTTTATATTTCCACCTTTAGCAATCTTTTCAAGACCTACAAATACATTGTCAATTTCAAAAGTTTTTTCGCTAACTTCCACATTTTCCAAATCAACATTTTGATTGTGAATAATTTTTTCAAATATGCCCTTCTTATCATTTATTGATGAAAAATCTTTTATCTTGTTCCCATCAAGTTTAACACTTGAAAGCTCATTTAAATTTTTAAGTGCAGAAATGTCAGAAACATTATTATTTGATAAATATAAACTTGAAAGTTTAGTTAATGACTTTAAAGGCTCAACATTTGAAATTAAATTATCACTTAAATTCAAATAAGTCAATTTCGTTAAACCACTTACATTATCTATATTTTCAATATTATTTTTCTTTAAATTCAAGTTTGCAAGTTTAGTTGAATTTTTCAAAAATGAAATATCTGAAATTTTATTATTTTCAATATTTAAGTCATCAAGATTTATAAGTTTATTTAAATTCAAATTTTCAATATTATTTCCTTTTAAACTCAATTTCTTTAAATTTATCAATCTATTTAAAACAAAAGTGTCTTTTAATTTATTGTTTCCTAAATCTAAGTCTTCTAATAATTTTAAATTTTTCAAAGCATCAATATTTTCAATATTATTGCTATCCGCCCTAAAATAAGTTAATTTTTCAAGTTCTTTAACGTAATTGATATTTGAAATTTTATTTGAATAAATATCTAAAAGTTTTAAATTTTTAAAATTCTCAACAATGCTCATATCAGTAATTTTATTTACTGCAAAATCGAAGCTTTCTAAATTCGCAAGATTTTTTAATGAGCTAATATCAGAAATATTATTATGTGAAATATATAAGAATTTAAGACCTGTTAAATCTTTTAATGGAGAAACATCTGATATTTCATTATGAGAAAGTCTTAATAATTCAAGCTTTTTAAGCCCTGCAAGTGGTGTTAAATCCTTAATGGCTCCCTCTGAATATCTTATTTCTTCATGATCATCAGGAATTTCTCCGGAAGAAATCGTAAGAGTCTTTAAATTTTTACAATATTCAAGTCCTTTGATACTGCTAACCTCTATAATATTTTCTTCAGCAGCATCCATTCCTCTGATTCCAATTGATTCAATTTTTTCCAAATCACTCTTATAGATTTCATTTGAATTTTTATCTTTTCTATATGATTTATCAGTAAGTTTGAAATTATATTCATTCATTTCTGTTTCAAAGCTGTCTTCACCTTTATAAGCATGTAATTTATCAAGGATGAATTGTTTTAAGTTTTTATCTTCAAATTCAACAACTTTATCTTCTTCATCATCTTCAACTGCAGGAGTAGAATCATTCCACATTAAAACTCCTACATAGTCATAAGTCTTTCCTTTTATCTCAATCTTTCCGGCTAAATCAGCAGAATTTTTATAAAGCATATCTGCACTTGAATTATATGCCAAAACTGGAGACATCAAAATTCCTGTACCAACTGCAACAGATAAAAGTTTTTTTGCATTTCTCTTTTTAGAAACCAAAACAGAAACAACTCCAACAATTCCCGCTACCGCAATTGTTACATTGATTTTGTAAACTCCTGCAATACCTGTTTTAGAAAGTTTTCCTTTTTTAATGCCATCTTTAATAGCTTCAACAACTTCAAATTGAATTTTTTCATTTTCTAAAACTTTCTTTTCTCCGGCTTTAATATTGCCAATGTCAAGTTCTTTACCTTTAACAACTTTAAGACCCTTAATATCTTCTGTCTTTACTTTAACTCCAACCATATCTTTTGAAGTCTTATTTTCAACAGAAATCTTAAAAATTCCTTCGCCATCTGCGATTAAATTTACTGTGATTCCTTCTTTGTTGTAAATCACAGTTTCACTATCGGCAAAACTTACCTGTGAAAAAGAAAATCCACAAAGTAGCGCCAAAGCCAATATGCTTTTATTTTTCATAAATATCCTCCGTTTTTAAATAAATATACAACATTATTTTATCATATAATGACTTTAAAGTATAATAGATTTTTCTTATCCTAAATCATCCATATATTAATATTTTCTATACAAAAAGAACTATGCATAGCACATAGTTCTTTAAAAACATTTTATAATACAGATTAAACAATAATAACATCTTCAAATCCATTTTGAAGAGCAATTTCTTTTAATTTTTCCATTTCTTCATCTGTTGGAGCTGAAAACATACTATATTCTTCCCTAACTCCATATTTTCTGTACTTTATGATTTTATATCTAATTTTATGTCCCATTTTTATGTATTTGGAAAGCATTTTTGTAATCTTATCAACTGTTGTTCTATTGTCCATTCCTGCAATTGTTACAGTCCTTATCTCAAAAAGTTTATCAATACTTGCAAGATAATCGGCATTTTCTAAAACTGTATTCACCTTACTTTTAGTTATAAAAAGATGTTCCTCATTGTCAAAAGCCTTTATATCAAGCATAAAAGCATCAGAAACTTCTACAAAATCAGGCAATCTCTTTAAAGGTATTCCACCATTTGTATCGACAAAGCAGGTAAGACCAAGCTTTCTAATCTCTCTAAAAAGAGAAGTTAAAAAAATATGTTGCAGAGTACATTCGCCTCCACTAACTGTAATTCCTCTAATAAAAGGCATATTCTTTTTTATTCTTTCGACTGTTTCTTCAACTGTCCAATTGTAAATCTTCGGACTTGAAAGATGTTTACAAACTCTTATACATTCATCACAATTTATACAAGTTTTATCATTCCAAACTATTTTTCCATTTACATTCGTTAAACTCTTAGTCGGACAAGACGGAATACATTCCATACAATTTATACAATGTCTAATAGTTTCAGGATTATGACAATAAAAACAGTTAAAATTACAACCCTGTAGGAAAATAGACGTCCTGTTTCCAGGTCCGTCTACCACCGACATATCTATTATTTTATTTATAATTCCTTTATTTGACATCTCTAACCTTACGTTCTAATAAATGATATTTTTCAAAAGCCTCTTTTGCATATTGAACAGTATCATAGCTGATACTTTCTCCGTCAATAAATTTTTGCATATCAGATTTCTTTACTAAATATCCTGTTACACGAATCAAATCGCCATTTTCTCCATAACATGAAATATATCTCATATTTAATCTAAATGCAGCCTTAAAAATATCTAAAACAGCAGCAGGATTCTTTTCAGCAGTTTCATCAAATGGAAAATGGTCGCCAATTCCTGACGGAAAATACTTATGGAATAAAGCTGAATGTTTAATATGATCATACATAGGAATTTCCTTACCTATTCTGATTCTAACTCCTGCACTATCTTCCATATCATCTTGTGCCCCAACTTGTGAATGAAGCATAAATCTATGGTTCCAGAAAGTTGAATACTTACTTTCAAATGAATTAACTCTATTTTCTACAAAATCCATTACTTCTAGCCCCAAATTGTTGGCATAATCATCTTTTCCATAAACTAAATCTTTACTTTCAAACTCTAAAAGTTTTTGAACACATTCATGAAGTCCTACAACTCCGAAAAGCCCAACAAATCTATCCAATTCAATAAAACCTTCTTTAACCAAGAAATTTTCTTCAAAGAAAGGCGTTTCTTCAACTAAAAATCTGATTTTCCCTTCCATAAAATTGCACATTAAATCTATCGCTTCAGGCAAAACTCTATCAAAGAAATCTTGTTTTGAACTTGAACTTCTAGCAAGAGAGCCAAGTCTTAATCTACTTAAAGTAAATGCCCCACCTGAAATCGGAAGTCCATTATAGCAACTTGCTATCGCATAATCTCCATTAAAATCTTTTCTATAGTATTTATCATTAGCAAAAGCAGGATTTGCAGTTAAAAGAGATGCATAAACTGCCTTTTCTCCAAAATCGTCAGGTGTAATATCTTCATCATAAAGAATAGTCATATTTGGAGTAACATTATTTAAAGTTGGAAGTAATTCTAAAATAATTTCACCTGCAACAGTCTTTTCAGGACCGATATTTGCATGGCAAAAACTGTCATTAATTGTTCTATCTAAAGAAACTAAAAACCACTTAATCAACTTTTTAGCTTCCTCTCTATCTGTAATAAATGGATCTAAAAGCTTATCAATTTTCCCAATATAAACCGGATATCTTGTTATAGAAGGAACATGATGATAAAAAATCAATAAACTGTTAATGGCATCAAGCAAAGTTTCAGCTTTCTCAAGACGTAAAAACTTACAACCCTCATCCAAAAGTTTTTGATAATTAGGGCAAATGTATCTCGGTGCATAAGGCGCATGACCTTCCCACAAATCGCAGAAACCTCCATTTTCAGAAATTTCAAAAATTCTATCATTAATTGAACTTACAGGAAAATCATTCAAATTCTCTGCAAGCTTTGCAAGTTGAGAAGTCTTTTGCTCATAAGTTAAATCTTTAGCCTTAATAATATTCATTGATAATTCTCTAGCTTCTTCCAATGTTTTTATTTTAGAAATCATAAATACCTCCAATTTTATGTCAAAAAGTCATTCACTATTTACCCATATTATATATGAATAATCTCCAAAATGATACTGTTAATTGTCTTTTTTAAACGGATATTTTAAGAATTTTTTTAAATAAAATGTAAAAAGCAATTTATAAATACAATTGAGTATTTATGAGATTCCCATAGTAATCCCCACTTTTGAAAATATCAATGAAATTTCCAGAACAATTATACCAGAAAATACAATTACTCCAAATAAATTTACTTTTGTTTACTTGTAAACAAAAGTATGAGATCTCTCCACTTCACTCAACTTCGCTTCGTTTCGGTCGAGATGACGTTTTAAGAGCTTTACTTTTAAAAGTAATTTGACGTGAAATATTTATATTTTTTTGTCGGATATGTTCTTGTATATTAAATAATACTAAAATATAATTAAGAACAGAGCTTTATAAAATATTCAAAACAATTGTATCAAAAGATACAGTTACTCCTGTCAGACCTACTATTGCTTATAAACAAGCAAAGTTAGGGCTAGATTGACTACTCTCGAGATAACGTGTTGGTGGTTTTTCTTTAAGTTGCTATGACATGAATTATTTAGTTTCTATATATTTTTCAACTTAGATATCTGAGAGTTCCTAATTTTTTATATAGTGAATAATATCCATTTTATCATTTATTCTATCAATTTCTCCAGTCTTTGTATATCCTAATTTTTCGTATAAATAGCAGTTTCCTTTTTCTTGAAAGATTGTATCAAGCTCCCAATTATCCTCACCATGAATTCTTTCTATCTCGCAGAAAGCTTTTTGAGCTAACCCTCTATTACGGAATTTCTCTATTATAAACACTGGTGCTACTCTTTTTCTGCCTCCGTCTTTTCTATCAATCACTCGAATAGCACCAACTATATTATTTCCCTCATAAATATAATAAAAGAAAGAATGTTCTTGAAGTAATTTAGTCTTAATTTTTTCTTTAGTTTCATTTGCTGGATTAGTTTCAAAATCTTGATATTTATCTAATAAATTTTGGAATGCTTGAACTTGCATTGTCCATAACTTTTCTGTGTCAGCAACACTTATTCTAACTAACTCTATATTCATAACTCATTTCCTCAATTTCTAAATTTACTTATACAAAAATTTGCAATATGACCTAATTAATTTGAATATCAATCTTTTTAATATTTCTAATTATACTTTCTCAAATATACTGAATCAATAAAATAAAACAATAAATTTGACAGATAACATACAGTATTAATTTTAGATTAGTTTCAAATTAGTAATTAATATATCAGCGAATTAACATAATTCTAATTTATATTTCCTTATTTTAATTATCTCTTTTATTCCTTAAAATTGTAATTTTCATTTCTCACCTCAACACTATATAATCTATATTATGTTTAAGACAAAACTCTTTAATTTTTTTCATAGTAATTTTTAATTTTATAAAGTTGTTCCTTTATTTCTCCCTTTAATTCTTCTTCTACTCGAAAATAAGTCAACAACTCTTCTATTTCATCCTCATCTCGTTTTAATCTTAGAAAATTAATTACCTCTTCATTATCATATGAATCTTCAAGTAAATCTCTAATATTAACTAACCTTAAGTCAATTTCATTTAAAAAATCTTCTAAATATACTAATGCTTTTTCTGTCTTTCCTAATTTAAATAAATACATGAATAAGAATCCTTTTTTATAATAAACTTCAGAAGATTTTCGTGCATATTTGTATGCTTCTTCATATTTACATTGTTCATAAAACACTCTTGACTTTTCTAATATTAAATCAAACTTATATCCAAGTAAATCTTTATCTAAATATTTATATTTAAAAATTATATTATTTAGCTCATAAAAGTAATTATTTATAGTCTTAAAAGTTTTTGCCATAAAACTTATATTTGGATTAGTTGGAAAGAATACTCTACTATTAAATTCTATTTTCGCATTATCGTCATAAGAATAGCGCGTAATAGACTCTTTTATTTTTTTCAATAACATAATTTCCTTGCAAGTCATAAAATTATGATAAAAACTTAAGCTTTCTACCTCTTTAACAATTTTTTTTGACAGTCTATCTAGTTCATTCCCTATGGGTATCAAATAATCTTTGTTCTCATCATACAAATATGATTCATTTAAACATTTATTTTGTAACATCAAATCATACTGTTCCTCACTAAAAACATTAGCTTTAATCTTTACTTGAGAAACCTCTGGCCTCATACCATGATTATCAAATGCCATCTGTAGAAAAAACAAAATATTAAATGAAATTATATACATATCATATTCAACTATAGGTCTCATTTTTCTATATCTAATAATCTCAGGTATCTTTGTAAACATCATCCAAAATACTAGTGAGGCAAATAAGGATGTTACTATAGAAAAAGCTATTTCATACATACAACAATTTCCTTTCTAAATATTAAATTATTTTTAAACTTTTTTAATATTATTAAAGTATGCTAATTACAATTATTGAATAATATAAAATTATTAGTAATAACACACATATTTATTATAACATAAAGTATGTGTTAAAAGAATAATTCATTTAAGTTTAAAGAAGTGAAATTATCTGTGAGATCTCTCCACTTCGTTTCGCTTTGCTCAACTACGGTCGAGATGACGTATTAGGAGCTTTACTTCTCAAAGTAATTTGACGTGAATTATTTAGATTATATATTTTAATTTTTTAAGAATATCAAGATATTAAACAAAATTTTATACTCTATATGTCATCTCAAACGTAGTCGAGAGATCTCAAATAATTGTTATTTCTCTCACAAAAAAACGACCAAATGGTAAGTATATGGTCGTTTTATTCTATATTTTATTCTTATATAAATTTTCTCTTTTTATTCCAAAGTCAAAAGTAATGCCATTTTAAAATTCTTTTCGGCTTTTACATAATGTCTTCCAGCTTTTGCAAAATGGAAGCATTCTCCTGCTTTTATTACATGGTCTGTTCCTTCGTATCCGATTATTCCTTCACCGTCTAATGCAAATACTATTGCTTCTCCCGGTGCTGAATGTTCTGAAAGACCTGTTCCTGCATCAAATGCCATTAATACAAATTTCATTTTATCATTGTGGACTACGTCCATATTTACAATTTTCCCTTCTTGGTATTGTAGTAATTCTCCTAATTTAAAAACTTCTCCAGCTTTTACTAACTTATTCATAAAGTCCTCCTTTTTTATTGCAATTTCAGTGAATATTGCTCCTGATTTAGTTCTCATACCAACTGGAACCTCAATTGGTGTTACAATACATTCACCTACTTTTAAAATTTTTGTTTTTTCAGAAAATCCATATACTTCAAGCTCCCCTTCTGCTACAATCAACAGCTTGTAATAAGGGAATAATTCTGCACTTATATCTGTGTCTTCTGCCATAGAAAAATATGCTATGTAATTTTCTCCACCATGAACCTCTTTTGATATTGTGCATCCCTCTAGTGCTTTATTGTCTTTAGCTATGGAGAATACTTTCCCAACTTGTTCTTTCAAACTGAACCTCCTCTATTATTGAAAACAATATGTATTTGCAAGATATATACCCTATCAAAGATGTTAATAACTATTCTATTTATAGTAATTTTTTATACATAAAAAAGGTCAATGATTTCTCATTGACCTCGTAGATTAATTATAAATTATATTATTCTTTGTCCTCATCAACCAAACCTGAAAGTTTTGCAACGCTGTAAGTACAAACTATATCGCCTGTTACGTTGTTCATTGTTTCAAACATATCAAGTATTGGGTTAATTCCTAATGCAAGACCAACTATGATAGCAATTTGGTCCGGAGAAAGTTTCATATTTTGTAAAATTATAAATAATAACATCAAACTTCCACCAGGAACTCCACCGGCTCCTACTGATGCAAGAACAGTTGTTAAAACTAAAACTGAAAGTGAAACAAATGTAACTTTAACACCGAACATATTAGCAGCTAAAATTGCGAACATAGGTAAGTGGATACAAACTCCGTCCATGTTTATTGTAGATCCTAAAGGTAATGCAAATGAAGAAATATTTTCGCTTATTTTTAAATCTTCTTTTGCAACTCTAAGAGATACAGGAAGTGCTGCTGCAGAACTTCTTGTTACAAATGCAGTAAGCATTGGCTCTTTTATTTTCATCAAAACTTTGAAAGGATTTACTTTTAATGTAACAGCCATCATTAAAGGATAAACTATTAATACCATAGCAACAATTCCAAGTACAACACCGATTGTAAGTTTAATATAAGGTCCAAATAGTGATGAACCATAACTTGCAAAGTTTACTGAAGTAAGTGCAAATACACCAATTGGAGAATATGCTAAAATCCAATCTACAATTTTGAATATAGCTTCTTTTGCAACGTCTATTATTTCAAGTAAAGTCTTAACTTTTGTTGAATATTCTGCTCTTTCAGAAATCATCTTAAGTGCAAGTCCAAAAGCTATAGAAAATACTATTATAGCTAGAAAATTACCGTCTGCCAATGCTTTGAATGGATTTTGGAACATACTGATAAATACATCTGCTAATGAATTATTAGCTTTACTTGCAATTTCAGAAGTGTTTTGTGTGTTTATAAGACTTTTCCAAGCAGCTTGTTGTGCTTCTCCTGAACCCGGATTAAATCCTATCGCAAGCACAGAACCTAAAACCGCAGCAAAAAGTGAAGTTAAAAAGTACCAAACTATTACTTTTATTCCGATTTTCCCAAATTCCTTTGTAGGAACAGAAGCCGCACCATCGATTAAAGACAAGAATATAACCGGTATTACAATCATTTTTAACATTGCGACCAAAACTTGACCGAATGGGGAAACGATTTTAACATATCCGGAAATATCAACTTTCGTCAACCATAGTACTACACCAAGTATTAAACCTGCAATAAACGCTATGAATACTTGGAGTACTAAATTCTTTTTTTTCATAACAACCTCCTTTGAATAATTACAACTTCGTTTTACTAAAATTATATTAAATTCCTTAAAATCAAAGTTTTTTCCTTATGTAAATGTTTTGACTATATCAATAATTTTAATTTTAATTTTAAAATATTTATCTATATTGTAATGATACCATATATATTAATATATTGTCAATCGTTTTTATAAAAATATCAATAAAAAACGCAAAAAAAAATATAATACTATAGGTTCAATTTTTTTATCAATATCTGTAATTTTCTATTTATTTTTTGCCATTTTTATATTATAATATTATTGTATATGAATATTAAGGAGGGACAATAGTGGAAAGTAAATTAGTTACATTATTAAGAAAAGTTTTAATTGATAAGACTTTTGATTTAAAAACTGATAAAAGATTATATTCAGAATTTACTGTACTTAAAGTAAAGAAAAAAACTGTAATAATCAAAGAAAATGATAAATTAGATTATTTGTATTTATTGGTAAGAGGAAGTGCAAATGTAGTTCATTTTACGCCAGTTGGGGAGTTGATAGTTTTTAACCATATAACTAATACTTCTATATTCGGATTACTTGAATTTATGGATAATAAGCACGACTTCTACAAGAGTGTTGCATTCTTCAAAGATACAAGACTTATAAGAATTCCTATAGAAAGATTTGAAAAGGAACCTGAAAGCCTTGAACTTTTAAAAGTTTACAATCATTTCTTGTTGGATTTCGCAAAACATTCAATCGCTACATTTGATTTAACTAAAAACTACGGAAGAAAGAAAAACTTAATTGAATTCTTCTTATCAAAATGCGTTGATGTAGAGTTCCCTGTAAAAATTACTTTAACTAAAAAAGTTATTTCAGACTACTTAAGAATTAACGAAAGAACAATGTATAGATATTTGAATGAATTAATAGACAGAAATTGCATTTCAAGAAAAACAGGTAAAATTATAATTTCAAAAGAAAATTATGATAATTTAGTTGAATACTCAAAAGAAAAAGGTGTAGATAACGAATAATAGGTACGTATTATGAACGAATCTATAGAAAATATAAACTTGTCAAACTCGGATGTTAGAACAAGTAAATTTAACAAAAAATCTTTAATTTTAATTTTAAATTATTTTATAAGTCCGATTTTAATTCTGATAGTATTTTTTAATCTTTTAAAAAATTCAACTATCATGGAAAATTTGATGAGTTCCGGATTTGTATCTATTTTTTTTAAAAATAATAAATATCTGTTGGAAAATGAAGAATTATTTAATAAGTTTTTTACAAGTGTATTAAGCTCTATCGCAACATTTATTACATTTATAATAGCTGTTTTGCTAAGTAAAAAAAGAAATGACAGTATCTCAATAAAAAAGTCCGAAACTTCTTTAAAAAAATTATTATTATTTGGAATTGGGCTTGGAATATTTATGATTTTATGGAATATCATAATTTCATATCTATATCCCCTTTTAGGTCTCACATTTAAAAGCAAGAATACGGGAAGTCTTTTTGAGTCTTTGAAATTTAATAAACTGTTGATATTAAATATATTAATCGCAGCTCCACTTGGAGAGGAAATTGCTTTTAAATATGGTATATTTACATTTTTTCACGAAATTTTTCAAGATAAGGGAATTTTTTTAAAAGTAATATTACCTGCTTTTGTTTCAGCATTTACCTTTGCGGTGATTCACGATGGATTGTATTTGGTTCCTCTATATATCGTTCCAAGTTTTATCGGTTGTTTAATATATAAAAATACAAGTTCTTTATTACCTTGTGTATTGGGACATTTTTTGAATAATTTTTTAGCGTTAATAATGACATTATATAATTAAAAAGCTATTGAAGTTTTGCTTCAATAGCTTTTTGTTTAATATAACTTTTTTATTTTACAACTTTAGAATTTACTTCTTCCAAAATCTTATCAAGGAATGCTTCAAATTTCATTGAACCCTTATCCCCATCTCCACGTTTTCTAACGGAAACTGTTCTTTCGTTTACTTCATTTTCTCCAACGATTAAACTATATGGAATTTTTGAAAGTTGTGCTTCTCTGATTTTTAAACCAATTTTTTCTGCTCTATCATCAACTGCTACTCTTATATCTTTTTTAGCAAATTCTTTTTGTAATTCATAAGCATAGTCGTTAAATTTATCAGAAATAGGTAAAATTTTAACTTGTTCCGGTGCTAACCAAGTTGGGAATGCTCCTTTATATTCTTCAATCAAGTAAGCTACAAATCTTTCCATTGTAGAAACAATTCCTCTATGAATTACAACAGGTCTGTGAGTATTCTTTCCATCTTCTCCAACATAAGTTAAGTCAAATCTTTCCGGCAATAAGAAGTCAAGTTGAATTGTAGAAAGAGTTTCTTCTAAACCTATTGCAGTCTTAACTTGAACATCAAGTTTAGGACCATAGAAAGCCGCTTCCCCCTTTGCTTCAAAGTATTCATATCCTAAGTCATCCATTGCACTCTTAAGCATTGCTTCAGCATTGTTCCACATTTCATCATCATCAAAGTATTTTTCTTTATTTTCAGGATCTCTGTAACTTAATCTGAATCTAAAATTCTTTATATCAAAATCTTCATAAACTGATTTCATTAAATTTACAACTCTTGTAAATTCTTCTTTAATTTGATCAGGACGAACAAAGATATGGGCATCATTTAAAGTCATTTCTCTAACCCTTTGTAATCCTGAAAGTGTGCCACTCATTTCATAACGGTGCATCATTCCAAGTTCAGCAATTCTTATAGGGAATTCCTTATAACTATGAACATCATTATTATAAATTTCCATATGATGTGGACAGTTCATAGGTCTTAAAACTAGCAATTCTCCATTTCCTAAATCCATTGGTGGGAACATACTGTCTTGATAGTGATCCCAATGACCTGAAGTTTTATACAAGTCAACATTCGCAAGAATTGGAGTGTAAACATGTTCATATCCACATTCGATTTCTTTATCAACTATATATCTTTCAACTACACGTCTAATTGTTGCACCTTTAGGTAGCCAGAAAGGAAGACCCGCCCCTACATTTTGGCTAATCATAAAGATTCCCAATTCCTTACCGATTTTTCTATGGTCTCTTTGTCTAGCATCTTCTAAAAATTCGAGATATTCATCCAAATCTTTTTTCTTTTCAAAAGTTATACCATAAATTCTTTGTAGCATTTTATTTTTTTCGCTACCTCTCCAGTATGCACCAGCTATACTTAAAAGTTTAACTGCTTTTATCTTTTTAACATCAACAAGATGTGGTCCTCTACAAAGGTCAGTAAATTCTCCTAATTCATAGAAAGAAAGTTCTGCATCTTTGTCAAAGCCTTCGATTAAGTCAATTTTATAATCTTGTCCTTTTTCAGCAAAATATTTCAAGGCAAAGTCTCTATCAACTTCTTTTCTATCAACAGAATAACCTTCCTTAACGATTTTCTTCATTTCTGCTTCGATTTTTTCTAAATCTTCCGGTGTGAATTTATGTTCAGAATCCAAGTCGTAGTAAAATCCATTTTCTATTGCAGGACCTATTCCAAATTTTGTATCAGGAAATAGTCTTTGAATAGCAAGAGCCATAACGTGACTTGATGTATGCCAAAAAATTTCTTTTCCCTCTTTGTCTTCAAACTTTACAAATTTAACTGCACAATCTTCTTTTAAAGTTTCACTTAAACCTTTTATGACATCATCATTAACAACAGCTCCTAAAACATTTCTTGCAAAACCCTCTGAAATACTGATTGCCACATCTAAAATCTTTACACCTTTTTCAAATTCATGAACAGACCCGTCAGGGAATGTAACTTTAATCATTTCCATATTATCCTCCTATAAAAAAAGAGCCCCATTCCTACAAAACTGTAGGGACGATGACTCGTGGTTCCACCCTAATTACTTCTTAATTAGATAAAAGACTCAGTAATAGTTTTCGGTAAATAGCGTTCTTAAATGAAATTCCAGCCACGTTTCATTCTCTCTTAAAGTGCTTAGGTCCTACTCGTTACTTCAACGTCTATATTAACTTTATCAATCCTTCAAAATCAACAGTCGATTGTTCTCCTGTCTTTAAATCTTTAACAGTATAAGTATTATTTGCTTTTTCGTCTTCTCCAACTATGATTATATAAGGAATATTTAATTTGTCCGCATAAGATATTTTTTTCTTCATCTTTGCGTCCTCAAAATATATTTGTATTATTTTACCACTATTTTCAAATTTATTCAATAGTTTTATAGCATAATCATAACAATTTTCCATTGGAACAATTAAAGCATCAATACTATTTGTCTTGATTTCCTTAAATAAGTTTTTATCAAGTAGTTGATAGAACAATCTTGTAAGTCCGATAGAAATACCAACGCCAGGTAAAATCTGACTTGTATAATTACTTGCCAAATCGTCATATCTTCCACCTGAACAAACACTTCCAAGTTGTCTATAATTTTCTAAAAATGTTTCATAAACAGTTCCAGTATAATAATCAAGACCTCTTGTAATTGTAAGATTAATTTTTATATAATCCTCCGGAATTCCAAAAAGTTTCATACATTCATAAACTTCTTTAAGCTCTTCAACACCTTTATCAAAAAGTTCATTCTCAATTCCTAATGAATTTAGTTTTTCGATAATTTTCTCATTACTTCCTGAAATCTTTATAAATTCAATGATTTTTTCTAAACTATTATCATCAAGCCCTGTATTTTTAAGTTCTTCTACAACTTTTTCAAAACCAATTTTTTCAATCTTGTCGATTATTCGAAGCATATCAGCTTTATTATCTACACCCAGATTTTCAAAAAGTCCATTAATAATTTTTAAATTACTAAAATTTATTGCAAATTTTTCATTAATAATTTTTGAAAAAATTTCATAAATTATATAAGGAAGCTCTGCATCATTTTTAATATCAAGTTTTCCATTACCGATAACATCAATATCACATTGATAAAATTCCTTATATCTCCCCTTTTGATTTCTTTCGCCACGATAAACTTTACCTATATGATATCTTCTAAAAGGAAAATTCAAGTCGCTAAAATATTGAGCAACATATCTTGCCAAAGGTACAGTAAGGTCAAATCTTAAAGAAATGTCCTTGCTTTCTGAATCAATTTTAAAAATTTGTTTTGTAGTTTCCCCGCCACCTTTAGCTAAAAGAATTTCATTTTTTTCAAAGATTGGCGTATCTATTGGTAAAAAACCACGTTTTTTAAAAGTATCTTCAATTATATTTTTAACATTGTCAAACAAAATTTGTTCATTTGGTAAAAGTTCCATTGTACCAACAACATTGCTCGGTTTAATAAATCCCATAATTACCTCCAGAGTGAAATAATTCCACCTAAATCTACAAAAGTTTCATCTTTAGGATAGAGTATTTTCACATTTTCTTCATCAGCTATGCGTTTAATTATATCATAATCTCGATATTTTGTCACATCACCATAAAATAACAGGATATCATCAGAAACAAAACCACAGGTTCCACCGATAAAGCCATTTTTATATCCATTTAAAATAATTCCTTCTGTTGTAACAAGTTCAACATTAATATTTTCAAGCCTCAAAGTTTTATATACACCCTCATCACTTGTTATTATACGATTTTCAAAACAAATCATACTGCAATTTGAATAGCCTTGATTTATCTTTATATATTTTCTATTTGTTTTAAGCTTTTCAAAAATTTCTTTTGTTGTAAATTTTTCATTATGAAAAAAATATTTACTATTTTTTGCTATATTTAAGACCATTTCTCCATTTTTAAAAGATGATACATCCACCTTTTTTAAATTAAATCCACTCAAATACTTACTATAATAGTCAAAAACAGAAGACTCTATGTAAATATCTTCATCAACTTTTAGGACACTTAAATCGACATGGTCATTATAATTTATATTAAATTTTTCATTATTCAAACTTTTTATATAATTAATATTTTCTTTTTCTAAAAGTTCAAAAAAACTTGCACTAGCACGGTTGCTAACTATAATTTTATGTAACATATTAATCTCCTAAATGGTTAAATTCTCTATAATTGGGTAATAACAGACTAAATGATTATAATGTAATTATTTTACTATAATCTATTTTATCATATTTTATTTATAGGAGGAAGTTTATGTTAAAAGAATTTAAAGAATTTGCCTTAAAAGGTAATGTAATGGACTTGGCAGTTGGGGTAATTATATAGGTGGAGCATTTGGAAAAATCGTTACATCTTTAGTAAATGATATTCTAATGCCTTTGCTTTCAATTTTAACAGGTGGAATTAATTTTTCAGACCTAAAAATTGTCTTAAAAGCAGGAGATAAGTCTAAAGAAATTGCAGAAGTTGCCTTTAAATATGGCACATTTATTCAAAATGTAATTGATTTTCTAATTATAGCATTTTGTATCTTTATGATGGTAAAAGCTATGAATAAGCTAACAAGAAAGAAAGAAGAAGTAGTTGAAGAAGCTCCGAAAGCTCCAACTCAAGAAGAAATTTTAACAGACATTAAGAATATCTTAAATGATATTAAAGAAAAACATTAATACAAAAATAGGATTTTATGTATTTAAAACCAAAAGCCGAGTTGTAAATTCAACTCGGCTTTTATAATGCTAATTTTATTATTTGCAAATTCCTTCCATTAAGAAAATTCTAAAATCAATTTCCTTGCTTCTTCCATTCCATAAAATCTCATAGTTTTTCGGAATAAATGATGCTCTTTTAAAATAATTTTCCATTTCTTCTCTTGAAAAACCATCATGTCCATCGAAATTTGGAAAATCCTTATGAAAATCAGGAGAAACAGTATCTAAATCCATTATAATTATTTTCCCATTTTCTTTTATATGTTCTCTTAACAACTTAAGCTCCGCATCTACATCTACAATATGATGAAAAGCAGTTAAACTGTAAATTACATCGTATTTTTCATTCGAATTATCCAAAAAATTTTCATCATTTATACTGATATTTTCTATTTTCATTTCATTTATTCTCTTTAATGACTCATCTCTCATCTTTAAAGAAGTATCCATACAATCAATATGTTTTAAATCTTTAGATAATAAAGTTGCAAGAAGTCCATCTCCCGATCCGATTTCAAGAGCCTTTTTCTCTTTCAGATTTTTTCCTAAATACTTGAACATTTTTTCGTATATGGTAAAAGTTCTGTTTTTTCTCTCTTCAGTATTCCAAACTTTAGCAACTTCATCAAAATAATTACTCATACTACCCCCTAAATTTAAATAATAAGTTAATCAAGATTTTCTAGAAAACCAAGGGATACATCTGTTTGTCCTCTTACAATATTCCAGATATTCCTCTCCAAAAATATCTTTAAGCCATATTTCTTCAGTTCTTTTCACTAAAATTGTTAAAAGAATCCAATATATTGGAATTGTAACTAAAAAATATAAATTATTGAAAACAAAACAAATTCCCCAACAAAGAAACATAAAAGCTGAATAAATCGGATTTCTTACAACCGAAAAAATTCCGGTAGTTACCAATTTTAGTTCCTTTATATTCTTAGAAATTCTTGAATTAACAACTGCAGAAATCCACAGCCCAATACCTATAACTATACATAAAATACCTATAATTATAAAAGGAATTTTTAAAAAAAGTATTTCCCCATTTTTAAAATAACCCTTGTTTTGTAAAAATATTAATATCGCTGTTATGACTAATATAATACCCACATATATCGGTCCAATTCCTAAAACTGATAATTTTTCTCTTTTCATAATTTACTCCTTAAAATTTAGGAAATCTAAAAAAATAGTAATCATTTCCCTCCATAAAATCAGTTTTTACAAAACCTCTATTAACATAAAACTTTTCAGCTCTGTAATTATATTTATGAACACCTAATGCAATAGGTCTTATTCCATATTCTTCATAACATTGTAAGATAACTTTTTCTAAAACATAAGATCCTATCCCACAACCTCTATATCTTTTATCAATAATAAATGCCATAAGCCTATAAAAAGGCTCTTTTTTCATTATTTCAGGGTCTGTACTCCATTCAATGGCTTCCCATAACAGTATAAAGCCTATGTGTTTTTCATCATATTTAATTGCATAAGTATGTCCTTTACAATTATGTTCTATTCCATAATTTGTTATTTCTAGAACTACATCCAACGAATCTACAAAATCTTCACTAATATCATCTCTTAAAATATTTTTTAAAAACCGTGAATTTTCTTCGTTTACATACTCAATATTTATATTTTCCTTATTCATAATTTACTCCGGTTATTTGCTAACAAAATTATTAATCACTATAAATATATCACAATCGCAAAGCAATATCAATAATTTTATAACTAAATGTATCATAGATACATAAATAAATCTAACAACTTTCAATTTTGCATAAAAAAAGAATGTCTATATTTCTATAAACATTCTTGTTTTCAAATTTAAAAACTATTTAGCGTAGTCAATAACTCTTGTTTCCCTAATTAAATTAACTTTAATTGTTCCAGGATATTCAAGTTCTTCTTGTATTTTCTTAACTATTGCCTTTGAAGTTAACAACATCTTGTCTTCGTCAATAATTTCCGGTTTAACCAATACTCTTATTTCACGTCCTGCTTGAATTGCAAAAGATTTTTCAATTCCGTCAAATGAATTTGCAATTTCTTCAAGATTTTCCAAACGCTTAATATAATTTTCAACAGACTCACGTCTTGCACCCGGTTTTGCAGCTGAAATAGCATCTCCCGCTTGTACCAAAAGTGCCTCAACAGTTGAAGGTTCTACATCATTATGATGTGCTTCAATACAATGGATAACTTCACGTTTTTCTTTATATCTTTTAGCCATCTGAACGCCTAATTCTACGTGATTTCCTTCCATTTCGTGATCTATAGCCTTACCTATATCATGTAATAGACCACCTCTTTTTGCAATCTTAACATCAGCTCCGATATCAGCAGCCAACATTCCTGCCATATGTGCAACTTCTATTGAATGTTTCAAAACATTTTGTCCATAAGAAGTTCTGTACTTTAATCTTCCTAATAGTTTCACAAGTTCAGGATGTAATCCATGAATATTAGTTTGATCACAAGCATCTTCTCCTGCAATTCTGATGCTGTTTTCAACTTCCTGTCTTGCTTTTTCAATCATTTCCTCAATTCTTGTTGGGTGAATTCTTCCGTCATTAATCAATTTTTCAAGAGCTAGTCTTGCAATCTCTCTTCTAACCGGATCAAAGGAAGATAAAACAACAGCTTCCGGAGTATCATCTATAATTAAATCAACTCCTGTCAAACTTTCAAATGTTCTTATATTTCTTCCTTCTCTACCTATAATCCTACCCTTCATTTCATCATTAGGTAAAGTTACAACGCTAACCGTAGATTCTGCGACCTGATCGGCAGCATATCTTTGGATAGCTGTTCCAATAATATATCTGGCATTTTTTTCTGCATTATCTTTAGCATTTTGTTCAATTTCTCTTATGATATTTGCAGCATCTTTTATACTTTCCTGTCTAACTTCTTCGAGTATAATTTCTTTAGCTTCTTCAGATGATATATTGGCAACTCTTTCAAGTTCTTCTTTTTGCTTTTCAACTAATTTTTCAATTTCAGTTTCTTTAACTTCTAAAGCTTTTAATTCTTTATTTAAACGTTCATTTTTCTTATCTAAATTTTCATTTTTCTTATCCAAATTTTCTTCTTTAGTAATCAAACGACGTTCCAATTTTTGAATTTCATTTCTTCTCTCTCTGTTTTCCTTGTCGCTTTCTTGTTTAATTCTATGTGCTTCTTCTTTAGCTTCAACTAATTTTTCTTTTTTCTTAGTTTCAGCTTCTTTAATAGCATCTTCAACAATTTTTTTAGCATGATTTTCGGCACCGTTTATAAGTTTTTCTGAAGTAAATCTTCTAAAAACATATCCAACAACCACACCCACTATTAAAAAAACAGGCATTAATAAAAATTCCATTGGCATTAGTTTCACACCTCCTTTTATTAAATTTTCAAGTTACACTTATCAAATCATTATTCCTTAAAGTTAATAGCGACTTCTCGCCACCACTATTTTACAACTTTTTTAGTATTTTGTCAATTTAACAAATTGTATAAAAAATGTATTAATTTTAATAATGTATTTTCATAAAACCCAAAAATGACGGCTTAAACCGTCATCAATCTTTTTTTATAGTCAATAATTTCTTTTTAAATTCTTCCAATTCTTTTATAGTATTTAAGTTTTCAAATATATTTTTCTCATCGAATTTTTTCCAATCTTCATATTTTAAAAATTTAAAATTATTATCTTCAATAAATCTTACAAACTTACGATTATCTTTGATTAACTCTTCTCTTAAATTTTCTTTCAATGAATTTCTATAAATACCATTCATAGGTAGTATCTTTCCTTTTTCAGAAAGACAAACAATACCGTCAAAATTTTTATCCAGTTTTAAAATTAAAAATCTAATAAATTTTTCATCCATATTAGGCATATCACAAGCAGTCAGAAAAGAAAAATCACTATTGGAATAACAAAGTCCGCTATGAAGCCCAGCCATTGGACCTTTTTTATAAAAAATATCTCTTACAACTCTAACTTTTAAATCTTTATAATGTCCTCTATTATTAGAAACAACAACAATATCGTCAAAAACATTTTTTAAAATTTCTATTGAATTGTGAATCAAATATTTTTCTTCTATCTCTATATATTCTTTTGGAAAAGTCATTCTTATAGAATTTCCACCTGCTAGTATAATACAATTTATCATTATTTTACCACCAAATCAGCAAAATCCGCATCACAAAAGCAAGCAAATTCAATTGGATTTACTATGATTGAATTTCTAACTTTTCCAGCACTTACAAGAAATTTCTCCATATTTTTTGCGGTTTCATCAAAAACAGTTTTAAATTTAGTCTTCATTCCAACAGGACTACATCCACCGTGAACATATCCAGTTAGAGGTTCCAAATCTTTTTGTAAAATCATTCTAATACTCTTTAGTTTTAAAAATTTACTTGCCTTTTTTAAATCCAGATGCTTATCAATCGGAATAACACAGACATAATGATTTTTATCACTTCCCTCTAGAACAAGTGTCTTAAAGCATATATTTCTATCTATTCCAATTTCTTCAAATTCTTTGTCTTCATCTCTAACTACGAATTCATATTTAATTTTTTTACTATCTAAAATTCTGCATACATTTGTTTTACTATTTTTTTTCATTTTTATCCAAAAAAGTCTTTAAATGTTGAACCAACATCTCTATTGCCGGAGTATTTTCTCCGCCACGAGGAATTATTATATCGGCATGTTTTTTACTTGGCTCAATAAATTCCTCATGCATAGGTTTAACCGTGTTTTGATATTGAGTTAAAATACTTTCAAGACTTCTTCCTCTCTCTTTTGTATCTCTTAAAATCCTTCTAATTAGTCTTTCATCCGCATCCGTATCAACATAAACCTTTAGATCCATAAGCTCTCTAAGTCTTGCATCTTCCAAAATTAAAATGCCCTCAACTATTATTACAGGCTTTGGATATACTCTTAAAGTTTCTTTGCTTCTAGTATGCATTGTATAATCATAAATCGGTAAATCTACTGCTTTACCTGATTTTAAAATCTTTATATCTTCAATAAGTTTAGAAGTTTCAAAAGACTTAGGGTGATCATAATTCAACTTTGCCCTTTCTTCTAAAGTCTTATCATCATTTGGCCAATAATAAAAATCATGGCTAATCATAACAATTTCATCTTTAAATTGTTTTTTCAACTTTTCAATAATCGTAGTCTTACCGGAAGCTGAGCCTCCGGCAATTCCTACTACATATACATCTTCTTTTTTCATCAAAAACTCCTATAAAGCAATTACTCTGTGATAGATTTTTTTACCTTTTTTAATTACTATTTCTTCTAAATTAAGAGAAACTTTTAAATTAGTATCTGCAACTTTTTCTCCATTTAAAGAAATTCCGCCTTGTTCTATAAGTCTTCTAGCTTCTCCATTAGACTTTGAAAGTCCACAAGTTCTAATCAAATCTAGAATTCCTATTTCTTCATTTTCAAAATTTGATTTCTTGATTTCAGTTGAAGGCATATTTTCATCTAAAAGTTCTCCGCTGAATAATGCTCTGGCAGTTTCCAATGCTTTTTGTGCCTTTTCTTCTCCGTGAATAATCTTTGTTACTTCAAAAGCTAAAATTTCCTTTGCTTCGTTAATTCTTTCATCTTTATATTTGCCTAATTCTCTACATTTTTCTGTAGGAAGGAAAGTAAGCATAAGTAAAAACTTTTCAACATCTCTATCATCAACATTCCTCATATATTGGAAAAGTTCATAAGGAGATGTTTTTTCTTCATCTAACCAAACTGCACCTTTTTGAGATTTACCCATTTTAACTCCGTCAGCTGTTGTTAAAAGTTTAAAAGTCATAGCATAAACTTTATCTTGTTCAAGCTTTCTTACTAAATCATATCCTCCAAGGATATTGCTCCATTGGTCAGAACCACCTAATTGCAATTTACAACCATGTTTTCTGTATAGGTATAAGAAATCATAACTTTGCATTAACATATATGAAAATTCAAAGAATGTAAGACCTTTTTCCATTCTGTTTTTATAAGCATCACAAGTTAGCATTTTATTTACACTGAAATGCACTCCTACTTCTTTCATGAATTTTATAAAATTTAAGTCTAAAAGCCAATCTTTATTATTTTCTATAATCGCATTTCCATCAGAAAAATCAATAAATCTTGAAAGTTGTTCAAAAAATCTTTTAGCATTATAATTAATTTGTTCTTCAGTCATTACCATTCTCATATCGCTTCTTCCTGAAGGATCTCCTATCATTGTAGTTCCTCCACCTAAAAGTGCAATTGGAATATGACCATAGTTTTGCATTCTTTTCATAACCATAATTTGAATAAAATGTCCAATTGTCAAACTATCTGCTGTCGCATCAAAACCTATGTAAAATTTTACTCTCTCTTTGGATAATAATTCTTTTAACTCATCTTCATAAGTAGCTTGTTCAAAATATCCTCTATCGACAAGCTCTTCAAAAATATTCTTGTATTCCATAAAACCTCCTATAAAAAAAGACCTAAAACTGTGAAAGGACGACTTATCGTGGTACCACCCTTCTTCGCATAGGCCTCATATTGTTTAAGCACAATCACTTTTAAACTCCTGTGTTGTAAGCACAATCAACGCTCAATATTAAATATTGAAATAATTATATAAAAAATAGTCAAAAAAGTCAACTACATTTCAATCTTTTTAACTCTTTCATCATCAAAAATTAAATCTTCCAAATGCTCTCTTTCAAAGTCGAGAGGAACAACAGTGTAAAATTTAACTATTACGAATCTATTTTTCTTTATAATCTCCACATTTTGAATTTCAAGTTTAAATCTTTCCAAACAACTTCTAATTTCTCTGATAGAATTAAAACTATCTTCCAACTCTATCTCAAATGTAATAGTCAAATGGTCTTTATTTAAAAATGTATCCTTATGCATCAAAGTTTGAATGATTACAATTAAAAGAGTTCCAAAAATTGCAACCGCATAAAGTCCCGCTCCCATAGCAAGTCCAATTCCAGCAGTAGCCCAAACCCCTGCAGCAGTTGTCAATCCATTTACGGCATTATTTTTTATAAAAATAAGTCCCGCTCCCAAAAAGCCAATTCCGGAAACAACTTGAGCTGCAACACGTGCTGCATCATAATTTCCTACATCAAAAAAACCATATTTAGAAACTATTACCATAAGTGCTGATGCCAAACAAACTATCGCATGAGTTCTAATACCTGCTTCTTTATTTCTACTCTTTCTTTCAAAACCGATTATTGCCCCCATAGAAGTTGCAAGAACCATCTTTATCAAAAATTCAATATTTTGAAAAATAATATCAATATTCATACAATGCTCCTAATATTTATTTTAAATATAACAAACCGACCTAATAAAACTGATTTTATTCAATTTTTAAGGTCGGTCAAAATCATGTTATAAACTTACCTCGCAATCATATCTTTTGAGATATCAACACTTTTTATATTATCTCTTGTTATTGTTCTTGTTGTAAAACCCCAAACATTGCTATACCAATTTTTCTTTTGTTTATCATAGATAAAATGGAATCCGACTGTTGATTCTGTCGGTGTTATTGATTCCAATTTTGGCGGTTTACTATTTTGAGGATAAGTTGTTTCTTGAACTAATAGATGTCCACCTATATACATTTCATAAGTATCTCCATATTCTCTTATTTCAAAAGAATTAAGGTCAAATTCCATTGAAGGATAACCTCCAATATATTCTCTTCCGTTATTTATCAATGACTCAACTCTTTTTGCTTCAATTTGTAAAGATGGATTTATCATTGTAGTCAATAAACTTGCATCTTTTTTGCCTCTTGACTGAACATCTTCTCTTAATAATTCAATAGTTCTTGAAATTGCAACATCAAGTAATCTTTTATCGCTAAGAGGAGTACTTACATTTACTTTTCTTTCTCCTTGATAAGTAACTCCGTCAGAAATTGTATATCCCCAAGGCATTTTTGTTACAACTTTTAAAATATCACCCTTTTTAATATTTGTTCCTGACAATTTATTAAATTCCTTTACAGTTAATTCTGTATTTTTATCATTTACAAATAAAATACTATTTTCATCTCTTGTTACTATTTTAAATGAACTCTCCTTTGAGTTTGTGTCAAGTTTTTCAACTTCATTTGCCAATTTGTAGTCCGCTCCCACTCCATAAGAGACATTTTTAACACCAGACTTTTCATCATAAAAAAGAGAAATTTCCTCTTTTAATTTTACATTATTATCATAATAAAAGATTGTATATTTTCCCGGAAACAGCTCATATTCTTTATCTGAAACGCTCTCTTCTTTTCCGTTTAATAAAATAGAAGTTTCCACCTTATCATTCTTTTCGACTTTCAATTTTATCGGATCTAAACAAATTTTATAATCATTAAAAAGTCCTAAAATTTTTCCGCTTTTTTGAAGCCTAACAGGTCTATCACTCTTATAGTTTTCATCTTTCTTTAGATTTTCAGCATCTTCTTTAAGCCATTTTTTAATTGTAGCTAATTTTGTTTCATCTTCTTCAAACATAGATATAAGATATTCTGCTTGATCTTTATCTAATACTTTCCCATTAAAAACAAAGTTTGAAGTATAAAATCCGATTTTTTTGGATTCAACTCCGGATAGAATACTTGGAAGTTTTACTCCAAGAGAGTGATATGCCTTAAGTCCAAAAAAACTGACTACTGAAATTGCTAAAAGGATAGTACAAGCAAAAATTATCTTCAAAGTTTTTGGAACTTTCGGCATATCATATTTATTTACTTCCTTTTTATCCTTTTCTTCCTTTGTTTTTTGAATTTCTTTTTGCTTCTCAGTTTCTTTGGATTTACCTTCCTTTTGCTCTTCAATTTTCTCCTGCTTTTTAGTTTCCTTTTTTTCAATATTTTCAACTGAACTTTGAGCAATTTTTTCTTCGACAGATGCTTCTTTTTCTTCGTCCTTTACAGTTTCTAAAACTTTTGGATTTTTATCTTTGTTTTTTTCTTTATTCTTAACAGCTTTGCTTCCTCTACGACGTCTTTCATGTAGAGGAACAACATTCCCGTAAATAAGTTGAAGTCTTTGTGTTTCTGTTAATATTTCATCTTCTTCACTATCGTCTTTGTTTTTTTCTTTATCTTCTTCGTTATTTTCTTCTTTATTCTCTTTTTCTTTTTCAACCTTTGAATTTATTTTTGCTTTTTCTTCATCAGTTGAAAAAGTATGATCTTCCACTTCCGAATTGATAAGACTTGATTTAAAATCTAAATCATCTACTTTATCAGTTTCTTTTTCTTTAGTGGATTCGAGGACAGTTTCTTCAGAAATTTCTTTTTCGGAATAATCTTCTCTCCATTGAGAATAGTCGGATAAAATAGATTTATCAAATCCACCCTCTGAAAAATTTGAAGAATTTTTTTCAATTTTATTCTTTTTTTTATTTTTCTTAGACACGAAAAAAACCCTCCTTAAATCTTTCTAAGCTTCTAATTCTTTTTCTAGTTCGTCAACTAAACCTTTGAAAACATCTAGAGCTTTATTGATAGAATTTTTATCTTCCATATCTATTCCTGCAGCTCTTAATTGTTCTATCGGTTGATGTCTACATCCGTCTTTTAAGAAATTTCTATAACTCTTTAATGCTTCTTTATCTCCCTTAACAACTCTGCTTGATAAGAAACTTGCAGCACAGAAACTTGTTGCATATTTATATACATAGAAATTAGTGTAGAAATGAGGAATTCTAGCCCATAAGTAATTAGCTAATTCACTCTTTTCAACATTTTCTCCATAATATTTGTCATTTAATTTTCCCATGATTCTTGTGAAATCATCAGCAGTTAAGGCATTTCCTGCTTCAACTTCTAAATGTGTATTCTTTTCAAACTCACCAAACATTGTTTGTCTAAATACTGTTCCGATAAACATATTAATGTAATAGTTTAGGATATAAATCTTTTCATTTTTATTCTTAACATTCTTTAACAAATAATCTAATAGAGTTAATTCATTAAAAGTTGATGCAACTTCTGCGACGAAAATCTTATATTGAGCATATAGATAGTCATTGTCAGATTTTGAATAATAACTATGCATTGAATGTCCAAATTCATGAGCTAATGTAAACATACTATCTAAAGTATCTGTATAATTCATTAGGATATATGGATCTGTATCAAAGCTTCCCCATGAATATGCTCCACCAGCTTTTCCTTCTCTTGGATAAACGTCAACCCAACGATCGTCAAAACCTCTATTTAAAACTTCAATATAGTCTTCTCCCAATGGTTTAAGACCTTCAGTTATTAATTCTCTTGCTTTTTCATAAGGATATTTTTGATCAAATTCTTTTTCTAAATTTATAGAAACATCCCACATATATTGTTTATCTTTCTTTAATGCTTTCTTTCTTAATCCATAATATTTATGAAGAGAAGGAAGATATTCTTCAATACTTTCTATCAATGAGTCATAAACTGTTTCAGGTACACAATCTTGGAATAATTCCATATATCTAGCTGAAGGATAGTGTTTAACCTTAGCAAGTGTTGTTAAGTTCTTAATCGCACTGTATAAAGTTGTGGCATAAGTATTTTTAAAGTTTGAAACAGTTTTATACATTTTATCAAACGCTTCTTTTCTTACTTCTTCATTTTCATCTAAAAGAAAAGTATTGAAATTAGCCGGAGTTAATTTTTCTCCACCTTTACTTTCAATATTACCATAATCCATATCAGCATAACTTAACATATAGAATGAATTTTGACCTGTCCTCTCCATTTCACTACAATTTGCAAGAAGTTTTTCTTCATCGGCACTTAAAGTATGAGGTTTAAACCTTAAAATATTTTCAAAATGAATTCTATATTTTTCATTATCTCCTTCTTTATAGAAATTTTCCAATTCTTCATCAGATAAATTCATTAAGAAAGGATCAAAAAATGCCATAGCAGAACCTAATCTTGTACCTAGTGAATTTACTTCTAAAGCTAATTTTTGAGATTCAGGAACTCTACTGTCTTCATCTCTTTTCATATATGAATAAGTATATAATTTTTCCATAAGTCTATTTGCTTTTTCGGATAATTCCATAATATTTTTTAAATTTTTAACTGATTTTTCTTCCTTTGTAAGTTTTTCAACAAACTCATCACAAAGTTTTATTTCAGCTCTTGCTTCATCCACATTTTTATAAATTTTTTCTAATGACCAATTATATTTTTCCATTATGCCCCTCCAAACAAAAAATTAAAATTATACACATTAATTTTACCATTTTTTTCACTTTTTATCAATATTTTTAAAAACATATTTCTTCATAAGAAAAAAGAATGTTCTTCTGTAAACATTCTTTTTTCAGTAAATTTTTATTCTATTGTATATTCAATCCAGCCTTCAGATTTTCTCTTAATTACTTCCCCAATACCGGCTGATACTATTTGAATATTTTTCTGTTCATAGTTCGGCTTTAATCCGTTTAAAGCATTTTTACAGAGTTTAACTTGTAGACTTTCATCTTTAAAAAACTCATCTTCCTCTAAAAAATGTGAAACCACATTTCCTGCACAAACTATTTCAATTTCACAAGTATCACCCATTTCTTCGCAATACCTTCTATAATTTACGATTTTTGCCTTCAATTTATCTATAAGTTTTAATCTTTCAATTCTAAATAGCACTCTATAATTCATAGTATCTCCTAATATCCAAGCTCTATCGCTTTATTTACAAGTTTTTTTACAAGAGGAATCATTTCAGCGGCAATTTTGTTTTCCTCTTCAAAAAATGCTGTACATACAATTGTAGGATTATCTACAGGATAAAAAACTGTAACCCAAGAATGAATTTTATCCTTTGTTTTTTCTGCGGTTCCTGTTTTACCTGCAACTTTCTTTCCTTTCACAAATCCGGCGAAATTTCTATCCCCTGAAGATTTTAAATAATCTTTCATTGTGTCCATTATTTTTTTGTCAGCAACTTTTGATAAAACTTCAGGTGTAACTTTTTCAATTATTTTTCCACTTGGATCTAGAATTTCACTTACAATATGAGGTTTCATCATATTTCCGCCATTAGCAATTGCACTTGTGTACAATGCAACCTGTAATGGAGTAACCAAATCTTTTCCTTGCCCAAACGCCGCAGTTCCAAGTTCCAAAGCCGTAGTTTTATCGTTATACGGAATTGGAGAAATTGCAGTTTTTAACTCAAAAGGAATTTCTTGACCGAACATAAATCTTTTACTTACATCAATCATAGAATCAACTCCAATTTTTTGTACTTGATCTGCAAAATATGTGTTTGAAGATTTTACCAAAGCCTTTCTCAAATCTATATTTCCATTGACTTCCTTTGCATAGTTATTTATTTTATAATGGTCAATAGTTGTTGAACCTTTATCATTGTAATTTAAATCACTTCCACTAAGTTTTTCAAGCAATGCAGTTCCTGTTATAAGTTTATAAACAGATCCGGGTGTGAAAAGTCCGGAAGTACTTCTCGCTAAAAGCGGTGCATTTTCCTCATCTGAAATAATGTTTGCCCAATTAGATTCTATTTTATTTGGATCAAAAGTAGGTCTGTCCGCCATTGCAATTATTGATCCGGTTTGTGGATTCATCAAAATCATCGACCCCTTATGTCCCTCCAAAAGAGAAAGGGCATATTTTTGCAATTCCGTATTTGTAGTCAATTTTACTGAATTACCTTCTTTTTGATCAATTAAAATTTTCTTTAATTCTCCTATAGGAGTTTTATCCTGTTTGTTTAAAAGAGTTGTATTAAATTTTTTCTCAATTCCCGTTTTTCCATATTTTTTGCTGTTATATCCGACTATATGAGCATAGGCTTCCCCATAAGGAAAATATCTGAATTTATCTCCCTTTTCATCAGTTTTAGTTTCAGCTAAAATATTTCCTTCAGAATCTAAAATGTTTCCTCTTTTTAATTTGTTGTCATCAACCCAATTTCTTTTATTATCTTCATCATTTTTAAGTTTATCTGCTTTTGCAACTTGAAAATAAGTCATATATCCAAGAATTAAAATAAATAGTAAACTTATAAATGTTAAAATCCTCTTATATCTTTTAATTTCAACCATACTATCCTCCTATATATTTTCTTCAGAGGCATACTGTAAAATCCCCAAAGCAATGAAACTTGAAAGAATTGAAGAACCTCCATAGCTGACAAAAGGTATTGTGATTCCTGTAAGTGGAATAAGTTTTAAAATTCCTCCGAACATTATCAATGACTGAAAAGCGAAAATTAATGAAAGACAAAAAGCTACATACTTATAGAATTTATTATGTTGTTCCATAGAAGTTTTTATTCCTCTATATGTTAAGATTAAAAACAACATAACTACGCCCATTCCCATTAAAATTCCCATTTCTTCACAAATACTTGCAAATATATAGTCACTTTCAGCAAATGGAATATAATCAGGTCTTCCTAGTCCAAGACCTTTTCCGAAAAATCCCCCACTTGCAATCGCATAAAAACCTTGAATTATTTGATAGCCCATTCCATCTGCATATTTAAAAGGATCTAACCAAATTTTTACTCTTACCTTAACATGCTTAAACAAAACATATCCCAACACGGCTCCGAAAGAAAGAATCAAAAGATTTACAAATATATATTTTCTATGCGGTTCATACATATACTGTGCAAAGATAAAAACTCCCGAAAACACAAGTACTGTACCTAAGTCTTTTTGTAAAAATAAAAATCCTAAAAATGTATAGAAAAAGAAATGCAAACTATATTTTTTGAAAAAATCTTTTTCATACTTATCTCTATTTTTATAAAAAGCTGCAATAAGAAAGACAAAAGCTATCTTTATAAGCTCGGACGGTTGGAAAGCAAAATTCGATCCCAATCTTATCCAGTTTTTTGCACCATTAATTTTTCTACCGAATAAAAAAGTTGCAATAAACAAAAGATAAGAAATTCCAGCATAAAAATAATACATTTTGCTCCAAATCTTTACATATTTTAAAATCAAATATACAACCCAAAAAGCTACAATTCCAATACAAAACCAAATAATTTGTCTATATGCCAACTTATTATTCAGTCTATAAATCTCTAAAATTCCAATAGAAAAAAGCATATTCGCAATAAGCATTATATAATAATCGCCTCTAGTAAACTTTTGTACCAATTTCCCAGAAATATATACAAAACCAATCAATGCAATCATAAAATACAACTTAGTTTTGTCAAAATTCGCAAAATCCCTAGCCATAATTAAAAATAATCCTAAAATTTGAAAGAATAACAAAAGTCCTTGTATACTCTTTGTACTGACATGGGAATTTACAGTTAAAGTTCTAAATCTTGACATTAATTTTTTACTAATCATCATCAACTTCCTCATTTACAAATAAGAACTCAATTCTACCAACATCTATTAAATCCTTATCTTTAAGTTCAATAGCCTCTGTAATTGGTTCTCCATTAAGTAAAGTCCCATTTGCAGAGCCTAAATCTTCAATATAATAAATTCCGTCTTCTTTAATAATTCTCATATGTTTCTTAGAAATAAATTTATCATTTATTACAATATCATTAGAATCACCACGACCTAAAGTTGTCTCATTATTTATATAATAATGTTCATGAACTTTAAAAGGAAGACTTTCCTTTCTGTTTATAAGTTTTAGATAGGTATTAGAAACCTCACTCATTTCACTTGTTGTGCTAATATCAAAATATATCATTTTAATTATATTATAAATAAAATAATAGATAATAATTACAAAAATATATTTAAAAATAATTGCCATTAAATCATATAGCTTTAAATTTCCAAAGGTTTCAACTGAAAAAATACCTTCCAAAATATCAAAAATTTTATCCATATATCCTCCGCTTTTATGTTAAAATCTGATTTTATTAAACTTTATTTTACCATAAATACAAAAAGTAGTCAAAATTTTGCTTAAATGTATTTTCTCTTTTAAATTACAAGTTCCAATCCATTTTTGGTAAGTTTGTAAACTTTATCACAAACCTCATTAATATATTTTTTATCGTGAGAAACTGAGATTATTGAGCCTTTATATGATTTTAATAATTTTCTGATTTCAACTGACGAAAAAGGGGATAAATTTCTCGTAGGCTCGTCTAAAATCAAAACTTCTGGATTTTCCAAAATCATTTTTAAAAAGTAAATTTTCGCTTTTTGCCCTCCAGAAAGTGATTTTAAATTATGAAACATCTCGTCTGCAGTAAATTTCATTGAACCCAAAAATGTCCTGATTTTTGTAGTCTCTTCCTTTTTATAAGTCTTACTCAAATAATCTATAATGCTCATTTCAACATTCATTTTATCATCATAATTCTGAGGCATATAAGCAATCTTTACATTTTTCTTTATATTATCCAAAATTATCTTTAAAAGAGTTGTCTTTCCTATTCCGTTTTCTCCGATTATACAGATTTTATCAGTACCAAATACCTTTAACTCTATATTTTCACTCAAAACTTTAGAGCCAATAATAAGTTTTTCCAAATTCAAATCCAAAATTTCCTTTTTTGTAGAGTAATTAACATTTTCATCAAATTTTACAAAAATCGATTCTTCATAATCTGGAAATTCAAGCAAATTCTCCTTTTCTTTTTGAAGTCTTCTACCGATAGACTTTACAGTATGCATTTTATCTTTAAGATTTCTTCCAATAAGATCATCTTTTGTACTTCTTATCTCATGTTGAACTCTCTCATAAACTTTTTGATATTTTCTTACCTTTTCATTAAATTCTTCTCTTTGCTTTTTTGCAATTCTCTCCTGTCTTTCAATAGCATTACCTCTATTTTCAACATAATTTTCATAATCCAACTTTTCAATTGAAATCTTTGGCTTTTGTTTTCTCATAAGTTGCTCAATATGAATAATTACATTTGCACAATTTTCAATCAAATCCTCATCGTGAGAAATAAAAATTATTGGAATATCAATATTTTTTATAAAATTCTTAAGCCATTCAATAGAATTTATATCCAAATCATTACTAGGCTCATCCAATAAAAGACAAGTAGGCTCTTTCATAAGTTCACAAAGCAAAATAAATTTAATTCTTTCTCCACCTGATAATTCACTTATCTTTTGCTTTTCATTTATTAAATTTTCATCAAAATTTAACTCCTTTAACAATTTATAAAATAAATTGTAGTCAAAAAATTCTTCTTTAATCTTATTTTCAAGATATTCTTTCGTTGAAAAATCTAAAATATTGGTTTCCAAAATCTGTGGTAAATATCCAATAACTTCATTAGACTTATTTATATCTCCAATTATTTCTGCATATTCTTTTAAGCCCTCATCATCAACTATCGCCTTTAAAATGCTAGACTTTCCATTTCCCTCTTCTCCGATTATACAAACTTTCATTCCGTTTTCTAAAGAAAAACTAAAATTTTCAATTACTGTTCTTAAATCATTCACTAAATATATCGTTAAATTTTTTATACTAAGCATATATCCTCCTCAATTAAGCCACAAAAAAATGGCAACCTACTTATTGCCATTTCAACATTCACTTTGCAACTCAAAAAGGAGTCCTAAAAAAGAACACAAAAAGGAATGTATAACTAAAATGGCAACAAAAAACTAAGCTCTGAAAAGCTATTAAATTTCTGTTTCATAATAGTTATCTAATTAACATTCCTTCCTCCTGAATTTTTAATTTAATTTTGATATATCTCTACATCATTTAAATTTTAACACAAACAAATTAAAGTGTCAAATTTTAATTAAAGTAAATAAGTATTCCAGTTATTATAATCACTAAAAATATTCCTAAAAGAATATTTTTTCTTTTTATTCTTTTATCTTCGTATTCATCTGCAGATTCTTCAAAATCTTTAAGTATATCTTTTGGAATTGAAACCCTATTTACTTCTTTTTTTTCTCCGTCTTTATAAGTATAGTAAAGTTGTCCTCCATCAATCATTTTATAGGAATAGTTTCCAATACTATAACCACTTTCAAAATTAGATGAATTAGAATTTGATGCAGAAATAATACTTTTTTCTGTAAACATCTCCGGCTCTAAAGTATCAACCATAGCTTTTGCCTTTTCTAAATCAAAATTATATTTGTCTTTTACATATTTTACAGCTTCTATTTTTCTATTTTCTCTTATCAGTGCATATAAATCATTATCATATATCCTTGATATTATTGAATTTTTAAACATATCATGAAAGTCTTCTTTTGATAATCCACGATTTTTTCCTTCAAAATATTCCAATGTTTTTGTCATCTTATCAATTGTTTCTTTTGCTCTTTTAAAATCCATATCATATTTATTTCTGATATATTTTATGGCATCATCTTTTCTTTTTTGTTTTAATAAATCATATAATTCTTCGTCCATTACTCACTCCAATATAATATGTAGATTTCAATTTTTCTAGTTTTGAAAAATCTTCTATATTTTCATAGACAAACAGTTTTAATTTATCCCAACAGTAAAAAATTCGATTTCTTTAAAATGTCAAATTTTAATTAAAGTAGAAATAAATTCCAACTATTAATGCTACCAACAAAATTCCCCAAAAGATATTTTTTTTCCTATATTCTTTATCTTCATATTCATCTGAAGCTTTTTCTCCAGCTTTTTCAAACCATTTCAATATTTCACTAGGAATTGCAGTCCTACCGACTTCTCTTTTTTCTCCATCTTTATATGCAAAGAAATGTTGTTTTCCATCAATCATTTCATAGGAATAACTTTCGTTTCTATAACCACTTCCACATTTAGAAAAATCAGTTTTTGATGCAGAAACAATATTTTTTTCTGTAAATGCCATTAGATTATTTATATCTAAACTATCAACTATTTTCTTAGATGTTTTTAAATCAAAATTATACTTATCCTTTACATATTTTACAGCCTCAATTTTTCTATTTTCTTTTATTAAAGCATATAAATTGTCATCAGATATTTCAGAAGTATCTAAATTTTTATTGTCAGAAAAATCTTCTTCAAATAAGCCAAGATTTTTTCCTTCAAAATATTCCACTTTTTCAGTTAAATTATCAACTGTTTCTTTTGCTCTTTTAAAATCCATATCATATTTATTTCTAATATACTTTACGGCTTCTATTTTTCTTTTTTGTTTTAATAAATCATATAATTCTTCGTCCATTATTCACTCCAATGTAATCTATGCAAATTTCCAAACTTTTCAAGTTCTGAAAAATCTTGTTGTCTTAATGCTTCATACAAAACTATTGCTACCGAATTTGATAAATTTAGGGAACGAATTTCTCCCCACATCGGTATTCTTACACAATGCTCCTCATTTTTAACTAAAATTTCTTCCGGTATTCCTTTACTCTCTTTTCCGAACATTATATAATCATTTGGAGAATACTCTACCTTATCGTAGGTTTTTTTTGCCTTTGTAGTTGAAAAATAGATATTTGCATTCGGATTTTTTTCGTAAAAATCTTCAATATTTTCATAGACAAAAAGTTTTAACTTATCCCAATAATCAAGACCCGATCTCTTCACCATTTTATCATCAAGTGAAAAACCCAAAGGTTTTATCAAATGTAATTTAGTGTCGGTTGCGACACAAGTTCTTCCAATAGCCCCAGTATTGAAAGGAATTTCCGGTTCCAACAAAACTATATTAAACAAAATCTCTCTCCTTTAATTTTCTCTATCTATAAACATAATAAATACACAAATAATAAGCGAAAAAGCACTTAACAAAATAGTTTTTAATCCTAAGATATTGCTAAATTTACTTCCTATAATCGCTCCGATAATAAAACATAATATAACTCCAAAATACATTAAACTATATTCTAAAAATTTTTTATTTTTTGTATAAAAATACTCTGCTAAATTATGAGTCCCACCTCTTAAATTTCCAATACACATTGTTGTAGAAAAATCTATGCCACAAAGTTTTTTAAAACTTTGAACTTGTATTCCACAGGCGAAAGATGTCATTGCATTTGCAAGTGCATTCATATTTTCAGGAATAAATGCCACACAAATAAGCAAAAGTATTTCAAATATAACAGCATTTTGTCGCCAATGTAATTTAAAATTACCTTTTTTTCTAAATAAATCCGATAAAAAAATCCCAAAAGTAAAAAAAGATATTGGAAAAGCATATTTTAAACACATTTCCCAATTTCCTTGAGAAGCATGAACTCCTAATAACAACATATTTCCAGTTTGTGCATTCGCAAAAACTTCTCCTCTTAAAAGATATGAATATGCATCCATAAGCCCCCCGCTTAATGCTAAAAAAATTGCAACTTCAACGGATTCGGACATTTGCATTGCCTTTTTCATATACAAAACTCCTTTTAAAACATTCCCAAAATAGTATATACCAAAAAAAAACTTTTTACAAGTTTTATATTTTGATACATTTAATAAACTTTTTACACAAAAAAAGAATGGCTGATAAAATCAACCATTCTATAAAAAAATTTCATCAAGCTAAAAGTGTCAGGAATTTTGCAACTCCAATTCCGAAAAACGTTCCGGTAATAACTCCGATTAATGCCATTAATACAGCTATCGGCACCAATGATTGTGAATATGCCGCAGCAAGTACAGGTGAAGAAGCTACTCCGCCTATGTTTGAAAGAGAAGCTATACCACAAGTGAATAAATCAAGTTTGAATACTTTTCCGATTATAGCCATTAAAACTCCATGAATTATAAGAATTACAAAACCTGCTAAAATATATGCCGGAGCTTGAGTAAGTTCCATAAAGTTTGCATTTGATGCGATTAAGCCTATTAGCATATATAATAGTACATTTGAAACTTCAGGAGATCCTGGAATTCTTGCAAGTGGTGTCATTGCAAAAATAACTCCTAAAATTGTAGTTATGATTATTGTCCAACCCGTTGCTCCCATAAATGCAAGTGCAGGAACTTTTACCAATTCATTTCCCATTATTGTTGTAACTGCTGTAACTCCAAGTGCAACACTCAATAAGAAAAATATATCTTGGAAAGTTATCTCTTTACTTATTGTTGAAAATTTTGCAGTTAAATGTTCATTTATATTATCAATTTTTGATGTGTCCGCCTTTGTCCACTTGTTAAACTTGTTTGCAAATGGAACTAAGAATAATAAGAACATTATCCATATTGAATAGTCTATTGAGTCAATCAATAGTGTATAACCCATTCCTGAGCCTTCAAGTCCTACTGCTTGTTGTACCGCAACCATATTTTGTGTTCCTCCAACCCAACTTCCTGCTAGTGCTCCAAAAGTCAAAGGTGCATTGGATGCAAGACTTCCTTTGAAGATAAGAAATGCCACAACAAAACCAATCATTATAGTAAATGTTGCAGTAAAGAATGAAATTATCATTCTAGGACCTAATTTTGCTATATCTCTAAGGTCAGCCCTTAATAGCATTAAAAATATCATTGACGGCAATATTGCATCTTTTAAAACACTTCTGGCTTTAGATACACTTTCCACATTCATATCCCATACGCCCAATGTAGATAAAATCATAGCGCCGAAATAAATTATAACCAACGCAGGAATATATTTAAAAAATATTCCATTTTTAAACTTCTTTTCCAAGTAAATAACTATACCTGAAACAAAAAATAACAGAGCAATAAATTGAAATCCATCTGTAATCATAAAAAACCCTCCTAAAATATATTTTCAATAAGAAAAAACAAAAAACATTTTTGATAGTTATTTCTTATTTATTTTATTTTACCATTATAGGCAATCGTTGTCAATATATTTGATAGTAAATATCTATATTTATATTATTATATGATAATTCAACTCTTTTATAATACTTTATATCAAATAAAATTCAGAAAACCTTGTTGTTTAACAACAAAAAAATGATTAGACCTTAATCTAACCATTAAAAAACTATTTACTTAAACATAGTATAATTGATGTTTCATAATCTCCATTAGGATATTCAAATGGATTTATTAAATCTTTAAATCCTAGTTTATGATAAAAATTAATTATTTTATCATTATTAAATTTCTTAGTGGATAATAAAATTTTATCTCCTTCAAAATTTTCAATTAGACATTTCATCAATTTTTTCCCATATCCTTTACCTTGATATTTTTCAATAACTGCCAATTCATTAAGTTCAAAAGTGCCTTTATACCAATCAATTCCACTTGGTAACTGTGAATCCACTTGCATTGCCCACCAATTTTCTTTTAAAAAATCAAAGCCATATACAAAACCGATTAACTTTTCATTTTCAAAAGCTCCAACAATTTTTATATTATTTTTTAAACTATCGTCAATTCTGGTAATTAAAAAATTAGCAGAAAAATCATCAGTTTTAAAAACTTCTTTGTATATATCGGAAATTTCTCTTTTATATTTTTCAATTTCTTCTAAAGTTAATAATTTAATCATAAGACCCCCTAACAATTCTAAAAGTATTCTTTATTTTTTAATTATTTTGGCAAATTTTTTGTAATTCGTTAAATGTATCAAATAATTTATTTTCACTTACGAGTACATTTATAACATCCCCATTTATTATTGTAGTTTCCCCATTTGGTATTATTTCTTCGACTCCTCTGTCAATATTTATAATTAACATTCCCTTTGGAAATTCTACTTCTTTTATTTTCTTATTTTCTATCTCACTTCCAATCTCAACAACTATACTCATAGTCATTTTTTCTCCATCTTTTGAAGTAGCAATATGTTCTCTTTCCATTAATCTTTCTAAAAGATATTCGTAAATAGGTAGTGATTTTAAATAATTCGGTATGGAATAAGTTATAAGACAAACTATTGAAAGAGGCAATAAATAGGAAAGATTACCAGTCATTTCAAAGATTAAAATTATTGAAGTAAGCGGTGCTCTAACTATTGCAGTCAAATATCCTGCCATTCCAAGAATAATAAAACTATTTATATAAATCGGGTCTATAATTTTCCCAAAAATTGTTCCAACAGTTGCTCCTAAAACTAATATCGGAAAGAAAATTCCACCAGGAACTCCTGAACTGAAACAAATTATTGAAAATAATAATTTTACTATAAAAAGTAAAATTAACATATAAATTGGAAAATCAACAGTTTGTAACTCTTTCATCAAAAAGCCGCCACCACCTAATAAATTAGGTGTAAATATTAAAATTACTATAGGTAGTAAAAAATATGGAATCAATTTAAATTCTTTTTTTAGGTTTAATCCATCTTGAATTTTCATAAAAAATTCCATTAAAAATATATAGAGAACTCCTAAAACGGATAATACAACTGCAAATAAAATCAAAGTCCAATAATTTACCAACGGTAATTTTTCAGCCATACTAAAATTAAAAACCGTTTCTGTTCCATACAATATTTTTGAAACCAAATCAGCAGTTATTGTAGCTGCCATACAAACTACCAACAGTTTTTTACTAATGTGGCGATGTACTTCTTCAACTGCAAATAAAATTCCTGCAACAGGAGCATTAAATGCGGCAGCAAGTCCGGCACTTGCTCCACAAGTTATCAAAAACTTTTCAACAGTTTTATTTTTCTTTAGTTTTCTTGAAACTAATTTTCCACTCATTGCTCCAATTTGAATTGATGGACCTTCGCGACCAACTGAAAAACCTGCCAAAGCGGTTAAAGCTCCTCCAAAAATTTTTGCCAATAAAACTCTTACTGGATTAGGATTGATATATCCCTTTATTTCCGCTTCAACTTGTGGTATTCCTGAACCCCCACAAAATCTTGACATACTCTTAATCTTTGTAACTAAAAAAGAAATGAATATAAGTGCTATAAAGATAATCGGATAAATATAAAAATGACTTCTACTTATATTTACGATTCCTCCTATAATTCCTTCTATCCCATGAATAATATAACGATAGAAACTTGAAAGTCCTCCTGCAGCTATCCCAACCAAAATTCCATAAAAAAGTAATTTCAAATCTTCTTTTCTATGATTATTACTAACATTTTCTAAACTTTTCATAAAAACTCCTAAAAATAAATATCTTACAATTATTTTATCACAAAAATAACAATAAAAAAAGTTTTGACAACAATCAAAACTTTATCTAAATATTTCTTCTAACTCACTATTAGTAATTTCTCGATACTCTCCAAGTTTAAGACTATCGTCTAAATTCAAATTTCCAATGCACACTCTTTTTAATTCGACAACTTCATTTTCCACATATTCCAACATTCTTTTTACTTGATGAAATTTTCCTTCGGAAATTGTAAGGTTAATTTCTTTTTCTGAAATTTTTTCAACCGTTGCATTTTCTGTTGTAAAATCTTCTTTTTCAAAGTAAATTCCATTTTCAAGTTTTTCGATTTGTTCACTTATAATTTCATCTCTTAAAGTTACAAAATATTTTTTATTTACTTTTTTCTTTGGATTTGTTACATTGTAGGAAAATTTGCCGTCATTTGTTAAAATCAAAAATCCTGTCGTATCTATGTCAAGTCGTCCAACTGGAAATAATTCCATATTGGAGTATGGAAATTCAAGTAAGTCTAAAACCGTAGGAAGTTTCCTATCAAATGTTGCACTGATATAGTCTTTTGGCTTATTCAACATCAAATAAGTAAATTCCTTATAGATTACAATTTCATCATCAAACCAAACCTCATCTTTTTCAATGTCAACCTGTGTATTTGAATTCTTCTCAAACTTTCCATTCAGCTTAACTCGACAAGTTTTCAAATATTTCTTTATCTCACTTCTTGAACCAATTCCCATATGACAAAGAAATCTATCAATTCTAATCTTCATTTTATCTTGAAATTAGCTTATTGCTATCAATAATATTTTTATATTTTAATGAATATTTTTCAAAAAGACCATTTACAAAAGCCTCTCTGAGTTCGTGATATACAGAAGCTTCCATATCAAATTCATTAAAATATTGTTTGTGAATATCATTATATAGTACGAATTCCAATTCGTTTTCTTCTTCTCTAATTACAGAAATTGAAACATCACAAGGTAGTCCGTCAAGTAAAATGTCCATTAGTAATTCATAAGCATCTTGTAGGGATGAAATTTCATATTTCGGAAAAGTCGTTCCATATTCAAAAGCAACTTTTTTAATATCTTCAAGCGAAATTCCTTTGTCTAAAAGTTTTTTTATAACATAGGCAAATCTTATTTCAACATTTGAAACTGCTGTATGTAACCATCCATGAATATTACTTTGATCGATTACTTCTTCTAAGTCTTCTGAAATCAATGCAGGAAATAGACTTTCTGCTTCATCTCTTTCTTCTTTATTTAAAAATTTTTCTTCTACTGCAAAAGTCAATTTTTGTGCAATTAAAATCTTATCATACATCCAAAAATGTATCGGTGCTAAAAACGCGCTCATTATTTTCTTCTCCTTCTCAAATCTTTGTTTATAGACAATAACAACACTGCTAAAACTATCAATCCACAACCTATAATTTTAAAAATTGTCATAGATTCATTAAGGAAGAATATACCCAAAATTACACTTGTTATTGGTTCAAATGTACACAAAATTGAAGCTGTTGTGGCTCCACAATACTTAACTCCAAGTTGCAAAAATGCATTTCCAAAAATTGAAGTTAAAAATGAAATTAAAATTGTAAGTCCCCAAGCCATTGGCGTAAGTGCAAAAGTAAGTTGTCCACTAACTTTACCAAGCACAAAAAGTCCTACGATATTAAATAAACTTATGTAGAGAGTACATTTGAACGGGTCCATATGTTTAAAACCGCTTTTATCCAAATATACTAAAAATAAACTATAAGTTATGCCTGATAACGCAGCTAAAAATATCCCTAAAGCACTTCCTCCGGTAACTTCATCGACTAACAGTACAATTCCTATCATTGAAAAAATAAGTGCAGATAATTTTTTTAAAGTAATTTTTTCTTTAAAAAATAAGATGCAAATAAAATAAACAACACAAGGATAGATGAAATGTATAGTAGTTGCCATTCCAACAGAAATGTAATTATATGATGCATAAAGTGCTGTTGTGGTAATTCCTATACCTAAAAAAGAAAGTACAATAAAATGGAAAAATTCTCTTTTAGTAATCTTCATAGGAGTGTGATTTTTTCTCATTCCTGCATACAAAAACGGTAGTCCCAATAACGCTCTTAAAAATGTAAGAGTAATGGCATTGTTCCCTCCGTCATATGTAAGTTTTGCAAGAATTGGCGTAAAGCCGAAAACAAATGCAGAAATAATTGTAAAGATAATACCCTTAATAAAATTCATAACTACCTCCTAACTTTATATTTTCTTAAAAAAATATTTCAGATACAACTTCGTCGTTTCGACCCCATTTTATCATCAATTCAGTATAATTATCGTCTAAATATAAATCAAATATCTTATCTATGCTATAACTCTTTCCATCAGCATTTTTAAACTCATCAATTCCCATCCAAAAGAGTTTTCCTTCAACATTGTTTTCAATTAATTCTCCAGAAAAATCTTCTGTATAATATAAAAATCCCAATTCTCTTTTGTCATTAATTTCATCAATCCAGCTGACAGTTCCTTTTAATTTTAAATTTTCTACAGTTAATCCAGTTTCTTCAAAAACTTCTCTAACGCAAGAATCATATAAGACTTCCCCTTTTTCAACATGTCCTCCAACAAAGGTAAGTCCCTCCCAGCCATATTTTTTTACTTTATCCAAAATTAAAATTTTATTATTATCTCTATCATAAATCATACACATGTTTTGTAAAATAGTTTCCATAAATCCTCCAATAATGTTATGGTAAATAATCATCACGATATTATTATATCATTTAATACATTGAACATACAATACACAACTTTATCGAGATAGTAAAAAGTTGAAAATTATTAAACTATTGATAATATATCAAAAGTTAAGAACAGATCTACTTCTTAAGATAACATATAAATAGCTTTTCTTTACAAAAAAATCCGACCTTAAAGTCGGATTTTTTTCATATCTTAAAACCTTCTATGGTAAAATTGTTTCAACTACTTCAAAAACTGTTTTGAAAAATCTTCCAATTCTTCTAACAAATCCCACCTTTGAATAGTCTTCTTTAGCTACCAAGTCAACAGTCGCAATCACTTCTTTAGAATTCTTGATTTTTATTTCTCCAACCTTATCCCCTTTTTTCAATGGCAATTTAACATCATCTACAGTTACTTCAGTTTCGTAATTTATACCTTTCATTGAAGCTCTTTCAAGATTTTCTTTAGGAACTAATTCAATAAAACCTTGACTTGCTGATTTTGTTTCAACTTTTTTTACAAATTTTTCGGAATCTATAATTTTTCTGGTTTCTATATTTTGTTTTGCATAATTGAGCATATCTTTCATATATTGAGCTCTGTCAGCTTTAGTTTTTGCACCCATCAAAACGGAAATTACTCTAAACTCAGTTTCACCTTTTTTTATTTTCATAGTAGAAACTAAACAGTATCCGGCTTCGTCAGTATGTCCTGTCTTTAAACCGTCAACTCCTTCAACTTGTCCAACTAGAGGAATCGTGCTCTCTTTTTTGAAGTTTCTTGAAGGTTGTTCTAAAACTGTAGTCTTTGCATATTCTAAAACTTCAGGATATTTTTCAATTATTGCCTTTGAAAGAGTAAATATATCTCTTGTTGACATTTTATTATCCTGACCGTTTTTAGTAAGTCCTGAGGCATTTGTAAAAGTTGCATTTTGAAGTCCAAGCTCCTTTGCTTTTTCATTCATCATCGTTACAAATTTACTTTCACTTTCAGCAACAACCTCTGCAAGTGCAACTGCTGAATCATTTCCGGAAACGACCATAAGTCCATCAAGCAAATCTTTAATGCTGATTTGTTCTCCTGCCTTCAAATTTAAACTTGAACCTTCTTCTCTGCTTGCATTTATAGATACTTTAACTTTATCTTCCATTTTAAGCTTTCCTTCAGCTATTTTTTCTTTAACTAAATAATAAGTCATAAGTTTTGAAATACTTGCTATTGATAAAGGTTCATCTATATTTTCTGCAACAAACAAAGCTCCTGATTTTGCATCTCCGATTAAGGATGCAGTAGTTTTCTTTTCAATTCCAAATATTGCATAAGACTTTGCAGTTCCGACAAAACAAATCGAAAAAATTAACGCTAAACTAAGTAATGCTCTCTTAAATTTCATAATACTCCCCTATTTTCTTATTTCATCTAAACCCATATATTTTCTTAAAACATATGGAATTTCTATACTTCCATCTTCTCTTTGATAGTTTTCCAAAACAGCCGCAAAAGTTCTACCAACAGCTAAACCTGAACCGTTTAGTGTATGAACAAATTTAACTTTACCGTCTGTATCTCTATACCTAATATTTGCGCGTCTAGCTTGGAAATCTTCAAAGTTTGAGCAAGAAGAAATTTCTACATATCTTCCATAACTTGGCATCCAAACTTCTATATCATAAGTCTTTGCACTTGTAAAACCAATATCTCCAGTACATAAACAAACTACTCTGTATGGAATTTCTAAGAGTTTTAAAATTTCCTCAGCATCATTTGTAAGTTTTTCCAATTCATCATAACTATTTTCAGGATTTACAAATTTAACCATTTCAACTTTATCAAATTGATGATTTCTGATTAACCCTCTTGTATCTCTACCTGCAGAACCCGCTTCTTGTCTAAAACAATAAGTAAAAGCTGTATAGTAAGTTGGAAGTTTTTCAAATTCTAAAATTTCATTTGCTAAAAGATTAGTAACAGGAACTTCAGCAGTTGGTGCTAAAAACATATCTTTTGAAGGAACATGGAACATATCATCTTCAAATTTAGGTAATTGTCCTGTTCCATACATTGAATTTCTATTAATCAAAACAGGAACTCCCACTTCTTCATAGCCTTGATTACTATGTAAATCAAGCATAAAGTTTATTAATGCTCTTTCAAGTTTTGCACCCAAACCTTTAAATACTGAAAATCTTGACCCAGATATTTTAACTGCTCTTTCAAAATCTAAAATATCTAAATCTACACCTAAATCCCAATGAGCTTTAACTTCAAAATCAAATTTTTTAGGTTCTAAAAATTTTCTGATTTCAACATTATCTTCATCACTTTTTCCAATTGGAATATCTTTGTTTGGAGTATTAGGAATACTTAAAAGCTCTTTTCTAATTTCTTCATCCAAATCTTTTACTTTAACGTCAAGTTCTTTTATTTCATCTGAAAGTGCTTTCATTTCCTTAAAAAGATCTGAAACATCTACTCCATCTTTTTTTAATTTTGGAACTTGTTTTGAAACTTCATTTTGTCTCGCTTTTTTATTTTCAACTTCAAAAATTATTTCTCTTCTCTTTTCATCAAGCTCCAGAACTTTATCAATATTATAATTTCCAAATCTTGAATTTAAACTTTCGATAACTTCTTCTTTGTTAGTTCTAATTCTCTTTATATCTAGCATAATTAAACCTCTTTCTTTTCAAACTCTTCTGCCGGATTTTTTAAGGAATATCCTTTTTTTGTCAGTCTCGCTTCTATATATTCCTTTAATGTTGTATATATGACAACAAAAACCGGTACGGAAAGTAAAAATCCTATAATTCCAAATAAACTACCTCCCAGTACAAGTGCAAAAATAACCCAAAATGAACTTATTCCTAAACTCTTTCCTGAAACTCTAGGAGATATTACATTTGCATCTATCATCGAAACAATCACTACGATTATCATAAACCATAAAACTGTATTAAAAGTTGAAGTGAAAAGCAATACTATTGCTATCGGTATAGCTCCAAGATAACAGCCAAACCATGGTATTAAGTTTGTAAAACCGAGTATAAATGCAAACAAAAGTGCATAATCAATCTTCATAAATAACAAAATTATATAAAAAGTTATTCCGACAATTATTGCCCCAATTCCTTTAGCTAAAAGATATGATTTTAAAGTATAGTCAAATCTTTTTACAATTTTAAAAGTAATTCTATTTGCTTTTTCAGGAAAAACAGCTATCATAAATTTTTTTAAAATTCTTGAAAAATTTTCTTTATCATACAACAAATATCCTGATATTATTATAGCTAAAATTATATTTAAAAACAAGGATACTACTCTAGTTGCAAAGGTAGCAACCCAAGGAATCATATCTGTTAAGAATGTTGTTGAAAAAGTTGCAAATTCAGTTAATTTACCATTGATAAAAGATCTAATTTCAGAGCTTAACTCAACGTTTTGCAACATATATTTTGCTTTTTCCACTCCCATATCTATAAATATCGGAGTCCTATCTACAAACATCTTTATATTTGAATAAAATTGTGGAATAATATATTTTAAAAGTAAAATTATAAATGTAAAAAATATAAAATAAGTTATAATTATTGCCGACATTCTAATATATTTATATTTTATCTTTTTAAAAAACTCAAATCTTAAAAAACAATTTTCAAAAAATTTTACAAAAAAGTTTAAAATATAAGCTATTGCCCCGCCTACTATAAAGGGCATCAAAACATATCTTATATTCGCAGTATATGAAATTATGGATTTCATATTGGAAAATATAAAATAACAAAGTATTGAAATAGTAAATATCAAGATACCCGTTATAACATTTACTGTATTCTTTTGTTCCCAATTAAATTTCATAACTACCTCCTATAATTTTATATTTTTGCTAATTTTTTCTCTTAAATCAGAAGGTGGAAAAGCAAAAAACTTAAAATTCCCTCTAATTCTACTTGCAACTCTGGAATCATAGTATTCAGCTAAGTCATATTCAGAGAGATTTGAAGTTATTACAGTATTTAAACCCTTTTCAAATCTATAATCTAAAAGAGAGCTTAAAAAACTATTATTATTTTTATTAGAAATTTCATTTCCAAGGTCGTCAATCACTAAAAAATTTACATTTCTTACAAAATCAATCCTATCCTGTAATTCCTTTTTATCTCTATAAAAGCTGTAACTATAATTTGCCATAAGTTCAAAAAATTCTGTAGCAGTTATAAAACAAGCTCTTTTTCCCTTATCCAAGAGATAATTTACCATTGCTGAAGCAGAATATGTCTTACCTGCACCGCTTTTACCATAAAAGAATAATCCATAGTCATTAATTTTAAGATTATCACAATAGTTTTTAGAGAAATTTACAAGTTTTTCCATATATTCTCTGGAATTTACAAGTCTATTAACATGTTCAAAATTGCCTTCAAATAGAGAAAAATCAAAATTAGAAAAATTTTGTTCTCTTTTCTTATTTGAAAATCCGCTCTCTAAAACTCTATCATCAACTAAATCTTTCATTATACAATTACAAACGGAGCCATTATAATATCCTGTATCTTTACATTTTTCACAAACATAATATTTATTCAAATATTCTTTTGAAAATCCGTTTTTTAAAAGTAGTTCATCAATACTTTTTTCAATTTTTTCAAATTCTACTCTATCTTTTGAACAATCCAAATTTAAAAGTGTGGACTTCATAATTTTAGTTGCTAATTCATTTTTCTTCGATATTAAATTTTCTATATTTTCAATGGAGGAATAAATTTTATTTTTTCTTTCCTCTTTAATTTTTTCTCTTAACAAAGGTCTTTTACCAAGACTTTTTAAAACTAACTCTTCTAAATTCATAATTAATACCTATCGAGCAATTCTAATGTTGCTGAATTATCATCATTTTTCATTTTTTCTCTTTTTTCTTCTTCTGTTAATATATGTTCTTTTTCTATATATTTTTTAGTATTTTTACTATATCTTTTAATTTTATTTTTGTCTTTATTTTCAAGAAAATATTTCAAATCTTCAACATTGGAAATATTATTATCTCTTTTCCAAGCTCTTAAAATCCCGATAACATACTGTACGGACATGCTTTTTCCTGTGTCTTTTGCATATTCATAAGCCTTATAAACTAATGCCATTTCATGTCCCGTTTCTTCAATATGTGAAATAATTTCATTTATTTCATAAGGCTTTAAACTTAAACCTGTAATTTTTTCAATTTTTTTGAAGTATTCTTTATTGTCAATCATCGGTTTTTCTTTTTCTTCTTCTGTATTATCGTCGTAAACTCCTCCTGCATAGAGTGCAAAATTATTTACAAATTCAATCTTATTAACATTCCCTTTATCATCCAGAGTATAATCTAAAAGTTGATTATTTTTCCAATATTTTAGTGCATTCATAACCTGAACTTCAGAAAATTTAAGCTCTTCTGCTATGAATTTTATCGACAATTCACTTTTATAAGATCCAAAAAGTCTTTTATATAAAAATAAATATACTTTTAAGGAAATTTCATCAACTATCGATAAGTAGTTATCCAAAAACATATTTTCAATAGGAGTTACTCCGGGTTGAATTATTGACTTTTTAAAACTTATTTCCACTCCTATCCCACCTTTCTAAAAATTTTAATCTATCTAATTTCATCGTGAAAATTTTGGAATAAATTATATCGTTTTTTTCTTCAAAATATTCCTTCGCTTCTTCATACCTCTTTAATTTTTGCATTTTTTGAACTTCAAAATCTCCAAGAAATTCGCTTATTTTTTCAAAGCCGATTTTTTCATATAGATGTATCGCTCTTTGATTAAAAGCATTTACATTTAGCCAAATTGAATACTTGTCAAAATTTTCAAAATAATATTCTAAAAACAGTCTAAGCGATTTAAAACCGTATCCTTTTGAACAAAACTTTTCATCTAAACATAAAGACAGTTCAAAATTACTGTTTAAAAAACTTATCCTACTGATAGAAATATATCCTATTAAAATATCCTTAAAAAAAATCGCAAAATAATTATTCTTTTTTGACTTTATTCTCTTTTCCCAATTTTTAATCTCCAATTCAGTCAAAAAACAAAGATTATAATCGGTTAGTAATATATCATCATAAGGGGAAAAATTTTTGAAGTACTTAAAATAACTCTTTTCAAATTTTTTAATCTTAATATCATCATCTTCAATTAAAAAATTATCCATTAAAAAGCTCCTTGTCTCTTTCAGTTTGAAGATCTACAAATCTTGTACACTCCTTAATAAAGTTAAGTTCAACACTTCCTGTTTCTCCGTTTCTATGTTTTGCTATAATCAATTCTATTTGGTTTTTAACTTCCGCTTCTTCATTTTGGTAATCTTCTCTATAAAGTAAAATTACAACGTCAGCATCCTGTTCAATTGCTCCTGATTCTCTTAGGTCACTAAGTTTTGGCTTTCTACCACTTTTTTCGCTATCACGAGATAACTGACTCAATGCCAAAATAGGAACGTCCAACTCTTTAGCCAATGCTTTTAAATTTCTTGAAATAGTAGATATTTCTTGTTGTCTATTTTCATTTCTGCCTTCAGAAGTCATAAGTTGTAAATAGTCTATCATAATAAAATCAAGACCGCTATCAGCCTTAAGTCTTCTACATTTACTCCTAAGCTCCGTTATAGAAATTCCTGCAGTATCATCCATATAAATTGAATTTCCGGCTATAATAGAACTCGCTTCAAAGATATCTTCCCATTCAGTTATATCTCCGCTAATTAATTGTTTTAAATTAACTAGTGAAAGAGAGCTTAACATTCTTTGTGCCAATTGCGTTTTACTCATTTCCAAAGAAAATATTGCAACTTTACTTCCACTTTTTGCAGCATTTAAGGCAATATTTACAGCCAAAGCTGTTTTCCCTACAGACGGTCTTGCAGCAAGTAAAATCAAATCTTTTCTTTGCATTCCAAGCAGAATTCTGTCCAAATCTGAAAAACCTGTAGGAATTCCGGTTATCGAACCTTTGTTTTTACTTCTATCATCAAGTATCTCGATAAGCTCTGTAAGAGTATCTTTTATATGTGTAAGTCCTGTTCTATTTTCGTTTTGTGATAATTCAAAAATTTGTCCTTCAATAGACTCTAAAACTTTGTCATAATCTTCATTTTTGTATGCTCTATCTTTTATATTGTCAAGAATAAAAAGTAAATTTCTCGTATCTGATTTATCCTTTACAATCTTACAATAATTTTCAATATTTGAAGGAAAAGCAACGGCATTTACAATTTCAACAACTCCAACAATACCGTTATTAGATTCCGTATCAAAGCCCATTGCTTCCATTTTATTAATTACTGTAATCGGATCCACGTTCGTATTTTCTCTTGATAATTCCAAGATTGCACTGAATATATCTTTATGCCAACCTAAATAAAAATCTTTTCTTTTTAATTTTTCAAAAACATATTCTCTTTTATTTGGCTCTGTAATCATTATCGACAAGACGCATTTTTCAGCTTCCAAGTCGTAAATATTATGCATAAATTACTCCTTTTCAATAGAAACCTTAACAGTTGCGACTATTTCAGGATATACTCTTACAGGAACTGTCAAAGTGCAAAGTGATTTTATATTTTCTTTTAATTCTATTTTTCTTTTATCAATTTCTATTTTATGTTGTTTTTTTAAAGCATCACTAATATCTTGAGAAGTTATCGAGCCGAAAAGTTTATCTCCGTTTCCTGTTTTAGTCTTTATAACTACTTCCAATTTTTCTAAAGTTTCTTTTAATTCTTTTGCATTTTTTATATTTTCAGCTTCAATTCTCTTTAATTCAGCTTGTTCTTTTTCCCAAATTTCAAGATTTTCCTTAGTTGCTTCTTTAGCTAATCCGTTTGGAATTAAAAAGTTTCTTGCATACCCGGTCTTCGCATTAACGAGTTCTCCCGCTTTCCCAAAACTTTTTACATCTTTAATTAAAATTACTTTCATCTATACTTTCCTCCAATAAATATTCATCTATAGCTTTCTTCAATTTCTCAATTGCTTCTTCCATCGAACAATCAAGCCTTGCTCCTGCTGAAGTGTAATGTCCACCACCACCAAGTTTTTCTAAAATTAATTGAACTGAAATTTTACCGAGACTTCTTCCGCTTATGTGGATTTGACCTGAAACAATAGTTAAAACAAAACTGCATTCTATATCCAAAACCCCAAGCAATTCATCAGCAGCCTGTGCGGCAATCAACATAGACTCCTCAATTTCTTCCGGAAAGACTCCAATACAAATATAATTCCTGTATGAAATTGCATTTGATAAAACATTTGATTTTAATTTTATTGTATTGAAATTATCTTTAAAAAGTTGTTTTACTGCAATACTATCCGCTCCAAATCTCTTCAAATAGGATGCCATTTCAAAAGTCCTTACTCCTGTTTGATAATAGAAATTTTTTGTATCTACGACAATCCCTGCAAGTAAAGATTCTGCAATTAATTTATCCAAATCAATTTTTTCAAACATATAATAAATTATTTCAGTTACGAGTTCACAGGCAGATGATGCATAAGGTTCAAGATAAGTCAACATTGGATTTTCAACAAAATCTTTTCCTATTCTGTGATGATCAATTACAACAATTTTTGAAGTAACATCTAACAGATATGGTGCTTCCGTTGAAAGTGTTCTAGAATTATCTACCAATATAACCGAGCTTGTATCTCTACAAATATCATACGCTTTTTCCGGAGGAATCATCATATCTACATAATCAGGTTCTCCCACTCTAACTCTATCATAAATATTTCTAATTGTAACGGGAACGTCTTCTAAAACCATATAACAATCTTTTTTCAATTCTTTACAAATTGCCATAACGCCAAGTGCCGCTCCAAAACAATCCATATCCGGATTTTTATGTCCCATTACAAAAACTTCTGAAGATTCTCTTATTATGTTTTCAAGTGCTTGAGAAATAACTCTCGCCTTTACTTTATTTCTTTCAACACCTTTATTATTTTTTCCACCATAAAAGTCCAAATCTTCTCCATTTTTGAAAACAATTTGTGCTCCTCCACGACCTAAAGCCATATCAAGAGCAGTTTGAGCTTCTTTATATTTTTCAAAAGGATTTTTTCCGCCAAGACCTACACCGATACTTAAAGTCGGTTTTATATTACCGGAAATCTCTATTGCTTTTAATTTTTCAATAATACTGAATTTATCATGTTTAATCTTTTGTAAAATTATATCATTTGATATAACAATATATTTTCCCGAATCATACTTTCTAATAATTGCACCTAAACTTGAAAAATAATTTATAATAATTTTATCCATTTCAGCAATTAATATAGCTTTAAAGTCTTCTTTGACATTGTTTCTAACGTCTTCGTAATTATCAATGTATATCACAATAGAATTTAAAGTTTCTTCTTCATATTGCTTTTTAAGTTTTGAATATGCCAGGTTGTCTATTAAATAAATAATTACATTAACATCCCCATTATCCTCGTCTTTTACTACATTATAATAAACTAAATAATTAAACTTTTTCGTTTCCCAATTTACTTTCCCATAACCTTTTTTCAAAACTTCAGTAATATTAAAACTTGAAATTTCCGAATTAATATCAATCCCAATAATATCACTTCCTGAAAAAAGTTCTGAAAATTCCGGACTGTACCATTTAACTCTACCTTTGTTGTTAAGTACAGCAACAGGGAAAGGCATTTTGTAAACCACCTCACTGGCAATATTATCCAATGAGTCTTTGTACTTCCTTATATCTTCTTCATATTCAATATTTTTATTCTTTATATAATACAAAACTAAAATAAATGAAATAAAAGTTAGTATAAAGGACACAATTCCAAATATAAATTGAAAATAAAGCACAAAAGCAGAGATTAAAACCATAAATAAAAATAAAACATAAAAATCTGATAATTTAATTAATTTTTTTCCCATTTCACACCTCGCTTAACTGAACTATAAATTCCATAAATAAAATAAACTACATAAATGATAGCAAAAAATATTGAAATAAAACTGAATATATTTGCCACTATTTTATTCATCCTTGCACTTAAAAATACATTAGACTTTATAAAACCTTGAATTGTCATTATTCCTACAAATGCTATAAGTAAATTTAAGCAAATCAAATAAACTTCATAAAAGTTTTTTACACCATTGATATTTACAAAAATCATTACAGCTATAACCGCTATGCTGAAAAACAAAAATTTAATATCGAATGGTATTATAATATTATCTGAATCCCTATCAATTTTATAAATTCTTTTAGATAAAAATAAATATCCTATAGCACAGAATACATAAGAAATTATAAAAGAAGATGAAGGATAAATATTTGACATTTTATTAATAAAATCTTCTGCATTTTTTATATTCAAAATCTCTTTATAATTTTCAAAATTATTAAAAAATTCAGTCATATTATTTATCAATAATTCATAAGACTTCGCATTTACTTTTAAAATCATAAAATCACTTACAAGTAAAACAGTCATAACCAGTGCGCTTCCAAGCAGAACTTTATAACCGTCTGTACTGCTATCCATCCCTTTTATAATTATAAAAGAAATAAATACAGGGATAAGTGAAGTGAAATTTCCTAAAATAAATAATGACAATACAAAAAACATTCCTGCTGATAAAATATAAGTTCTAAAGTTCGATTTCTTGTATAAAATTACCATAGGAATAAAACTCAATAAATTGAGAATAGGAAACATAACCATTCCTACAGTCAAAAAATAATATAAAAATATTTTTTTATTTTGCATATTATACCTCTATATCAATAACATTCTCTAATAAATTATTCTTTAATGTCTTGTAACAAAATTATCTTTATCTTAAGGTATAAAGACACTTTTATTATACCATATTTCCGATTATAAATAAATGCGTTGAAAATTTAATTTTGACAAAGAAAAACAGCAAATCTTTTGAATTGCTGTTAAAAAAGTTTCACGATAAAATTTATCTATATTTTTTCATTATATACTTAAGTTTTGGCGTTTCAATAACTTCATCAATTTCAAAACCAACTTTAGTATAAAGATTTTTTGCATTTTTATTAGAATCAAAAACATTTAAAGAAATACTTTTTATACTTTCATCTTTAAAAATCAAATCTATAAAACCTCTTATTGCCTCTTTTCCAAAACCCATTCCTTGCTTTCTGGGATTTATTATAAATCTACCTATATGTATATTATCTTTTTCAATTCTTATTTGCTGAATCATTCCCAAAAATTCATCTTCATCAAATATAGAAAATACATTTTCCATTTCTCTAATTTTATCATAAGTCAATGGATATGAAATTTTTAGTCCCATCCATTGTTCTTGAAAAGCCTCTCCCCTTTCATTTGACCATTCACATAATAGTGTGGCATTTTCTTTTCTTAATCCTCTTTCAAATTTAATATCCATATAAAACCTCAATTTTAATATAATTTTTATTTTCTATACAAATAATTTTCTGCTTTAGATTTAATATATTTATTTCTAAAAGTAATAGCTATAGCTAGTGGTAAAACTATAAGAGGTAGACAAAAAGCAACCCCTGCAATAGCTAAAATTTTATATTGACTTCTACCATGTAAATCCTTGCTCATTCCGTTCAAAGCATCTGCAAAATAATTTAAAATTGATCCATTATTTACCATTGATAACAAAACAAACTCTATTATAACTAATGCTATAAATATAAGAGCTGTCAATCTTGCGGCAACATTGCATATCTCAATTCTTTTTTCTATACTTATATCTTCTGCATTTTGAATATTCTTAAACCATTTTTTTGCTCTTTCTTCTTTTGTCATATCTATTTCTCCTATAAATTTAAATTTCATTCATCTTAAAGTTTTAGTATTGCAATAACTTCATCTCCATCCATATCTGCATTTTCAACAAATCCAAATGAATGATACAACTCTTTAGCAATTTTATTTTCAGGTTCATAAGACAGCCAACAATATTCCGCTTTACCACAAGGGAATGATTTAATAAAATCTAAAGCAAGTCTCATAGCTTTTTTCCCAAAGCCTTTTTGTTGATAAGTCTCATCAATCATCAAACGCCACAGATTATAGTTTTCCTTTGCTATATTCGGAACATTTTCCCAAGTTTCATCTACATCATAGCCAATCATCAGAAAACCAATAGGCATATCGTCATCATAGATTCCAAAGGGAAAAACAACTCCGTTTGCAGTAATAGTTAGATATGCTTCAATAATGCTTACGTCATTAGATGCAACAAAATTTTTTTGTGATTCAGATACCTTTAATTTAAGTATTTCCCATATGTTATTCCTATTTATTTTTTCTAAACGAAGCACAACTACCTCCAAGTTTTTTATTTATTCTATTCTTATTATAACACAAAATTATTTATTTATATATCTGTAATGGTTATTATGCTATATTTCTAATTATAAATAAATCCATTGTAAATTTAATTTTGACAAAGAAAAGCCCCAAATCTTTTATTCTGATTTGGGGCTTTACATTATAAGCTAATTACATTTTGTTATCTATTTTTTCTTTTTTGAATAAAGAAAACCTACTAAACTTGTTACTGCTAACAATATACTTGAATTTGAAATATTAGTTTTTGGAAGACCCTTGTTAATTTTTGTATTCTTTTGTTTTGTTTGTATAACTTTATTTTTATCTTTTTTAGAATCTTCCTTCTTATTTAAAACATGAATTTGTGTTTTTGCATAACCATTTTTAAATTTAAACTCAAGATTATGATTTCCTTCTGTTAAAGAATTTTTAAATTCATTAGTAAACTCTACGATTGTACTACCTGATTTTACAGTGTACATTGATGGGTCAACAAGCTTGCCATCTAAATATACATTTTCAAAGTTTTTAACATCTTCATCCAATCTAAAGAATAATTTATGACCATCATTTTTTGTTACAGTTTGATTTTTACCATATAAAAATTCAATTATCTTAGGATTATTGTTATTTTGTTTATCTGATGAATTATTATTCTTTCCTTTTTCAAGCTTAGCTTTTAAAGAATTTACTTTTTCTTCAAGTTCTTTTATTTTTTTGTTAAGCTCATCAATTTCATTTTGTTTTTTACTTCCGGATTGCTTTGCCTTTTCTAACTCTTGCTTAGCTTTTTCAAGTTCTTGTTTAATTTTTTCAAGCTCTTTTTTTATTTTTTCTGAATCTTGTTTAGATTTTTCGAGTTCTTGCTCAATTTTTTCAAGTTCTTCTTTAATTTTTTCAAGCTCTTTTTTAGTCTTTTCTAAATCTTTTTCAAGCTTTTGTTTTTCTTTTTCCCCAACTATTGACGGAGCATTTTCTGTACTTAATTTATCTAATAAATCTTTATTCGGAGCAGTATATCCATTCCAATTTGGTGTTTCATTTTGAAGTTTAGAGTCTTCAATCGAATTTGTAGATTTTTTACCATCTATTGCATATCCTTTTGTTTTTTTGTCAATAGTTATTGAGTCAAGAACAGCTTTTCCACCTTCACTCTTACTCATATAACTATTTCCACCACGCAAATATGCATTATCAACAGAAATTGTTCCATTACCTGAAACTCCATTTCCACCTTTACCTGCAAATCGACCATTTCCTCCAACAGCAATTAAAGTTCCTTTTCCTGTTACTGTTCCCTCTAATTTTAAAGCGTCTCCTCCATTACTTGTAAGAGCATAGCGACCACCTGCAAAAAGTCCAAGTTTTGAATCTTTTTCAATAGTTAATGTTTTACCTTTTGCAATCTCCATTGCTCCTTGTCCTTTATATTGTTCACCTGTAGGAGCTTCATCTCCACGTATAAATACATTACCTTTTATAGTTGCATTACCTTGAACACTTACAACTGGAGTTTGTATATGTTTTGCATTTTTTCCATCAGTTAAATAATTGGCATTTGAATAAATAACAGAGTTTTGTAGCGTTGCACCATCTTTTAAAATTATTTGACCATTTATAGAAGATCCGCTTGCAAAACTCTTGTGGTAGTCATCATAATTTACTTCAAGAGTTCCACCTTTTTCAACAGTTATTTTGCCATATAGTGATGAATCTGAAAGATTAAGTTTACCACCGTCTTTTACTACGATATTTACAGAACTTAAAATTTTCATATTTACAAGGTAAAGTTCTCCTGTTACAACTAAAGTTTGAGTAGTAGGTTTATTTTCATCAATCGGATAGCCTAATTCTGAATATTTTCCACTTTCTCTTGAACCAAACCAAAGTTTTAGATTTTTTGGAACAGTTACTTCTTCTTTATTTTTTCCAAACTTTTTGATTACCCAAGGTTTCATATCCCATTCTTTTTTTGTATCAGGATGTTTTAAAGGTTTAAACTCTTTATCTACCAATCTTTCCTCAAGAGTTACTTCATTTGTATCAAAAACTTCAAAATCTAATTCATTTGATTTTAATTTTCCATCTTTTGATTGTACAAAAACTTTATAAGTTCCTTTTTTAGAAGGAATTCCAGATAATTTAACACTATTATCTATTTTGGAGTATTTTGCCACCATACCGGAATCATCTGAAACCATTTTTGCTTCTAGTTGTAAATCATGTGTTACTTCTTTAGCATCCTTAAAATCTGAATCCGCTGGTTTTTCTTTGTCTGTATAGGCAATTTGTAATTTTACATTACTATTTTTATTTGAATTTACTCCTCCACCTGTAGCAGATGAAATAGAATCGTATTTTTTTTGTCCGATAATTGCCGCTTCAAATGAACCTACAATTCTCAAATAATATTTTTTTGCAGAATGATTGTCTTTTTTAACAAATTCTTTTCCTTTTCTTTCAAATGAAACAGATGTCCCGTCATTAAAGACAAATTTAACTATATGTCCATCCGGTACTTTTTGTCCAAGATATAAAATTTTATTTGCTTCATCTATAAAGTAAGCTGGTCCAAAAACAGCAACCTTACTGCTTACTTTTTTGTATTCCTTGTCATTTACAAAGATTTGCTTAATTTGTGCAATTTTATCCTTTAATTCAAGAGAATATTTATTATCATAATTTTTTTCTTCAATCACTTTTAATGAAAAATCATTTTGCCCTTTGTTGTCAGGAGTTTCATTTGGTGTAGAAGGTTTTTTATTATTTTTTTCTTCTATTTTTATAAAATTATCTCCATCTTTCTTAAATGAAACAGTACTTTTATCTTTAAATTCAATTTTTATAACTTCTTTATCCTTTAAATCTTGACCAAGGTATAAACAGTTATCTGATAAATCAACAAAAAATGTCTTTCCAAATACTGCAGCTTTATTATCTTTCTTTTCATATTCACTATTTTCTACAAAAATTTTTGTTATTTCCTTTAATTTATCTTTAGGTGTAATTTCATATTTATCTCTACTTCCTAGTTTACCTCTAATAAATTTTAAAGAAATATCATCTTTTTGTTCTTGTGTTGTCGTTTTTGCATTTAAAACTTGCATTTGACTAATTGGAATTAAGCACATTGAAAGACTTAAAACAATTGCTGTAAGTTTTTTCTTCATATAAACCTCCGAAATATTTTTTAATATAGATTAATTTTCAATATCGCTATTGATTATATTATATATCAATATATAAAGTCAAGGTTTTTTTATAAATTTTTTCTAACATATCATTTAAAAGTGTTTAATTATAGATTATTAAAAATTTTTAATTCCATTTCATTAATATTGACTATTCAGTCAAAAGATGATATACTTTAATTAAAATAAATTGACTGATTAGTCAAGTAAGGAGGACGTATTTATGACTACTAAAAATTTTGAAAAAGTTTCAGAAGATAAAAAACAAATGATAATAAATAAAGGTATAGAGATTTTCTCACAATTTTCATTTGTAGAAGCAAAAACTGATTTAATAGTTAAAGAAGCTGATATTTCTAAAGGTTTATTATTTTACTATTTTGATAATAAAAAGAATTTTTATTTATACCTACTTAATTATTCAGTAGATTTATTGACACAGAATTTAGAATGTAAAACTTATTATGATTTTTTCGATAACATTTTTAGTATTATGGATAAAAAATGTAATTTAATAAAAAAATATCCTAATGAAACTAAATTTTTAAATATGGCTTCTAAGGAAACAAGTAAAGAAGTTGAAAAAGAAATTAAGGATATTTTTAGTCAATATCACAAAAAATCAAATGAAAAATTAAAAATACAAATCTCTAATTCTATTAAAATATTTAACTTAAGAAAAGATATTGATCATGAATTAGTTGTGGATGCTTTATCTTTATATATTGATGCGATTGTAATAAAACATCTCAATCAATATCAAGACAATCCAATGGATTTATTCGACAATTATGATGAATTTAAAAATAGTATTAAGAAATATCTACATTTAATGCTTTATGGATTTCTTAATACAGATTGCTTAAGATAGGAGGATAAAATGTTTTATAAAAACCCTTATGAAAACTTATCAGGAAAACTTGAAAATAAAAAGCTTATTAATGCTGGCTTTTCGGAAAAAACTTATGATACAGGAACTGTTAAACTTAACTATGTTGTTGGTCCCAAAAACAGGCCTAGTTTATTGCTAATTCCTGCTCAAATGGGAATGTGGGAGAGTTATAAAAAAGTACTAATACCTTTATCTAAAATTTTTCAAGTTTATTCAATAGATATAAGAGGACATGGAAAATCTACTTGGACACCTGGTTATTATTCTTGGAAAATTGTAGGTGAAGACTTAAAAATGTTTATCAAAAATGTAATAAAAGAAAAAGTAATTATAAGTGGAAATTCATCTGGAGGTATTCTTGCCTTATGGTGTGCAGTTAATATTCCTGAATATGTTTCTGGAATTGTTCTCGAGGATGCCCCAATCTTTTCTACAGAGATGCCAAGATTTAAAGAACAAGATAAATTTGTTTACAATGGATTAAAACATCTTGTTGACAAAATTGGAAATATTGAAGATAGAGATTTAGCAGATTATTTTAGAGATATGGAAATGCCAGCTTCTGAAAAGAGAATTAAAAAAATTCCAAATTGGTTTGCCAATTGGCTATCAAGAAAGATAAAGAAATTTCAAAACAAATACCCTAATAAACCTATTGCAGTAGGATTCCCAGATAGTTTACGACTACTTATTAAATCATTGTCTATGTTTGATCCCGATTTTTCTAGAGCTTTTGTTGATGGAAGATTTTATGATGGTATTAAGCACGAAGAAGCCTTTAAAAAAACAAAATGTCCAATAATGCTTATTCATGCTGACTGGAAAAGGTATGAAAATTTTGGACTTGTAGGAGCATTTGATGAAGATGATGCTAAACATGCAATTTCTTTAGCTCCACAAATTATATATAAAAAAGTTCCTGCTAATCATGTAATTCACGCTTTTAAATCTAAAAAATTTATTGAATTATTAATAGAATTTAAAGAAAGTATTTAATAGTCAATTTAGAACAAAAAGAGCTGATATCTAAGATATAAAATCTGTAATCAGCTCTTTTTCTAAATTTTAGAATAATTTTTTTATTTTATATTTCTACAAATAAAATATCTTCTTTTTTCAATTCTAATTTCTTTTCAATTTTTCCATTTTTAAAATAATATGCTCACTATTTCTAAATGCTTCACATTGAGTGGGTATTCGAGAACCTTGTTGTCTCACAACAAAAGAGAAGACTTATATATTTTGATATAAAATCTTCTCTTTTTAAAAATTTGACATTCATTATTTTATTTTACATATCTCTTACATTTTGTTATAAAAATAAATTAACCTATTTCCAAAATTTATCTTCTTCCTCTTGTTGTTCTGCAAAAGTCCATACTTCTTGTATTTTTCCATTCTCTATTCTAAATAAATCAATACCGGGGTCATTTAGTTTTTGATCTTCTTTTTCAGCTAAAAAAACAACACTTGCAACAACAAAACAATCATTACTTGCAGCCCAATTTGTAATTACTCTAAATGTCCCATTGCTTCTTTTGGTAAATTCTCCTAAACGTTCTCCCAATGCCTCTTTTCCTTTAACAATTCCTGAAAGTGGACCTTCTCCTCCCATATGCCATACAATATTATCAGACATTGTTTCAAAAACAGATTTAAAATCTCCCTTTAATAATGCTTCTGTATAAGCATTATATACTTTCATAATTTCACTTTTCATAGCTAATCTCCTTTCTTTTTGAGGATTGATTTTCCTCTTACTATTATTATACTTTTTAAGTCTTGACTTTAAAAGTACGAACATTTATAATACATAGTATCTAATACGATACTATTACACAGCTTAAGGAGGTTTTTATGTCAACTATTTATGATAAATGCCCTTATGTTACTACTCAGAAAGTTTTACAAGGAAAATGGGCAATTGTAGTTTTATATCATTTAAGTACAGGTACTAAAAGATTTAATGAACTTGAAAGATTAATTCCTGAAGTTACTCGAACTGTTTTAACAAGGCAATTGCGTCAATTAGAACAAGATAAATTAATCACAAGAAAAGTTTTTGCTGAAGTACCTCCTCATGTTGAATACTCTTTAAGTACATTAGGTACTAAATTTCAGAAAGTTTTGAACGAAATAGAAATTTTTGGACTAGATTATATTTCTGAACTTAACAAAATTAATAATCCAAATGATAAATAAACTTATCTATTTAGAACAAAAAGAGCTGATTTTGAGGTTAAAACCTCTAGTCAGCTCTTTTTCTAAATTTCAGAATCTTTTTTTATATCTCAACGATTAAAATATCTTCTTTATCCAACTCTAAACTCTTTTCAATTTTTCCGTTTTTAAAATAATATGCCCCACCAACGCTTATTGGCTCTTCTTTTGTGATTGAATTTACTAAAAGAACATTATCTGATGCCGATTTAGATTGCTTTGCATAATCAGATTGTTCAGTATTTTTCCATTCATCTTTTGTGAAATTACAATACACAGGCCAAAGTAAAATTCCATTTGTTTTAAATTTTTCAGGACAAATCCACATATCGCCACATAGTGCAATTTTAAATTCTCTATTCTTATAGATAAAAGTTTCTGAAATCTCTCCTTCACAATAATGCTCATCGGTAATTGAATATTCTTTCCAATTTTTTGTAATTCTTCTATAATTATGGATTATTTTTCCTTTCTCAATTACTATAAAAGAAGAGTAAATCTTTTCTTTTTCTCTTTCGATATAGCCAATACCAAGGTCAATTTTATGTTTTTCACTAAGTTTTTTTAATCTTTCCATAGTTACAGACTCTTTTGTAATTGCAATACTTTTATCTATTTCATAATTCCAAGAAAGTGAGTCAAAGCCTTGCAAAAAAGTTTCTCCAAAACAAAGTAAATCAGCACTTCCATTAGAAGAGATAATCGCCTTTTCTATTTTTTCAATATTATATTCAATTTTCCCATTGTTAAATTCGTAAGAAACTAGTCCTATTTTCATATTCGCTCCATTAAAATACTTTTGACATCATATACTCATCTACATATTTTCCATTTACATACATCGTTTTTTTCTTTATTCCTTCAATAGTAAATCCGCTTTTTTCATATAATTTTATTGCAGATACATTTTCACATTCAACTGTCAACTCTAGTCTTATAATTTTGTTTTTAACTGCCCAATTATCAAGCATTTGGAATAGTTTTGTTCCTATTTTTCTATTACAGTAATTTTTTTGTATCCCAATTACTACATAAGCAGTATGTCTTATTCTTCTAAAAACACCCCTCTTAGCAGATAAAAATCCTACTATTTTTCCGTCCTCTATCACTCCTAAAAATAAATTATTTTCATCTTTTAAATTTTTTGCAAGTCTTTCCTCATTCCAAACTCTTTCATCAGGTTCAAACATCATAAAATCTGTTTCGCTGTCAATAATTTTAAGACAATTATAAAACTCTTTAACATCTGTATCAATCAATCTTCTAATTTCCATAATATTCTCCATTTTTTTAGTTTCATTTAATATAAATATTTTATCATATAATTAGTATTTATCAAAAATTATTTTTTGTAATTTTTTTGTTTTTGTAGTATAATCAAATTGCAAGGGAATTTCAATAAGATAATCCTTGTAAATTGTTGTTTAAGGAGGCAATATGAAAAGTATTAAAATTGATGAGTTTAAAAACTTTAAGTTTTTGGGAAATTTACATTTAAGTAAAAACGAAAAAAATCTATTCTATAGTGTTTCTAATATGAATTTAAAAAAAAATTCTTATGAGCATAGAATTTATAAAATGGATTTGGAAACTAAAAAGTCATTTGTTTTTACTAATGGTGCTAAGGAAAGTTCTTTCATTGAACTTTTAGACGGTTCTATTCTGTTTGCAGGTGATAGAGAAGGTAAAAAAGACGAGTCTGATACAACTAAATTTTACAAAATATGTACTTCCGGTGGAGAAGCGGTTTTAGACTTTACTGTTCCTGCTTTGGTAAATACAATAAAACAAATAAATGATGATGAATTTTTAGTTTTAGCTAATTTCAACAGAACAAAAGAATTGGAAAAAATAGAAAAAGAATCTAAAAAAGAAGAAGATAAAAAAGAAAATAAAGAAAAAACTTATGACGATTCTAAGGATTACTTAATTGCAACTGAAATTCCTTTCTGGGGAAATAATATTGGTTTTACAAATGAAGATAGAAGCAGACTTTATCATTTCAACAAAAAGACTTCTGAATTTATTCCATTAAGTGATGATATCACTGATATTTATGGTTTGGAATTAAATGAAGACAAAACTAAGGCTGTTTTTATTTCCACAACTTTTACGGGAAAAATGCCTCTTGTAAATGAGGTTAAAATTTTAGATATCAAAACTAAAACAGTTGACCTTCTAGCAAAAGATTTTTCTTTTGCTTATGCAAACTTTATTGATTCTAAAAATATTATAACCGTAGCAACAGATATGAAAGAATATGGTATAAATGAAAATTCAAATATCTACATCATAAATATCAAAGAAAAATCCTTTGAAAAAATTGTAAATGACAATTTTGATATGTGTATGAATAACTCTGTCGGAACAGATATGAGATTAACAGGTGGAAAAGGTATTTTAGTAAAAGAAGGATTTATGTACTTCATAAATACTGAGGTAAACAGTTCATATATTTATAGAATTGATAAAAATGGAAATCTTGAAAGATTAAATGAAAAATCAGGTTCTATCGATTGTATCGACGTTTCAAAAGATGGAAAAATTTATGCTGTTGCACTAAAAGATTCCAATTTGCAAGATATTTATGAAATTTCTATGGAAGAAGAAAATAGAATTTCTTTCCACAATGATACAACAGAATATTCACTTTCAGAAATTGAAGAAATCAACTTTACAAATGATGGAATTGGATTTATAGGATATGTTATGAAACCTGTTGACTATGATCCAAACAAAAAATATCCCGGTGTGCTTCATGTTCACGGAGGCCCTAAGACAGTTTTCGGAAAAGTATTCCATCACGAAATGCAGTTTTTAGCAAATAATGGATATTTTGTATTTTTCACAAATCCTAGAGGATCTGACGGTAGAGGAAAAGAATTTGCAGATATTCGTGGAAAATATGGAGAAATTGATTTTGATGACTTAATGAAATTTACAGATGCTGTAATTAAAAACTACCCTGCACTTGATGAAGAAAAGTTGGCAATTATGGGTGGAAGTTACGGTGGTTTCATGACTAATTGGGCAATCGGACATACAAACAGATTTAAGGCTGCTTGTTCACAACGTTCAATTTCAAATATGACTTCTGAATTTTTACTTACAGACATCGGATATTATTTCATTGACGACCAAATTTCTGCAACACCTTGGAATAATTACGAAAAATTGTGGTATCATTCTCCACTTAAATATGCAAATAAGGCACAAACTCCAACACTTTTCATCCATTCAGATGAAGACTATAGATGTTGGATACCTGAAGGAATTCAAATGTTCTCAGCATTAAAATATCATAATGTGCCTGCAAGACTTGTTATGTTCAAAGGAGAAAATCATGAACTTTCAAGAAGTGGTAAACCAATGCATAGAATAAGAAGATTAAAAGAAATATTAGAATGGTTTGATAATTATTTAAAATAATTTAGCAATAAGAACCCCAACCCTACCCTTCCACGATGCTTCGCATCGGTGGGTTCCCGGGAACCTTGTTGTTTCACAATTAAAAAGAGCTATGTTAAATTTTCACAACATAGCTCTTTTTTCATTATAATTTTGTTTAAAGTCCAATTCTTTTTAAATTTTCAACAGAAATTGTATCCATTTTATAGTCAAAATCTGTTGTAGTTTCAAAATACTCTCCATTTGTCAAAGGTTCATAAACCAAAACTGTTTTAATTCCCCTTTTCCTTGCAGTTTTTAATGGAGCTTCAGTATCATCAAAGAATATAATATCATCAACATCTTCATTATGTTTTTTTATTGCCCAATCATAATATCTTTCATCATCTTTTAAATATCCACAATCATCACAAGTTTGAATATAGTCAAAATACTTCATAAGTCCCGTTCTTTCCAAGCAATTTTTACAAAGTCCAATATTTGTAGCAGTATTCAAAGAAATCTTATAACCTTTTTCTTTAAGATAATCCAGAGCATTCATCACATTATCTTTTGCTCCGTAAATTTCGTCGTATCCCTCTTTCACATATTTTAAATTTTTGGCATAAATTTCATCCGGAGTTAAATCGAGATTATAATATTTTCCTATTGCAATTCCTCTTGCATAAAGTTTTTTTCCTTTAAACATTTCTTTTAGTTCATCTGTTTCTTCTAAATTCATCTCTTTAAGAAAATATGAACAACTTCCAAACCATCCACCAATAGAATCAATTAAAGTTCCGTCCATATCAAACATTATACACTTCATAATTTCCCCCTGATAATCAATATATAATTATGATAAAACAAATATTAATTTATCATAATACGCAAAGTCGTATTTATTTTATCATATTTTAGCTAATTTCTCAAACTATTATATACTAAATTATAGGATCTACCACTCTAAAAAAATAATCTGCAATTTGCTCAGGACTTTCTTCCATTTGATTTTTTATCCACCATTTTATTGTTTCAACAAATGTACAGCAAATATGATTTTTTAAAAATCTTTTAAACTTTTCATCTCCTGTATTATCGATAAAAATATATTCATCAATCACTTTGTACAGATATGTTTTGAAATATCCCAAAAACAAGTCATTACTTTCACAACTTAAAACCTTTATAAACTCTTCCTTATTTTCCTTTAAATGATAAAGTATATGTGTAATTAAAATTTTAGGATTTTTGTTTGAATTTTCAAAAATTTTTGAACATTCTCTACTTAAATCATTAGAAAATATATGTTCAAACAACTCACGACAAATTTCTTTTAACAAGTCATCTTTAGTTTCAAAATGAGAATAAAAAGTACTTCTACCTATATCCGCAAGGTCTATTATTTCTTGGACTGTTATTTTATTATAATTTTTCTTGGATAAAAGCTCTGTAAAAGCCATAAAAATTGCTTTTCTGGTTTTAATTTGTTGTCTATTCATAAAATCCTCCATACATTTTTAAAAAAATGTTCAAAGTATAACTTTTTTGTTTAATTGATTATTGATATGTAATATCTATAGTGATACAATTAAATCAAACAAAGTGTTCGTTATTAAATTAATTGTAGCATTATAGGTAAAAAAAATCAAGGAGGATATTATGATAAATAAAATGAAAGAACTTTTCAGCGGTTTATATTTTACTATAATTTCAATAGCGTTTTTTGTACTAAATGTTGTTTTAAATCTTTTAAAAATAGAAACTGTATTTAAGCCGGTGTGGATAAGTATTTTTATCTCCTCTTTTCCTTTCTTGGTAGGCGCTGTTAAAAACCTAATGAAATGTAAAATAAAAAATTCACTTTTAATCTCAATTGCAGTAATTGCATCAGTATTTGTGAGAGAATATTTTGCTGCAGCTGAAATTGCAATTCTTATGGCAATTGGAGAACTTTTAGAAGACTATACGGTTGACAGAGCTAAAAAAGGTCTTAACGACTTAATTTCTTCAACTCCAAAAAGGGCAAAGAAACTTTTCAAAACAGATTACTCTTATACTGTTAAAGAAGTTCCGATTGAAGAAATTGAAAACGGAGACTTGATTCGAGTTATGCCCGGAGAAATAATTTCAGTAGATGGAATTATAAAAGAGGGTTTTGCTTCTATTGACCAATCAATTCTAACAGGAGAAAGTTTACCGGTTGACAAAACCATTGGAGATGAAGTTTTCTGTGGTTCTATGAACTGTTTTGGAAGTATCGACATCATAGCCAAAGATGTTGAAAATTCATCCTTACAAAAATTTATCGACCTAGTTGAAAGAGCAGAAAAAGAACAAACTCCTATGCAGACTGTAATTGACAGACTTGCAGTTAAACTCGTTCCGACAGCACTTTTAATTGCAATTACAACTTTTGCTATAATGATGTTATATAATTTTGATTTATACACTTCAACAAATAGAGCAGTTACAGTTTTAGTTGTATTTTGTCCTTGTGCCCTATTCTTATCAACTCCAACTGCTGTTATGGCCTCAATCGGTCAAGCAAGTAAACATGGTGTAATTATAAAAACATTTAATGCCCTTGAAAAACTTGCAAAAGTTAATAAAATAGCCTTTGACAAAACTGGAACTCTAACTTATGGTAAATTGAATGTAAATGATATAGAAAACTTTTCAGATTTTTCTGATGAAAAAATAATGTCCTTAATCTCAAGTTTAGAATCAAAAAGCGAACATCCTATTGCAAAATCAGTAACAGAATATTTAGATGAAAAAAATATAAAAAAAGAAAATGTTGAAAACTTTAAAATGAAAATTGCAAGAGGTGTTGAAGGAGAAATTTTAGGAAATAAATATTTCTGTGGTAATGAAAAATACTTTAGAGAAAATAATATAAATATAAAAGATAACGTAAAAGAAAAAACCGAAAAATACTCAAGTGAAGCTAAGAATATAATTCTTTTTGGAGATGAAAAAGAAGTTTTATCAATTGTAACTCTATCAGACACTTTAAGAGAAAATGCAAAAGAAATGGTCGAAAATTTAAAAAACTTTGAAATTGAGCCACTACTTCTAACTGGAGACAATCTTTCAACTGCAAAATACTTTTCAGACAAAGTTGGAATAACAGAAGTAAAAGCAGAACTTTCTCCTGAAGAAAAGTTTGAAAATATAAAAAGTCTAAAAGAAAATAATGTAGTTTGTATGATTGGCGACGGAATAAACGATGCCCCAGCTCTTAAACTCGCAGATGTTTCAGTCGCAATGGGAAAAACAGGTAGCGACATTTCAATCGAGAGTGCAAATATTGTATTAATGGGACATGATGTTTCAAAAATAGTTTATCTAAAAAAACTTGCCAATGCAACAGTAAAGACAATAAAATTCAATATTATAATATCACTTTTAATTAACTTTGTAGCCGTAATTTTATCAGTACTTGGAGTTTTAAATCCGTTGATTGGTGCAATAGTTCATAATCTAGGCTCAATACTCGTAATTTTAAATGCGTCATTATTATATGATAGAAAATTTAATTAAATTTTTTACAAGATACTTAAACGTAATTTCAACAAAAGTAGATAAAAGGGACTTAAATGTAATCTAAACAAAAATGAACAACTCGAATGTAGTAAAAGATTTCATTCCGAAAAAAGTTAATTAAATATAAAAGTAAATAGTATAATAATAATATTCCCAAAGTAGATTATAACAAATTAAAGACTTGGGAATATTTTTTCTGTAGTAAAGATTATTGATTATAGTAAAGTTATCACAACCATCTACTTATTGTAAATAGGTAAAATTATCATAATATATGATATTAAATTATATCCCATATGAGCAAATATACAAGAAAGTATCGAACCTGTATATAAATAAATCAACCCTAATATTAACCCACAAATAAATGAAGGAAATATTTGAGCAATATTAAAGTGTAATAATGCAAACAGTATTGAAGATATAAGTAAAGCAACAATAATTCCATAATTTACTGATAAACCGTTGAGTATAAATCCCCTCATTAAAAATTCTTCAAGAATAGGAGCAAATATACAAAAATCAATTAGACTTACAATAGGTGAAGAAACTATTGATTGAATTGTCTGTTGATAATTTTCCTTACTCATTGGAAAAATACTTTCAAATATAGGATCTAACCCTTTATCTAAAAGAAAATAGAATAATATTGAACAACATATAGCTATTACCATTCCTTGAATAGAAACATTTGCTAGTAAATTAAGTTTGAAATTCTCTTTTCTTTCCAATAAAACAAAAAATACAACCATGCTCAATGCAACAGTTATTATATTCAAAATTCTACTGTAATTCGGAGCAATTTTTCTCCATATTACAATATCAAGAGCAGTATATATAAACATAAATCCAAACCAAACGAGTACCCATAAAATACCTTTACCGATAGATATTCCACTATTCATAATATATTCTCCTTATAAAATTCCAATCAAATTTTTACTTTAGTGTTGTAATAATTATGATACTTTGAGCATTTCTCATTATCATATAACTATCAACAATTATGTACTATTTCTCCTTTTCTATTCTATTATATCACTTTAATTAATTTTTTTCTATTTAACATATGATACAATTTAGTTTCATCATACTGCTCATTAAATAAAAAACTCCATAATCCCTCTACACTTCATCTCGACCGAAAACACAAAGTCAGAAGATAAATCTATTTCATATAAGAAGTTGATTATAACTGAATATCACCAATATACACTAAATTAAATATGAAAAAATTAACTCAAAATTTTTTTATTGCAAAAATTATGAATATATGTTATGATTTTAGAATAATTTTAGACTTTTTACGGAGGATATAATGGTTAAAAGCAATGAAATAGATATGATAAATGGAAAGACCTTGAAAAAAATGATATTTTTTTCAATTCCAATTATCTTTACAAGTATTTTTCAATTACTTTTTAATACAATAGATATAATAGTTGTTGGACGTTTTTCCGGAAGCACTGCACTTGCAGGAGTTGGTGCAACTTCCTCACTAATAAATTTACTCGTTAGTTTATTAATCGGAATTTCTATGGGAATCAGTGTAACAATGGGAAAATATTGTGGAGCAAGAGACTATAAAAATGCATCAGATACTGTTCACAATGCAATCGGGCTTGCGATTATTTCTGGAACAATTTTACTTTTTGTAGGACTTATCGCTTCAAAACCAATGTTACATCTTATGGGCACACCAAATGAAATAATTGATTTATCTGTACTTTATATGAGAATAATCTTTTTAGGAAGCCCCGCTGCAGCAATATATAATTTCGGTGCTGCCCTTTTAAGAGCAATCGGAGATACAAAAAGACCTCTTTTCTTTTTAATAGTATCAGGTATTTTAAATGTTATCTTAAATTTATTTTTTGTAATAGTATTAAATATGAGTGTTGCAGGAGTTGCAATAGCAACAATAATTTCACAATATGTTTCAGGTATTATGATGATATTATTCTTAACAAAAACTGTAGGTTATATGCATTTGAATTTAAGAAAAATAAAATTACAAAAAGATAAAGTTAAAAGCATTTTAAGAATAGGACTTCCTGCAGGACTTCAAGGTATTGTATTCAGTATTTCAAATGTATTGATTCAATCCTCAATAAATACATTTGGAAAACTCGTTATTGCAGGAAATACTGCAGCGATAAATATTGAAGGCTTTGTATATATGTCAATGAATTCAATTTATCAATCAACACTTAGTTTTACAAGTCAAAATATGGGAGCTAAAAAATATCATAGAATAGATAAAATTTTATTACAAGGTCTTGGAATTGTTACAGTTGTTGGACTTGTACTTGGAGTTGGTGCATATTCTTTAGGAAATATTCTACTTAGAATTTTTACGGATAATCCTGAAGTAATTATGTATGGACTTAACAGAATGAAAATTGTTTCAGCAACATATCTACTATGCGGACTGATGGACGTAACAGTCGGTTCCTTAAGAGGAATGGGATATTCCATTTTACCAATGGTTGTGTCTTTAACGGGTGCTTGCCTATTCAGAGTAATTTGGATATTTACTATATTTCAAATTTATAGAACACAAGAATCACTTTATATTTCATATCCGATTTCTTGGGCATTGACAACGACAGCACATATCTGTTGCTATTTAATGATAAGAAAAAAATTACTAAAACAAAATAATTAAAAATAAAATAACCTTAATATTTTTAAAAGTAGTGTATCTAAAGAAATTTTTGATGCACTATTTTTACATAACAAAAGGTTGAGGATTTTACTCCTCAACCTTAGTTACTGATTCAATTAAAACATTCCATAGCTTATTCTATCTTGAAATATTCAATTTTTAGCGAAATCTTAATCTTCCCTTTTCTTTTTCTTCAATACTGATAGTCCAATTCCGGCTAAACCAATCATTACTCCACTTAAACCTGTTCCTGTAATTGAAGTTTTTGGAAGTTTTTTGTTTGTCGGTTTTTTTGAAACTACTTTTTTCTTAACAACCAAATCACTTCCCTTTATCTTATCTTGTGAATTATCAGGATATGTGATTGTCGCTGTCCCGTCTGTTCCTATTTCAACCTTTGTTCCATTTGGAAAATTTCCTTTATTTGCTTTTTCCACTTTTTTCTTAACAATTTCTTTTTCTTCTTTTGTTAAGTTTGTTGGATTTTCAACCGGTGTCTTTTCCTTAGGTATTGCCGGTGTTACTTGATCTGCTATAGGTTTTACTTTTTTCTTGACAACCAAATCTCTTCCCTTTATCTTATCTTGTGAATTATCAGGATATGTGATTGTCGCTGTTCCATCCGTTCCTATTTCAACCTTTGTTCCATTTGGAAAGTTTCCTTTATTTACTTCTTTCACTTTTTTCTTAACAATTTCTTTTTCTTCTTTTGTTAAGTTTGTTGGATTTTCAACCGGTGTCTTTTCCTTAGGTATTGCCGGTGTTACTTGGTCTGCTATTGGTTTTGCCTTTCCAACAGTTATGGAAGCTTCATTACTAGCCCCTTTGCCATTTACTTTTGCAACAGCTTTAATAACATTGCCTTCAGCTAATGGGGTTCCCAAAGTAATTTCCCATTTTCCGTCAGCCCCTGCTACAACAGTTTTTACCCCTTCCGGAGTGGTTACTGTCAAAGTTGCTCCAGGCTCTGCAGTACCTGTTATTTTTTTATCCCCTGCTTTTGCATTATTTATAACAGGCATTTCAGTTTTACTTACCTTTGGTGTAACTGTGATAGGTTGTTCCGCCTTCTTGTCTTTTACCTTTACTTCGACTTTTGTTTGATCTTTTGTTAGATTTTCTGTCGGTACTGTTATTCCATATTCAGCAAATTTTTCTGCCGGTACATCAACTTTCTTTCCGTTTTCATCTGTCAATGTTACTACCATTCCTGCCGGATCAAATTTTTCGCCTTCTGTATATTTCGTCTTTGTTGGTGGTGTTTTTATTTCTACCTTCGCTATCTTTTCTTTGTCAAATTCTTTTTCTTTAACTGTGATAGGTTGTTCCGCCTTCTTATTTTTTACTTTTACTTCAACTTTTGTTTGATCTTTTGTCAAGTTTTCTGTCGGTACTGTTATTCCGTATTCAGCAAATTTTTCTGCTGGTACATCAACTTTCTTTCCGTTTTCATCTGTCAATGTTACTACCATTCCTGCCGGATCAAACTTTTCGCCTTCTGTATACTTTGTCTTTGTTGGCGGCGTTTTTATTTCTATATTCGCTATCTTTTCTTTATCGAATTCTTTTTCTTTAACTGTGATAGGTTGTTCTACCTTCTTATCTTTTACTTTTACTTCAACTTTTGTTTGATCTTTTGTCAAGTTTTCTGTCGGTACTGTTATTCCGTATTCAGCAAATTTTTCTGCTGGTACATCAACTTTCTTTCCGTTTTCATCTGTCAATGTTACTACCATTCCTGCCGGATCAAACTTTTCGCCTTCTGTATACTTTGTCTTTGTTGGCGGCGTTTTTATTTCTATATTCGCTATCTTTTCTTTATCGAATTCTTTTTCTTTAACTGTGATAGCTTGTTCCGCCTTTTTATCTTTTACTTTTACTTCGACTTTTGTTTGATCTTTTGTTAAATTTTCTGTCGGTACTGTTATTCCATATTCAGCAAATTTTTCTGCTGGTACATCGACTTTCTTTCCGTTTTCATCTGTCAATGTTACTACCATTCCTGCAGGATCAAACTTTTCACCTTCTGTATATTTTGTCTTTGTTGGCGGCGTTTTTATTTCTATATTCGCTATCTTTTCTTTATCGAATTCTTTTTCTTTAACTTTTGTTACAATAACATCACTTGTATTCCCTGCTTTATCCATAAGTTGAACTGTAACTTGTTCATCTTTCTTCAAAGTTATCCCTTCTGGAATCCCTACTTTAGCTTTTTTAGCAGCAATCATTTCAGCTGTTAACTCAACTTCCACACGCTTACCGTTTGGGAGTGTAACTCTTACTTTATCTCCAACTTCTACATCGTTTGGAAGATTTACAGTAACATCTTTATCTCCTACATATACATCTTCTATAGTAGGGGCTGAAGGATCTTTTAAATCTATAACAACTTCATTTGACTTTTCACTTTCTGTCTTTCCTGTTTCAGTCGCAGTAACAGTAACTTTATCTCCATCTTTTACTGTATTTGGAATTGGAATTGAAAATGTTCCATCAGGTTTCGCAGTTGTAGTCGCTACTACATCACCATTGCTATTTTTTAACTTAACTTCTGAATTTGCAGGTGCCTTACCTGTTATTACCGCTTTACCAATATTATCATCATAATCTTGTTTAACATCGGTCGGTGTAGCAGTTTTTTCTTTAGGTTTTTTCTTCTCAACCAATTTTTCTGCAGGTATTTCTTCTGTTGTTCCGTCAGGTAATGTAATTGTAGCTTTACCTTTTTCATCAACAGTTACTGTTGTACCTTCAGGCAATTTAGAATTTTTAGCCTTTATAGCATCTTCAACCACTTTCTTTTCTTCAGCAGTTAAATGTTCCGTATCTCCAACTTCTGTTTTTTTATCCGGAGCAACAGGTGCTTCGTAAACAACAACAGGGACATCTGCCAATGCTTCTGAACCGTCACTGTATTTTACTTTAACTTTAGCTGTTCCTTCTCCAAGCTCAGTAGGAACACTACCTGTTTCCTTTGTAATAGCACCGGCTTCTCTTGGAACTGTTACTCTGTCTAATATTTCATTAGATAAAACAGTAGTTCCTTTTTTTACATATTTCTTTCCATCATTAACAACAGGAGGATATACTTTATCTTTACTAGGTTTACTATCAGCTTTTGTAGGATCTGTTCCAAGTTTATTTTCTTTAACATCGGAAACACCATCTCCATCAGTATCATGTGGACCATAACCGACAACACGAGGATAACCGTGATTCCAAGCATTGATACCAGCTAATATTGCAGCTTCATCTACATCTATTCCGGGGATAATTTCAGTATCAAATTCCCAAGTATATGCTGTTTTTCCTGACGCCTCTTTCGAATAAATTAAACGAGAATATCTTCCTTGATCCTTCCAAGCATTTTGCTCTGCCATAGATCCGTCATTACCTGTCCTTTGGACAAAATTAGTCCACTCTTGTTCAAATCCTTGAGTTCCTTTTTCAGCATGCCATCTGTTGTGACTTCCATTAAAATCTTCAATTTTAACGGTATCATGATAAACACCATTTTTATATCTTTTAATTTCTTTTGGAGCTTTTACGGCATCAGGCAAAAAAACAAAAATCCAGGGTGTAGTCCAACTTTCACGATTTTTATTAAACTCTATTTTCCAATGTATGCTTTTCCCATCTGCTGAAAGAGTTTTTGTAACATTAATATTCTTTTTAGCATTTTCTACTTCTTTGTTTGAATCTCCCATATACACTTTGCCGTCTGTACCCCAAGCAACTTTTGCATATACATTTGTAGTTGAACTTATCAACATACTAAATCCAAGCAAACAAGAAATCAAACCTATGGACAATTTTCTCATATTCCACTTTGGTTTTTTATTACTATTTTGCCTTTTTCGTGAAATAACTTTCAATAAGTTTTCCATTTTTTCCTCCTAATTTCATAGACAATTTTATTTTGCTATTCTTATCAAAATTTACACAACCATATCAATTTAATTTAAAAATAATTATATATATATATATTCTGATATGTATAAAAATTCACTTTAATTATATATGTATTTATACAATTTGTCAATATTTTAATGTCAATAATCCTTTTCATTTTTATCAATAATTTCATAAATCAAATTAATTTGCTAAAAAGCAAAAGGAAACTTTTTGATATAAATAAGTCCCCCTGTAAATTTTTATTCATCAGGAGGATTTTTCATATACAAAAAATTTATTTATCCATATTACCGGATAATTCAATTAAAAATACAATTCCTATTTCGTTTTTTTCTACTTTGTATTTTATTCCGTAGTTTAATAAGATGTTTTTTACAATGTATAATCCTAAACCATTACTATTTTCTTTGTTTAGGTTGAAATTTATTTCAAATATTTTATTTATATCTAAATCTTTATTATCCTTGTAGGAATTTTCAATATAAAGCCAATCATCTTTTGTCCCGATGTTTATTACACCGCCTTCATCAGAATATTTGACTGCATTGTTTACCAAATTGGATAGTACAATTTTAAGAGCTGTTATTCCTATATAGATTTTTTCATTTTTCAAATAATTATTGACTTTTATGTTTTTGTGATTTGCAAGTAACATATACTGTTTCAATACATCTTCCAATATATCATTAACAACTATTATTTCTTCATCGTCTTTTAAATGTTCAAAAGAAGAAACTGATAACATTTGTGAAATGCTTCTTGTCAAATGATCAACTATTTCAATACAATTTTCAATATACAAATCTCTATTTTTATATTTTCCAATATTGTATTTCATATTTTCCAATATTATTTTTAGACTTGCAAGAGGTGTTTTTAGCTCATGAGATGTACCTCTGAAAAAATCATATTTTAGTTTTTCAAGTTTTATTATTTCTTCATTTTTAAGTTCTAAGTCATCTATCAATTTTAAAAGAGTGTTATACAAATCGTTAATCTGTTCTTTTAATTCGCCAACTTCATTAGTAGAATTAATTTTCAAATAAGCCGTTCTATCTAATCGCATCATCTTTTTTGTAGCATTTTTTATTTCATTTATATTATTAGTTATCGCCTTTGCATAGATAAGAGAAACTATAATAGAAAAAATGAAAGATATAAATAATGAATATGGTAAGAATTTAAAACTCAATTCTTTTGCATCTTTTTTCATGTCTGCAGTGGAAATAAACTGTATGGATATTTTTTCTCCATTTTTTAATTCTATTTCTCTCTCTTCAATGATTAAAGAATTATTACCGCTCTTTAAATTGACATTAAGGTCATCACCAACTTGCAATTCATCATCTCCGGTTTGTCCTTTTATGAGTGCTTTTATATCACTGCTTTTAGAATAAAATTCCAAAGACTGTTCGACAAATTTCCTATCTTTTCCTTGAATACTATTGGAAATTTCATCCGCTTTTGCATAAAGCTCCTGCTTTCTCGTTTCCAAGTAAGTTCTCGGGAAAATAAAAAATACCAGCAAATGTATTAAAACAATTACAGTTCCAAGAATTCCAAATGTCTGCAGAAACATTTTTGGAAATATTTTTAAATTCTTCATTTTCTCTCCAGCTTATAACCTACGTTCCTGATTGTTACAATACAATCTAATCCCAGCTTTTTCCTCAATTCTTTTATATATACATCTATAACTCTATCAAAAGGAATTTCATCCGTTTCTTTCCACACATTATCTATTATCTGTGCTCTGGTCAAAGCATGTCCTTCATTTTCCAATAAATATTTTAATATTTCAAGTTCTTTTGCATTTATATCCACATCCTCGCCATTGTACTTGGCTGTGTAACTCGTGAAATTAACTTCAGCATCTTTATATTCAAATTTTTCTTGACCACTATAATGCCTTTTAATCAAAGAATCAATCCTAACTTTTAAAACCGGTAGTGAAAACGGCTTTTCCATATAACCATCTGCCAAACTTGAAAAGGCATTTATTTTGTATTCTTCATCATTAAATGCTGTCAACATGAGGACAGGTAATTTACTTTTTTTTCTGATTTCTTTTAAGACTTCCAATCCGTTTAGAAATGGAATTTGAATATCTAAAATTACCAAATTAATATCATTGTTATTAAAATTTATTAGAGCTTCCTGTCCATCTTTTGCTTGAATAATCTCATAACCGAATTCGGATAAATATTCAGAAATTCCTTCTCTGATAAATTGGTCGTCCTCAACAACAAGTATTTTCATAAGGTCCTCCTCTTATATAAAACTAAATTTTGCCATATTTATATTAAATATTACCCAAAATATAGTATACCATAAAAGGCGAAAATTATCGATGTATATACACCGATAATTTTCGTTCTCGTACAACAATTACGAAGTACCCCCATATTTAAAAAAACTATTTTGTATCGATTAATAAGTCTTTTGGTTTCTTTCTTAAAATATTTGAAGAAGATATTATTAACGCGATTGCAAGTACTATTGTCATAAACAATACTACATAAAGGAGAGCTTTTGGATTAATATTAACATCTAAACTTGTAAGTGTCTTATTAAATCCGTCAACCTCAGCTCCACCACCCAATTTTGTTGATGCTGACTGTCTTGCAATTTGTTTTGCAATACTTCCTGTAACTTTCTTCAATATGCTGTTTCCAAGTATTTTTCCTGTATAACCTGCTAAGAAATATGAACCTATAAATGCCGGTATTGCAACGAAAAGCAACTCAATGGCGAATTGTCCAAATATCTTAGTTTTAGAAATTCCTATTGATAACAATACTGCAATTTCTTTCTTTCTGGCATTCATCCACAAGAATAACAATAATGTAACTACTATACCTGCGAATATTAGAGAACCTGCAAATAATTGATTTGCAATTGAATATATTCCGGAAATAGATTTTTGTAATGCAGGGAAGTTTGAAGAACTCTTAATTAAATTATATGATCTCCAGTTAATATCCAATTTTTTAAGATCTTTTATTACTTGATCTAAATTTCTGTTACCTTTTACAAAGAATGTTGCATCTTGATATGTTGCTGTATCTTCAGTATTTCCATAAACTTTAGCTGCTGTATGAACATCTGTAATTAAAGTGTTTTCATAAAGTTCTTGTGAATAAGTTACTGCACTTTTTCCATGTCCGTCAAAAAGCCCTTTAATTTCTACTTCAACAGTTTCATTTGCTTTCTTTTCATTATCCGCATCGTAAACATTTGATTTTAATTTGATTTTGTCTCCAACTTTCAAATTATTCTTTGCAGCTAAATCTTTGTGCATTAAAATTTTATTTTTATCTTCACTAGTTAAATGTTCACCTTCAACTAATTTATATGCACCTGAAACAAATTTTGTCTCTTTTTGAGAACTGTTTACACCTGTTAACATAACTGCTCTTTTGAAGTTTTTAGCTCTTTCTGCAGATTCGTTTCGTGAAGCACCCGGTGCTTCTACAATATCTAAGTTGTCGTCCAAATTGGCAACACTGTTAATTCTCTTAACAAAATTATCCACATGTCCGGAATCAACAATTTTTTTGATATCTTGACCTCTTACATTACCACCACCTCTAGCAGTACCTTGATTTACTCTTCTATTAATTTCCATTGTAAAACTGTTTGTAATGTTTCCAAAAGTTTCTTCTGATGCCTTATTAGTAGCATCTTTTATAGATAAACTTATCAAGCTAAGTGCTGACATTGATAAGATAATTAATAATATAATTAACGATTTTAAACTCTTTCTAGTTACGTACGCAAAAGCATTTTTTAACATCGCTTACCTCCTACTTATTTTTTGTTACTTCTTTTAATCTTTTATTATTAAGTTCCAGTATTGTATCAGCTGCACTTGCAACTTCTTTACTATGAGTTACTACTATTACACATTTATTTCTTTCTTTAGCCAATTTCTTCAATACTTCTATTATTTCTCCGGCTGTAGTTTCATCCAAGTTACCTGTAGGTTCATCCGCTAAAATAACCGGTGCTTCTGATACTAAAGCTCTTGCAATAGCAACTCTTTGTTGTTGCCCACCTGAAAGCTTCATTACATTTCTTCTTACTTGAGTTCTATCAAGTCCCAATTCAAGTAATATATCCTCAGATGCTTTACTATTTACCAATCTGATATTTTCCAATGGTGATAAATAATCTATAAGATTATAGTTTTGGAATACAAGAGATATGTTATTTTTTCTGTGATTACTATAACCCGCTTTCTCTATATTTTCATCTTTGAACAAAATTTCTCCGCTATTCGGTTTATCCAATCCGGCTAACAATGAAAGTAATGTTGACTTTCCTGTTCCGGATTTCCCGATAATTGCATAAAATTTCCCAAGTTCAAATCCTTGATTTATTAATGATAAAACTTTTTCTTTTGAATTCGCATAACTATATGTTACATTTTTGATTTCTAATATATTCATTTACTTCCTCCTAACTAATTTGTGATAAAATTTCTTTCGGTTTCTTAACTAAAATCAATCCTGATGCAAAAACTACTGATAAAACAATAATTAGCACTAAAACTCCATAACTTTGTGCAAAAGTTATTAAATTGTTCATATTATATCCATTACTTACAAAATTAGATGTAATTGATGTCGTATCCTCTGAACTAATCAACCCACCAATAATTTGATTTACTACCAGATTTCCAAATATCAAAGATACCAGAATTGCCGGAAGTGATATAAATATTAATTCCATTATAAATTGAGTTACAATTTTAAACTTACTTACCCCAATGGATAATAAAATTCCAATTTCGTAAATTCTTTCTCTTAACCATAGTATCAATATCAATGAAAGAACTACAGAACCACCAATCATAATTGCAAAAGTCATTATTCTTATAATATGTTTAACACCATTTAATGACTCAAGAGCATCTTTAAAGGCATTTGCCTCTTTATCAACTGTATAAGATTTTTCCCAATCGACATTAAGTTTTTTAACCTTATTTATCGCCTCGTCCATATTTTCAGGAGTTCCCGAGAAAAATGTCAACTTATTTACTAGTTGTTTATTTCCTTCAACATTTAATGCCTTTTGTGCAGAATCATAATCTGCAAACATTGTATTTTCACTCAAATCTGAAGTTAATCCAGTTTGTTTTTCCTGTTTCTTTCCTGAAAAAATTCCAACAATTTCAAATTCATATTTCTTATTACTCTTATCAGTTTGATTTGGATCTACAAACTCTAAACTAATTTTATCGCCTACTTTTAACTTGTTCTTTTCAGCAAACTCTTCATGAACTAATATTTTGTCTTTATCATTTTTTTCAATATTTCTTCCCTCTTTTATTGCAAAAACTCCACTGTTAAACAAAACATTTCTTTTTACATTGCTTGTAGCTTGTATTGAAACAACATTTTTTAAATAGCTTGGAATATCATCTCTAGTGATTTGTTGCCCACTATCTACAGCATTTGTATTTGACAATCTTGCCAGACCTTCATATTGAGAAACAACTTCTTCAATTTCCTTTATATCATTTATTCCTTTAAATTCATTCTTATCAAAATATCCTTGACTATCTTTTTTGGCTATCGTTGAAGATGAATTTGAAGATTTATATAAAGACTTCTCCAGGCTAGTACCTGATTTCAAAATATTTAAACATGCATATAAGCAAGAAAGCACTACTGTCAAAATAATAAAAACTATAAAAGTTCTATTCTTTTTTCTTAAAACATATGCTATCGCATTTTTTACCACTGTCCTATTCAGCTCCCCTCTCTCAAATTTATTTTATATTTTTAGGATGTCCCCATTAAATTCTAAGTAATTAGAAATTTATCATTCCTCCTTAACTATATTTAGATTAATCAGCAAAAAAATACTTTAATTTATTTTTAAATTTTAAAGTATTTTCTTTACAGTAGCTATTTTAAACTAGATTTATGAAATATTTATGAAATGAAAATGAAATATTTATGAAATGAAAAAATTTTTTAAAAAATTTAATGACAAAGAGCTTTATGAAATCTCCAGAGTCATTGTACGCAATGACTACGTCAGACCTGCTTTTGTTTGCAAGCACGGGGCTTTAGGAGATCTCTCGGCTACGCTCGAGATGACGTCTAGGGGGCTTTACTTTACAAAGAGCTATGACGTGAAGTATTTTATTTTTATATAAAATTTTCAATAATTTTTTTGATACCTTTTATATTTTTTTAAATATTTCTCTCAAACTTTAATAATTAACCCTCAAACTCCTTGAAATACAAGGATATTTGCAAGAGTACAAGTTGAATTTACTACCAATTTACTACTTTTGAGGAAAGAACCTTGATGTGCTGTAAAAACTCTTGCGAATAAAGGTATTTTACCACAGATGCCATAAGGCATGTTGTGGGAATCAAAATTAAATAGGAAATCTAAAAGCGGTGATCTTTCGCTTCTGTCAAAGGAAGCATAAGATGCCGCTTTTTTCATGCCCATGTTACGAAATAGAAGTAAATAAGGGCTTGAAATACAAAGCTTTCAGAGGGCGGTTTTGACAAAGTAAGGGTAATATACCTTTTTCCTCAAAATCGCCCTTTAACTGCGTAACAAATAAAAAATGAAAGGAGTATCAGCATGGCAGTTTTCAGAGTAGAAAAAAACAAGGGCTATACCCGTTATGAGCAATCACCACCTGCGAAACAAAGAACTGACGCTAAAAGCAAAGGGCTTGCTCTCACAGATGCTTTCACTTCCGGAAAACTGGGACTATACCCTTGCAGGACTTTCCCATATCAACAAAGAAAGTATCGATGCCATTCGTACTGCCGTCTTGGAGCTTGAAAAGGCTGGATATATCGAAAGGGCGCAAGGCAGAGATGAGAAAGGAAAAATGACAGCCATTACCTATACTATTTATGAACAGCCGCAAAGTCCGGTATTGGAAAATCCAACATCGAATAAGCCGACGTCGGAAAATCCAATGCAATTAAATAAAGATATACAAAAAACTGATCTATCAAAAAAAGAAAAAATAAATAAAAATGGATTAAATACCTATTCCATTCCTATCCTTTCCCCTGACCCCTCTCCTTTGAGTTAGCAGCCATTACCGGAAAAGAATGGAAAGGAAGAAAAAGATGCATACAAAATCTATGAGGAACTTATCAAGGACAATATCGAGTATGGACACCTCATAAACACAAAACGCCTTGATCGTGATCGCATTGATGAAATTCTTGACCTGATTCTTGAAACCGTATGCAGCAAAAGAAAAGGCGACGGCGAAAAAGCCGCTGAGGATTTCTGGACGAAATCGGAACGACTTTTCTACTGTGCCCTGATCGGATATATCTTTTATGAAGCGCCGGAGGAAGAAAAGAATTTTGCCAACTTTCACAAATAGAAAACGCTGCAATCTCAAAAAGATTACAATGCTTCTCAGTTCAAATTTCATATTAAGTTGTGTGGGGGCGTTCATTGCCCTTTGTTTCGATTTCCTTAACCTCTTTTGCAGTAGCGGTAACTATTCGGGATCCCTTGTTGCTGACTTCGAGCAGGCTATCAAGCCATCTGCTCTGCGTTAATTTGTCTGTTTCCTCATTGGAAAAAAAAGAATGTGTCTACCGAAATATCTAAAAGAATGACAGGCTCATAAAAGAGTTGTAAGCTTGGGTGCTGTCCACTGTTCTCAATGGATGCAATATCGGGGAGATATTTTCAGCTCGTTCGCTAATGCGTTTATTGAATGTCCCTTTGCTTTTCGTGCTGCTTTTATAGCTTGACAATATAAGCGAATAGAGATATAATAATTAAGAACCAACCGTTCGGTTTTTAACTAGGAGGATTGCTATGTCTAAAAAATACAACTCACAATCAACTATTGATGATATATTATCCGTCTCGGCAAAATTATTTTTAGAAAAAGGCTTTGACAAAACAAGCATGAATGATATTGCCACTACTGCCGGAATATCAAAAGGAGCAATATATCATCATTTTCAGTCCAAGGATGCAATTATTAAGGCTGTTACAGAAAAAAAAGCTCAAGTTATCAAAGAAACTATGAATAACTGGTTATCTGAAATGAACTCCTTAAATGGAAAAGAAAAGTTACAAGCCATTTTGGAAAAAAACCTTGATAGTCAAGAGACACACTACTTAGATGATGTGATGAATACCCGTATGAAAAGTGCCGAATTTGTTTTAGCTTATATGCAAGACTGCGTTTGTAAAGACTCACATTTAATCTCAGAGATAATAAAGCAAGGCATATCAGACGGTTCACTTGCCACGGATTACCCCGATGAATGTGCGGAAGTTTTTTTACTATTAATAAATGTATGGTGCGACCCTGCTGTTTTTAGTTGCAATGCTGATAAATTATTGTTGCGTTTGAAATTTTTACAAAATATGATGATGTCTATCGGAATAGATGTGCTGACTGATACTATTATTCAAAAATCAACAGATTTACTACATAGACTGTATCCTCAAGGAGAGTAAAATAAATGAATATAAATTTAGCAGTAAAAACTGAAAACATCACGAAAACTTTTCTTAGCCGTGAAGTCCTCAAAGATTGCAATATCCATGTGGAAAAGAGAACAATTTACGGGTTTTTAGGTGCAAATGGGGCAGGAAAAACAACATTATTTAAGATAATATCTGGATTACTTACCCCAACCATGGGCAACGCACAGGTTTTAGGTATGAGTGTAACTTCTGAGCGTAACAAAATATTATCAGAAATTGGAACAATTATTGAAACACCTATCTTTTATGAACATCTATCGGCAATGGAAAATTTGAAAATTCATCTTGCTTATATGGGGAAAACAAATAGCGATATAGCTTCTGTATTGTCAAGTGTAGGTCTAAATAACATAAATGAACAACCTGTTTCCACCTTTTCTTTAGGTATGCGCCAAAGACTTGCTATCGCAAGAGCGATTATTCACAAGCCTAAGTTGCTAATTTTAGACGAACCAATTAACGGGCTTGACCCTGTGGGGATTAAAGAAATACGAGATTTATTCATAGAACTTGTGAAAAATCAAAACATGACTTTATTGATTTCCAGTCATATATTAACGGAAATAGAGCATATAGCCGATACAATCGGAGTAATCGTAAATGGAACTATTGTAAAAGAAGTCTCAATGACAAAAATCAAAGCAGAGTGCCCCTCTGGTCTTGAAGACTATTTTATTGATATTATGAATGGAGGGGAGAACAAATGAAAACTCTCATTCGATTAGAATTAAGAAGAACTAATTTTTGCACTTACGTTATTTCCGCACTTATTATTGCTGTAATAATGTTAGGCTTTCTATACCTTTTCGCATATGCCCCTATGTTAGAGACAAATGATGCAGATATGAAAATTTTTTCGGGATATGAAAATCTTATTCCTTTGTACGGTGTTTTGAATATGACGGTATTTTGTGTATTGGCTGCTGTTATATATTCAAAAATTATCATTGAGGAATATTCAGGGAAGCGCCCTATTTTACTTTTTTCATACCCTATAAACAGGAAGAAAATCATGCTATCCAAACTTTGTATTGTATTTGTCTTTACTGTTATTGCAATGTTTATAAGCAATTTTCTTATTTTTATTATATTCGGTGTGAGCGAAAAATTTTTACATCTTGTAAGTGGAGATTTTACATATTCTATTATGTTTCAAGCAATTGAAACTACGCTCATTATGTCACTCAGCGCCGCAAGTATAGGGATTATAGCTGTAGGAATTGGGTTTATAAAAAAATCTGTTCCGACCACTATTGTTTCAGCTGTACTCATTGCATCATTGATGTGTAATATCGTTGCAAATACAACTTCAAGCAAGATAGCAATGTATATATTCGTGGCAGTGATGATATTAATTGGGATAATGTTTTCTGCCATTTTAATGAAAAAAGTGGAAGTTATGGAGGTTGAGTAGATGGAAAAAGCAATAGAAACAGCAATAGATAATGGATTAGAAAGCATATCATCTGAGCTATATATGTTTAGTGTGGGAATAGGAATTGTACTTATCATGTTGGCGATTGTTCTTTTTCTTGTAAACAGAAAGTCAAAAGGAAGAAAGGGAATAACTATTGCAGGCTTAATATGCCTTGTAATTGGTATAGCGGCCGTTGTAAGTGGATTTATACAGATGTAACAGTAACAATTAGAATAACAAAATCTACCACTCTAACGGGAAATAAAAACCGTTGTTGTAGTAACAAAATAGTTTTGCTCAAAATAGTATCGACTTATCTTAACAGCGGTTTTGAAATAAAGATCAAAGCCGCTGTTTTCCTTTTTAAAAATTGAATTACAGAGGATGTATTAAGGTTAACATTTTTTAAGGACCTGGCGGCATCAAAGGAGGTATCGTCGTATATATTTTCTATCAATCTAATTCCATATTAAAAAAGGCTGTTTCTATTCAGTGGATGTTTCTTTGCCTATATCAATAAACAGTTAAATATTGTCAATATAATAGTCTTTTCATGTCCGTTCCCGGCTGCTTTATGCGGTCGGGATTTTTTGCGTCCGCAAAAACTTTTTTTCAAAAATATTCGCTTTTTTTTGGCAGTTTTCATCTGCCCGTTGTTGAGGGTTTACGAAAGGGGAAATTCTACCCGCTTTCGCGGCTGCGAAAGGAGGTGAATATCATGAATGAACCTGAACGGACTGAATGGCAGATACGCTGCGCATTTAACGGCTTCTGCAAGCGAACATTGAAAAATGAAAGTATCAATGCCCATCGGGACATTAGGAAGCGGCAGGAGCATGAAATTAACTTTTCCGGCCTGACACCGAAAGAGGAAAATCAGCTTTATACCCATGAAGATTTCTTTGCAGGCAGTGAAGAAGAACAAACCTTTTTCGCAGGCGGTAAAGAATGAGATGCAAAGACGATTGCCGATGCGATCCACAGCTTGCCGGAAGAAAAACGCAGAGCCGTCCTGCTCTACTACTTCTTTGATATGAGTGATGCGGAAATTGCAGAACTCTATCAGATTCCAAGAAGTACCGTGCAGTATCGGCGTACCAGCTCTTTTGAGTTATTAAAACGCTATTTGGAGGAACATGCATATGACTTACCCAAGTTGGTAAAACAGGAAACGATGAACACGGCCTGTTACCTTATCCGGTAATCATAGTCGCAACCAAACGAGAGCCGCAGGCAATGAATATTGTCGTGCAACATTACGCTGGCTATATCGCACACCTTTCTATGAGAAAGCTCCGTGATGAGCGGGGAAATACCTATTACGGCATAGATGAGGATATACGAGATTGCCTTCGCTCAAAGCTTATGCAGGCTGTCCTGATTTTCAAGATTTAACAATGTAGCTGTCTGCGTTCCCCTTTCCGCAGACAAGGCAGGAATCATCTGCCGCCTGTTCTTTGACAAACATACCCGCAAGATAACGGCGGCGTATCATAGGGCAAACCGGATACTTTCCTTTTGTGCTTTAACTATGCGGAAAATGCGCCATGACACTTTCCTACCCGGAAGCCGAGCGAGAAACATTTTTCCGTAAAGCAAGCGTAGCACCTTGCGAGCCATGACAGCACAAAATATATAATGATACGCCCCTATAGCCACAGTCCGAGCGTAAGTGCCATTTAGGGTATCAAAGCGTCGCAGGCAATGGGTAGGTCTACATGAGAACCGGACAATCAATGTGGATCATCAGCTTCAGTATTCCGGTAAAAAGTCCTATCGCGTTGAAACACCGAAAACGGAAAACGGCATTCGCAAAATCCCCATGAGCGACCGAGTGCTTAAAGCCTTGCAGAGAGTGATTCAAAGCCGAAGAAAAAGCACTTTTAAGGTTGACGGTTATACAGGCTTCCTCTTTCTCACAAGGAACGAAACACCTCAAAATTGCATTAACTATGATATTATGTTTCGTAAACTTGTAGAAAAGTATAATTCGAGCCATAAGGAACCTCTGCCGACAGTAACAACGCCCCATACACTGCGACACACATTCTGCACCAATATGGCAAATGCGGGAATGAATTCGAAAGCCTTACAGTATCTAATGGGACATGCCAACATTACCATGACCCTGAACTATTACGCACATGCTACATTTGATAGTGCACAGGCGGAATTTTTCAGGCTGACGGCTTAAAGGGAAATAGATATTTTACTACTTCGTTTACTACCTTTCAAGGCAAAAACACAAGCAGATTTAAGAAATTATGTGAGTATCTCTCGATACACAAAATGCCGAAAACGCCTGTAAAGACAGGCTATATCGGCATATAAGAACTTTTGAAAAGATAGTTAAAAATCATATTAGAGTTTATTTTAAAATTTGAAGTTTGTTTACTCTTAACGTTAAGCTCCTAAACAAAGCATTCTTCTTTATACGTCATTTCGACTGTAGCGAAGTGAAATGAATCTAGCCCTAACTTAGATTATTTACTTGTAAATAATCTATAGTAGGTCTGACGCAAAGATTGTCCAAATCTTTGATTTGGGTACAATCGACTGCGGAAATCTCATACTTTTGTTGCAAACAAAAGTGAATGTATCGTAGATACATTAACAAAAAAGAATACTCTTAATAAAAAATATTCTTTCTTAAAATCTATTTTTATTATTCCATAATTTTCTTTAGTATTTCTCCAATATCTCCGTCAATACAAATACTTCTGTCTTTTATTTGTTCAGGACAAAAAGCTTCTTTATAATTAATACATGCGTAAACAGAACTTTTATTTTCCATAGTCATTTGCCAGAAAGGATATTTTATAATAACAGGTGTATTATTTCCTACACCCAACTCTAAAAAGAGTATATGTTTATCTTTATACTTTTCAAGGAAATTATAATATTCTTTCGACGCTTTATGCCAACCTTCATCTTCAACAAATGAACTGTCAGCACGAAGATTCATTGTTACATCCAAGTCATCATCAGGACATTTTGGAATCATTTTTGTAGGAATTTTCATTGATATTTCCCTATTTTCGGGAACATCAAAAATGCCTTCTGAATTTTTCTTAAATCCTTGAACTTCTATTGCCTTCATAACCCATTCTTCATTATCATAGGTGTTTTGATTTTGCGGATTTACACTTTGAAACAAACCAAAATCTCCTTGTGTATAGAAAAGACGTTTTTTATCAAATCCAGCTCTTTGAAATAGATGATCTACATTTGTAGTAATAACAAAATATTCCTTATCCTTTACAATAGAAAACAAATTATTATAAACAGGCTTTGGAGCTTCAACATATCTATTAAAATATATATTTCTTGCCCACCAAGCCCAAAGTGTTTCTTTATCAGGAAATGGGTAAAACCCGCCGGAATACATATCGCTTATACCAAATTTTTTTGAAAAATCAAAAAAATATTTTTCGAATCTCTCCCCGCTATAGACAAATCCTGCAGAAGTTGAAAGCCCCGCTCCTGCTCCTATTACAATCGCATCTGCATTTTCTATTTTATTTTTTAAAAATTCAATCTTTTCTCTATTTAATTCACTTTCAGAAGATATATTTTTCCCAACAGTCTTTAATCCCTTAAGTCCCATTTGAATACTTTCTCTGTATCCATCTGTTTTATTATAATTTTCTTTCATATTTTACCTACAAATCTAAAATCCTTTTATATTCTCTTATATCGGGCTCTTTTCTATCTATGCACCATTCTTTTATAACTTTTATAAGTTCGGATTTATCTTCTATAAATGTTTGATATACCCCGCCGTTTTTTTCTATTTCAAAAATATAAGAATCTATTTCATTTGAAATTTTCTTACTAAATAATGATGAAAAAAATCCCTTATTTTTATAACATGGAGTACATTGGATAAAATTACCTTGTTTTCCATCAGTTTCATACCAAATGGTAATGAATGTTAGTCCTCCATTTTCATTTACTCGGTCAATATCATTAAATGTTTCAATAAAGTGTTCAATATTTTCCCAATCACATTCGAAGTCGTCTGTGCTTTCTGTTCTACATTTTAATATATCAATATCTTTACAAAAAATTGCATCATTACTTTGAAGATTATAAATTCCTACACCATATTCATCGGCAATACTTTTTACAAATTCCAATGCCTCATCTTCAACATTGTATGAGAATGCACAATACGCTCCATTCTTTCCTAAGCTATAATCAGTCAAATGATTTTCTGAATCCTCTGTTGCATAGGCAATCTCATCAGGCAAAGCATACTTCCCACTTATTGGTGGAAATTTTTCAAACATTTTTTTAGCCCAGCAGGCAATTACATCAGAACAGCCATCCAAAGATTCATAATCTTTATTTTCTTTATATTCTGTGAACTCCTCCTGATATGCAAATACATCCAAAGAAGTTTTTATTTCTTCTCTTTTTTCAAAGACAAATAAATCAAAACTCATAACTATCTCCTTTTGTTATTTATAATAATATTATATCATTTTTTCATAATATTTTTTATCTTCATCTTTGAAAACATTAAAAATAATCCTGTCCATAGCTAAAGGGTGTTCTAAAACCCACTTTTTAGTTGTATCAATTGCAATCTCTGCTGCTCTTTCTTTTGGAAAACAAAATTCGCCTGTTGATATACAACAAAATGCTACACTTTTAAGTCCATTTTCTAAACACATATCCAAAGTTTTTTCGTAACAGTCAGCTAATTCTTTTTCAAGCTCTTTAGTAAGCTCTCCATAAACAATTGGACCAACTATATGAATTACTTTTTTTGAATGTAGATTATAGGCATCTGTAATCATTGGAACAGCAGTAGGCTGTTCATAATCTTGACCATATTTTTTCTTAAGTTCCTGCATTTTTTCGTTACATTCTGCCCTTAGTTGAATTCCTGCAAAAGTATGTATTTGATTATCAATACATAGATGCATTGGAGCCCAACATCCAAGCATTATTGAATTCGCCGCATTAACTATAGCATCAACCTTAAGTCTTGTAATATCTCCTTGCCAAATAGAAAAAACATCTTTTACAACAGGAATATCCTTAATCTCTACTATTCCCTTTTCTTCTGCGCAAAGTTTTAAATATTCATCTTGAACTTTTAAAACTTCATCATCCATTTTTCTAGGCATACGGATATTCATAAGAGAACGTAAAATCACCTTTTTTTGAGTTTCATCTTCAGGAATTTCCATATTTTTATAATTATCCGAATCAGCTATAAATGCTTTTACTAAAAAATCCAACATTTGTTCTTTGTTTCTATTCATATAATCACCCTCTTTTTACTATATTACCCAAATGAAATATTTATAATTCTATTTTTACATTCTAAACTAGATATATGAAATATTTTTGTAAATTTAATAGTTAAGGGGCTTTAGGAGATCTTCAGAGTCATTGTATCAAATGATACAACGACCCCGTCAGACCTACTTTTGTTTACTAGCATAGAGCCTTAGGAGATTTCTCCACTACACTCAGCTATGCTTCGTTTCGGTCGAAATGACGTATAAAGAAGAATGCTTTGTTTAGTTGATAGACATTAAAAGAAAATAAACTTCAAATTAAAAAAATATTTTAAAAAATATAAAAGGTATCAAAAAAATTATTGAAAATTTTATATATAAAAATAAAACAATTCACGTCATAGTATGTTGCATATGAAAGTCTCCCAACACGTCATTTCGAGCGAAGCCGAGAAATCTCATAGTTTTACTTGTTTACAAGTAAAACTAAATGTATCGTAGATACATACAATATGAAATTTTATTAACTTTAATTACAATACAAACTACTAAAAACATTTCTTTCACAATTGCGGGGCTTTAGGAGATCTCCAGAGTCATTGTATCAAATGATACAACGACCCCGTCAGACCTACTTTTGTTTACAAGTAAACAAAGTTAGGGCTAGATTGACTCCGTTACACTACGCTCGAGATGACGTGTTGGGATAATTTATCTGCATTGTGCTATGACGTGAATTATTACATTTATATTCATATTACAAATAGTTTTACTTCTTATTTCAACAAAAAAAGAATACTCTAAAAAAGAATATTCTTTCATAAAATCTATCGAATTATTTATTATTACAAATCAAAAATACTGAGTTGTTTTGATATTTCTTTTTCTTCAAATGTATTTAAATAGCTAAAAATTTTATTATAGTCATACATTATTTTTTCGTTTTCACAGAAGTCTCGAAAAATTTTCATTAATCTATAATTATTTTTACTGTTAATAACATAAGAATTACCAAACTCTCTAATATATCTATCTTTAAGATGTGGGAAGTGTTTATCAAGTTTAGAATAAAAATACTCCCTATTTCCCTCTCGCAAGGTAAGTCCCATTCCAAAGCAGAAAATTCCTTTTACTTTTGCCTCTTTGCAATAATTTAAAATACCTCTAATATTTTCTTTTGTATCATTAATATATGGTAAAATAGGAGTCATCCATACTACCGTAGGTATTCCTGCTTCTCTTAATTTAATCAAGGTTTCAACTCTTTCCTTTGTAGTAGAAACATTTGGTTCAATTATCCTGCATAGTCTTTCATCATAGGTTGTGAGTGTCATTTGAACAACACATTTTGTCTTGGAGTTAATCTCTTTTAATAAATCCAAATCCCTAATTATATTTGATGACTTTGTAATGAGTGTAAGTCCAAAACCATATTTATTTATTATTTCTATTGCTTGTCTTGTATAATTCAGTTTTAATTCCTCATTAATGTAGGAGTCAGTCATTGACCCCATACCAATCATACATTTTTTTCTTTTTCTTTTAAGTCTATCTTCCAAAAGCTCTATTGAATTTTCTTTTACTTCAATATCTTCAAAACTGTGATTCATCTGATAACATTTACTTCTTGAATCGCAATAAATACAGCCATGTGTACAACCTCGAAACAAATTCATTCCGTTTTTAGAAGATAATATTCCTTTTACTTTTACAAAATGCATCCTAATCCCTTTTCTATTTAGAATTAATTTTTACAATTCTTTTGATGTGCTTTAAGTTTCTTAATCGCCCAATCATAATGACTTGAAGTGGCACTTACAAAATATGAACCTAATGTACTCCCTCCAACCCATTTAAAAATATTTTTAGAAAACAATTCATCATTTGAAAACTTTTCAGCCAAAACTAAAACATCCTTATGAGATTTATTAATCATTTTCTTTGCCTCTTCTAAAGGTGTATTTTGATGTTTTTTCCAAAATTCTACATTCATATCACCATAGGTTTTCCAATTATAAGGCTTTGGTATAAAGGGCTTTTCTTCCCCATTTTGATTGGAATTTACCCAATTTAAAATTAACATATGCCATTCATATAGATGAATTAAAATATCTCTTAAATTTTTATCCCTTTTCCAATGTGCTTCTTTCTTTTTTTCGTCAGCAGAAAAGTCAAAATGAGTATTCAGCTCTTTTTCTGACAATTTAGAAATCAATTCATTTAACTTTTCATAATTTTCTTTTGCGCTAATAATTAAATCTTCTTTAGTAGTTGGTCTAGCCATAATAAGCCTCCTTATTTCACGTTGTATCTTAATATTGTTTTAAGTTTATCTTCTGCAGTTCGATTTTTATTATTTAAGTATATTTCTGTATGAAGTTTTTCACTTCTCTCTAAATTCATTTCATTTGCAAAATTATCCAATTTTTCAAAGAACTCAATCTCTGTATCAAAACTACCAATATGCAAAATCTGAATTGCCTTTTTACTTTCAACACAATCAAAACTTACTTCATCATATAATTCGTTTGGATTTTTATTTTTCACTTTTTCAAAAGCTAACTCAAAAATTTCCTTTGTAATAAAATAAGGTTGTTTAATCATAATTGTATATTTCAATTTATTCTTATCAAATTCCTCATCATCTGATTTCTCCCAAATTCCCTCAAGTGGAAATACAGTAAAATCAGAATATTCCAATTCTTCTTTTTCCATATTTTTAAATAACATCTTTATTCCATATGCAAGAGAGTACAAAGCAGAAACCCTATTGGAAAAGTCGATCTCGTTTGGATTTCCCTCTCCTTTAATCATAATATAATATGCAGTAGGAACTTCAATAAATTGTGGTTTTTGTTTAACACCATATAAATATTTTTCACTTTTCTTCCATTCGTATTTCATAGTAAACCTCCTTTGTATCTTATATATTAATTATACAAAAGATTACCTGACACCCTTTGTCATATTATATATTTTTTAGACATTTTATTTATCATATCTCTAATATTATTTCTAATTTCTATCGGCTCTAAAACTTCTACGGATTCTCCAAAAGAAAAAATATAATTATAAAGATTATAATCATTTGGTAACTCTATTTCTGCATATAAATTACCTTCTTCATCTTCTTTAATATCTCCCATTTCATCATAAACTCTAAAAGCTACTTTTCTGTCAAATTTTAACTTAACATGGACAGTATCCTTATACTCCATTTTTTTTATTAGAACAACATCTTCATAACTATCTTCAAAATTTTCATCAAGAATTTTTAAATCCCTAATCCTTGATAATTTAAAATATCGAAATTCGTTTCGAAGTAAACAAAAGGTATAAACATACCAATCCCAACCCTTAAATAAGAGTCTAATCGGCTTTACTTCTCTACTTGTCTCTTTTTCATTGCTTGAAAAATATGTAAATCTAATAATATTTTTATTTATAATTGCTGATTTTATATCATTAAACAATTCGTCATATTCATTACCTCTTTGCCAATTTGTAAAATCAACTTCAATCCAATTTGTATTTTTAATTTTGAAAAAGGCAGACAATTTTGTTAAAAGTTCATTTTCATATTGTTTATTTATTCCCTCTAAACCTTTTAATGCAACTAAAATCTGTTCCTGCTCTTTTTCAGAAAGCAAAGATTTTTTTAATACAAAATCATCTGCTATCTCTATTCCTCCACCTTTTCCCTGTGTGGCATAAATCGGGATTCCAGCAGAGCTAATCACATCAATATCTCGATATATTGTCCTCACTGATACTTCAAATTTTTCAGAAAGTTCATTTGCTGTAACTTTTCCCTTTTCCAAAACATAATATAATATTCTAAATAATCTACTATCTCTCATTTCTTAACATCACCTATGTCTATTATATCACAACCTGACATTTTTTGTCATATTATAAAATTTCAAAGACAAAAAAACAGTAAACTTTTTTGATTTACTGTCCCTGTATTAGTTATATTTAGTTATTATTGTGATAAACTTGGATTTAGGAATTTCTTATGTTCTTTACATTCCAATTCATCAAATGCCTTCCCAAATGTCTATAAAAAAAAGTCTTGATGCCTGATAACTCCTGATGATGATTTTTCAATAATTCATCCGGAGAATCATACACTCCAAAATCATTAGTTATTCCCTCGCTTTGTATGTATGTGTTGTTTCTGTCAAAATCAATTATTGGATGCTGAAAATCCTTTACCGCAACACCATATCCACAAAAAAATCCTGTGCAGTTTGCAAATCGTTTCTGCAACTTGTATAAATATTTTTTATCCAGTATAAAAGCCTCCAGTTCATACCATTTATCTTCAAAATACACTTCAACCCAACTGTGAAATATATTCTTTGGAGCGTTTTTATAAACAAATCCACTCATTGCACCTTTTTGTAGTTGTTTATCTATGGTAAATCCATGAATTCTGCAAGGAATTTCGCATGCACGAAGCAATGCCATAAAAAGAGTTCCTTTTGTATTGCATTGACCATATCCATCCTTAAGAACTTTAGAAGCAGGAATGTTGTCATCCACATTGTATCCAAATGCTATCTCATCTCTTACGAAATTATAAATATCTTTAAGACAGTCAAACTTATTTTTTTCTTTCCAACATTTCATCTCTATTAATTTTTGAATACTCGGATTTGAAAAATCCAGCATTTTAGTTTCTTTCAAGTATTGATTCATTTTAGTTTCCTTCTCAAACTTTTTGTTTTATCTATTTTTGCCTTATACTATTCCATTTTTAGGATATGTTTCTATATCAACTTTGTAATACTTGACAGTTTCCTATAAAGTAAAAAAACACATCGACAAATTCTTTTTAAATTTCTCTTATCATTTCTTTTGGAAAGAGATCAAAAAGTTTTTCCATAAATAACTCTAAATCTTCTATATTATTACTTTTTACAATGATATTACTTTTATCTTTGCCTTTAAAAACATACCCAAAATATTTACCCTTTACAAAAAGTGAGTTAATCAGCATTGGCTCTATTTCATATATTTCAGAAAAATATACTTTCTTTTCTTTATTATTTCTTTTAAATACAATGCCATTTTCATAAAGAACTATCTCAGTCCATAAGTCAAATTCTGTCGGTAAAATAAATTTTCTACTACTTTTTGCAACAAACAGCTCTTTTCCAAGTGTTTCGGAAGATAATTTATTCTTATTATTAAAAGTTATCCTTTTTAAATTATATTTTTTTCTTCTGGGTGGATTAAACATTAAATATAAAAATACTAATCCAAATAAAATTAATATACCTAGGAATAAAATTTTATTCATATTACCTCCATGATTACAATTTATTTATTTCATTTTTTAATTTTTTTCAAGCGAATACACTCATTATTTCTGCCATATTCACTTCCGTTCTCTTCAAGAAAAAGTTCAGTTTTATCTTCAAAAGTATTAAAAAATTGGTCAAATTGTTCAACATCATCTTCTTTTTCACTTAGATTAAGTCTATCTCCTAGACATGAAATTCCAATATTAATTTCATTAGCTTTTATTCTTAGTCCTCGTATTTCTGCATATCTACCTGAATGATATTTAACCTCTAAAATATCATCAAATAAAATAACCTGTTTTGCACCATTACTCTCAATTACGACCTTTTTTTCAAATACTCCTAAGCAAAATAATTTAATTCTATGTCTATTAAAATACTGAAAAAAAGATAAAATTGCTATTCCCTCTAAAGTCAAAAAAACTCCGAACAGTAGTGCAATAACCCAAAAAGAAATTCCAATAATAAGCTGCTTTGATTTAAAATATTCAAAAAAACGAAAAAGCAGTAAAGTTTCAAAGCAAAAAACAATAATAAAACTTAATATCCAAGGCAAAAAGATCTTTCGAAAAAAATCTCGAAAATCCATACCATAAACATAATATTTCACATTATCCTCCTATTTGATATAATCTCATTTTTAAAGCAAAAAATTAATACTAATTTAACTTCAAATGAACAACAAATGTCCTATGGAGTTTATCTGCAAAATACATAAATATTTTAGTTTTTATTTTCAAACCGGAACAAGATTTTAATGCTCGTTCAAAAAAACCTTGAAATTCAACCAGTCTTGTATCTGTAAGTTTTACAAATTCATTAGGATTATCTATACTAAAATACATTTGAGCATTAACATTTCCGGTTTTTTTAACATATTTATTCGCAACTTCCAGCCCTTTAGAATTTGTTGCATCAAACACCAATTCTCCTTTAAGAAAAATAGACTTCATTTTTTTTATCATATCTACAATTTTATCTTTATCAAAATATTGATATACTCCTGAAATAGCAATCATAGTCGGTAGTTGAGTATCTATTTCTTTTATCCATTCAAGAGCAAACATATCTCCGGATATCAGTTTTTCATTTTCTGAATTTCCAAGCACTCTTTTTCTAATATCTATAACATCAGGTAAATCTACTTGATAAAAATTAGCTGTCTTATTATTAATACGATTATAAGATGTTTCTAAGCCGGCTCCTAAAAATACAACATTACTTTGCTCGTTTTCTTCAAGAAATTTTATTATCATTTTATCTATTACATCTTGTCTGCACACACTTGCCATATGAAAATATTCATTAGCATTTTTTTCTATAAGATTCTTAGGAATATATTGCTTTAAAAACAGTGCTTTTTCATCATAAAAAAATTTCGGGAATTTTTCAGACACATATATTCTTGCTACAAGAGGAATATATAATGTATCTTCTACACCACTTAATAAATTTTCCATACTCATACCTCCTTTTATATTATTATTCTTTAGTATATTTTACTATAATTTGATATTGTTTTTCAAGCATAATTTTAACAAACTCACTATACTCTAGATGAGATATCATAGACTTTTCTTTTAAAGGTACTTTGATATGGATTTTTTGTCTTACAAAAAAGGAGAACATCCATTCGATTTTAGATGTCCTCCTATTAACAGCATTCTATACTGCATATTTTTTTGTTATCTTTTATTAAAAAGATTTTTTTACAGAAATATTATAAGTTTTCTTTTCTCTTTCTTCTAAATACTGAGAATAAAGCTGTTCCTGATAATCCTAACAATACTGTATATAGTGCTGAATTACTTCCTGCTCCTGTCTTTGGTATTCTTTGTTTAGGTGTTCTTACATTTGTTACTACAAAACCTTCTTTTTCATTTCCTGTAATAACACTCTTATATCCGTTTCCAACAGTTTCTTCCTTAATCGTATAAACAATTTTCTTTCCAGCTCTGTACTCATCAAGGTCTGTAAAACTTCCTGTCCAGTTATTTGCTTTTGTTAAAGTAAGAGTCTTATCTGTCGGTTTTCCGTCAGCTATTAATCTAATTGTTACACTATTTGGTCTTACTCCGTCTTGGTCATTTTTATCTTCCCAAGCCTTTGTTACTTGAATACTTGTTTTTCCAGGTGTGTATGAATTCTTAACATCATATCCTTTTACTTCTGTAGTATATCCCTCTACTTTTTCTTCTGCAATAGTATAGTTAATTTCTTTTCCGTTTTCATACTTGTCAAGATTTTCAAATTTCCATTTCCAACCATCTGCTTTTGTAACTTTCTTTGAAGCTATTTTTGTTCCGTTCTTTAATAGGTTGATTGTTATTTCTGTCGGTCTCTTTCCGTCTTGGTTATCTTTATCATTCCAAGTTTTTGTTCCTTCTACAAATGTCTTTTCAGGAGTTCTCGTATTTGTTACTGTAAAAGTATTTTCTCCTGTTTTTGTTACTACACTTATATATCCATTTCCAACAGTTTCTTCTTTGATTGTATAAACAATCTTCTTTCCCGCTTTGTATTCGTCAAGATCTGTAAAGCTTCCTGTCCAGTTATTTGCTTTTGTTAAAACCAGTTTCTTTCCTGTTTCTACTCCGTCAGCCAATAATTTAATTGTTACACTATTTGGTCTTACTCCATCTTGGTCATTTTTGTCTTCCCAAGCCTTTGTTACTTGTAAACTTGTCTTTCCCGGTGTGTATGAATTCTTAACATCATATCCTTTTACTTCTGTAGTATATCCTTCTACTTTTTCTTCTGCAATAGTATAGTTAATTTCTTTTCCGTTTTCATACTTGTCAAGATTTTCAAATTTCCATTTCCAACCATCTGCTTTTGTAACTTTCTTTGAAGCTATTTTTGTTCCGTTCTTTAATAGGTTGATTGTTATTTCTGTCGGTCTCTTTCCGTCTTGGTTATCTTTGTCATTCCAAGTCTTTGCACCTTCTACAAATGTCTTTTCAGGTTCTCTTGTATTTGTTACTATAAAAGTATTTTCTCCTGTTTTTGTTACTACACTTATATATCCATTTCCAACAGTTTCTTCTTTGATTGTATAAACAATTTTCTTTCCGTCTTTGTATTCGTCAAGATCTGTAAAGCTTCCTGTCCAGTTATTTGCTTTTGTTAAAACCAGTTTCTTTCCTGTTTCTACTCCGTCAGCCAATAATTTAATTGTTACACTATTTGGTCTTACTCCATCTTGGTCATTTTTGTCTTCCCAAGCCTTTGTTACTTGTAAACTTGTCTTTCCCGGTGTGTATGAATTCTTAACATCATATCCTTTTACTTCTGTAGTATATCCTTCTACTTTTTCTTCTGTAATAGTATAGTTAATTTCTTTTCCATTTTCGTACTTGTCAAGATTTTCAAATTTCCACTTCCAACCATCTGCTTTTGTAACTTTCTTTGAAGCTATTTTAGTTCCGTTCTTTAATAGATTGATTGTTATTTCTGTCGGTCTCTTTCCATCTTGGTTGTCTTTGTCATTCCAAGTTTTTGTTCCTTCTACAAATGTCTTTTCAGGTTGTCTTGTATTTATTACCTTAAAGCCTTTTTGTGTATCTCCTATTATTTCAGTTATATATCCATTTCCAACCTGTTCTTCTTTAATTGTGTAAACAATCTTCTTACCATCTTTGTATTCGTCAAGGTCTGTAAAACTTCCTGTCCAGTTGTTCGCTTTTGTTAAAACTAGTTTCTTATCTGTCTCTACTCCATTAGCCAACAATTTAATTGTTACACTGTCAGGTCTTTTTCCATCTTGGTCATTTTTATCTTCCCAAGCCTTTGTTACTTGAATACTTGTCTTACTTGGCTTATATGAATTCTTGATATTATATCCGTTTACTTCTGTAGTATATCCTTCTACTTTTTCTTCTGTAATAGTATAATTAATTTCTTTTCCACCTTCATACTTATCAAGATTTTCAAATTTCCATTTCCAACCATCTGCTTTTGTAACTTTCTTTGAAGCTATTTTATTTCCGTTCTTTAATAGATTGATTGTTATTTCTGTAGGTCTCTTTCCATCTTGATTGTCTTTATCATCCCAAGTCTTCGCACCTTCTATAGATGTCTTTTCTGTCTCTCTTTTGTTTATTACATTAAATTCAGTATCTGAAGTTTGTGTAATAAAACCTGAATATCCATTACCAACATCTTCTTCTTCAATTGAGTATTGAATTTTCTTTCCGACTTTGTATTCATCAAGATTGTCAAAGCTTCCTTTCCATCCATTTACTGCTGTTAAAGTAAGCTTATCACCTGTTTCTACTCCATCGGCAAGTAATTTAATTGTTACACTTGTTGGTCTCTTTCCATCTTGGTCATTTTTATCTTCCCAAGCTTTTGTTACTTTTATACTTGTTTTACTAGGAGTATGTGAATTTTTAATATCATGTCCATTTACTTCTGTAGTATATCCTTCTACAGCTTCTTCTTTAACGGTATAATTTATTTTTTTCTTTGTCTTTACATTGTATTCATCAACATTTTCAAAAGTATAATTCCAGTTACCTGCAGCATCCGGTGTTACTTCTTTTGTTTGAACTACATTTTTATTATCATCAAGTAAACTTACTTTTATCTTATTAGGTCTTTTTCCATCTTGATTGTTTCCATCATCCCATGTCTTTTTACCGGAGATGTTAATCTTAATTCTCTTGTTAGTAATCGTCTTTATTGCTCCACCTTTAGGTGATACTTCCAAAGTGAATTCTTCTTCATTTAAGAGATATCCAGTAGGAGGAGTTTTTTCTTTTACTTTATAAATTCCAGAAGCAAGATGACCAGAAGTTATAGTTCCATCCGCTCCTGTTGTTAATTCAAATTTATTTCCATTTGGCTCTGTTACTTCAAAAACTGCATTCGCTAATTTAATTTTATTATCTTCAGCATCAACCTTGATTAATTTAATCTTATTAGCTAGATTACCTGTTCCAGAACCACCAGAATCAGCTGAAATATGAGTCCCATGAGCTTCTCCAGTCTTTTCATTAGAAGTTATTTTCACATTGTTATGGAGTGTAGTTCCCGGTGTATAAGTTGTTTTATAGACAAGGCGGTATTGCTCTCCATTTACATTACCTAATTTTATAGTAAATGTCTTCCCATCAGGAGAAATTTTTAACTTATCTGATAAATCCACATTTTTATAAACATGTGTATCATCACCTAAATTATTAAATTCAACTTGTGCTAGTCTAAAACTACCTGGAATATATGTTTCTGAACCAGTTCCGCCAGTTAAATGGTCAGTTATAACTGCATTAGTCATATTTGATTTTTGATAATTAACTCTAACCCACCATTCTGCTTCGTTAGCATTAGCTGAAGATTGTCCCCACTTAGCAAGAATTTCATCATCTGGTAATTTTTTTGGTCCTTCTACAGTTATCTCTATAGGAGTAACTTTCCCGTTAACTGTAATATCAAATTTATTTTTTTCATTTTTCTTTACTGAATCACGATCAAATACTGCAGCTAAATGAATGTTCCCCTTAACATTTTCCTTGCCTTTAACCCAATCTGTAAAAATAACTCGAACCTTTCCACCTTTATCTCCAGGTCCAGGTGTTATATGTGCCTTAGCAATCACCGTAGTTCCATCTTCACCATAAATATTAAAATCTGTTGCTGTCGTATAAGAAGGAAACTTCATCTTATCTGGCAATGTGATATCAAAATAATCTCCTTCATTCAAATTTGCTCCATTTGAGCTAGCATCCCAATCCATATTTAAGTAGAATTTATCACTAACAAATACTTTATCTACTTTTTGTCCACTTAAATTTTGAATTTCAAACTTTGTAATTGTTGCTTTTACTTCTTTTTTGTTTCCTTCAGCAACAACAGCTGTACTCACTACTTGAAGGACCATTACCATAATCATTAAGAATGATAACAGAGTTTTATAAATTTTTCTTCTCATATAATTTCCCCTTTCAATAATTTTTTATACTCTATTCTAAATTTACATTGAACATAAATGTGGACTTTTATCTTCAATGTAAACTTTAAAACAAATTTTTTAAACTGCCAAAAAACGACAAATTTAAATAAAAATTCAGTACATTGTATTATATCACAATCATTAATTGATGTCTATCATTTTTACTAAAAATTTTATTGTTCCACAAAAAAGAACCTAGCAGTTTTTTCTACTAAGTTCTAATTTTTTACTTTTTTATAAAAATGTATTTTTAAAATCCAAGATATAGGAAATATATCCCTATTAGTAAAATAATTATTCCAAAAATAATTTTTACAATATCTGAAATTTTTCCATAAGATTTATTTGACATAACTTTACCGACAAATCCTGCACTTGTTCCTGCAACAACAACTAAAATACTGTTACCTATTGAATAAAGTAAGAATAGTAATACTCCCCAAAGTAAACTTCCTTTTGAAGCAACAATCGCAAGTAATGCAACTAAAATCGGTGTTGAACATGGACTTGAAAACAGCCCTGCCATTATTCCAACAATTAAAGCACCTACATATCCTGTCTTTTTGCTTTTATTTGTCAAAATTTTACTTGGAACTACATTTATTACCTCCCAAGTTTGTAATGCCATTAAAATCATAACAATTCCTAAAAATATATTCCAAAACGGTCCGGATTGATTAAAAATTTTACTAAGCAGTGCAGCTAAAACTCCAAGTGTTGTATAAGTTATTGCCATTCCGATAGCAAATACAACGGAAGTTTTAAATGCTCTTTTAGTATCATCTTCTTTAGTTCCGGTCATAAAGCCGATAATTAAAGGAATTGATGCAAGTGAACAAGGTGAAATTGAAGTTAGTATCCCTCCAAGCAATGCGAGAATCGGTGCAAAAATACTAAATGATTTCAAGCCTTCTCCGATAATACTCTCTAAGTTACTTAACATTTTTTAACATCTCCTCAATAACTTGCTTTAATTCTTCATATTTAACAACGCCTTCTGAACCACCAAATTTTAATTCACCTGATTTTTTATCTTCATAAGCAACATAACTTATTTTCTTTGCCAATTCATCTGATGCTTTAAAAGGCGTTCCGTCCGCATTAAAGTAAAATAATGTAGGCGTTGCTTTTATAGGAAATTGTGAAGCAAATTCTCTTTGTTTTCTGATGTCAATAGTTTTTATGATTACTCTATCCTTATATTCTTCTCTCAGTTTTTCCAAAACCGGGTGCTGAACAGCACAAGCGTGTCAGCCATTTTGACTGAAGTCTAAAACCATAACTTTCTTTTGACTTTTTAAGTTTTCTAAAGTGAGTTTTTCATCTGAATTTGATTTTTTTGAATCAGATTCTTTTGAATTTGAGTCTTTTTTGGAATCATTGTTTGCAGATTTTTTTTCAGTAACACTGTTACTTCCGGAATTTTCATTTTTAACATTTTTATCATTCATATAAAAGTTTTTAAAAATAAAAATCCCAAAAACTAATATTAACACTGATCCCAGCGCTATAATTTTCTTTTTCATATTTCTCTCTCCTTATAAATTTTGATAAAAATATACCCTGCAATAAAAACAAATAATCATAATCAAAAAGAAGAATGATAAATAAATTTCTAATTTCTTTAAATTTAGTACACCTGACTGTAGAAATTTTATTTGATTATATGAAAGCAGAGAGCTTTAGGAAATATTGTATCAATGCTACAATAACTCCATCAGACCTACTTTTGTTTGATAGCACAGAGCCTCAGGAGATCTCTCCACTGCACTCAGCTCCGCTTCCTTACGGTCGAGATGACGTATAAGAAAATATCTTCGATTGATTGTTAGACGTTAAAAATAAATAAATTTTAAAATTGTAAGTAATATAAAAATATTCACGTCATAGCACTTGGCAAAGAAAATCTTCCCAACACGTCATCTCGACTAAAATGAGTAAAACGAATGAAGTTGAGAGATCTCATACTTTTGTTTGCAAGCAAACAAAAGTAAATGTATCGTAGATACATAAAATAATAAATCTTATTCTTAATTAAACTTTGATAGTTTTTCTCAATAAAAAATAGGCTATTCGCCTATTTTAAAGTTTTCCAATTGTATTTCATTTAATCCATCTTGTTTTTCTTGTTTTATTATATTTTCAAATAATAGAGTTTGAATTTTTTGTATGGAGTTTTCTAATTTTTCTCCCTTTACTAACTCAGATGTTACAAGTGAAGAAAATACATCTCCCGTTCCACATATTTTTATATCTATTTTTTTACTTTCAAACCATTTTATTGTATTTTCAGAAAAACATAAGGTATTAAGTATATTATTTTTTTCAAAACTTTTTATAATAATTCGTTTTACTCCCATTTCAAGAAGATTTTTTGCTATTTTTTCTACATCTTCTCTTTCGATTTCAGAGAAATTTTTGTTATAATCGGTAAGCAATATTGCTTCTGTTAAATTTGGCGTTACTGCATCTGCAAACTTCAAAATTTCCCTATAAAAAGCTATTTGTTTTCCTGTTGTTCCGAAGTATTTTACTCCATTATCTCCAAGTATTGGATCTAAAATGACTTTCCCTTTAAAATTATGTAAAATTTCTTTTATTATTACAAAAACTTCATCATTGTCAATAAATCCAATATAAATTGCATCAACTTTGTTGATTTCAAATATTTTTTTAACAAGTTCTGAAAAATTCGGCATACAAAAACTGATATAATCCTTATAACTCATATTAGATGAGAATATTTTGGTCGGAACTCCAAAAACTTCATGTCCGTTTTGTGATAATACAGAAATATTAGCCTTAATTGCCATATTTCCAACAACACAGTAGTCATTAAAAACCAAAATTTTCATCTATCTTATGGCCTTTTTCAAAATCGGTTTTAAAGCCTTTACCAATAAAACGGCAATTAAAACTCCAACAACTGCATTAATTGATGAAGCCCATAATCTTTGTAATCCTTTTGCAATTGCTCCTGCTTGAGGTAATCCTTTAACATAAATATCAGATATATAACTTTTAGATAAATATAAAATTACATAAGTAACAGCTCCTGTTATTGAACCTATTAAATTTTTCTTAAAGTTTTCAGCTTTTGCTCCATTTGAATAAGCGATTTTACCACATATGAAAGCCATTAAAAACTTAAATGTAAATGTAAATGGTGCAGAAGGTAGATAAATCGGATTTATTAGGTCAAAAATTGCTGATCCTAAACCTGCTGAAAGTCCGCCTGCAATAGGTCCTAACAAAAGTCCGCATAACAAACAAAATCCGTTTCCGATATGTACTCTGGTTGCACTCGCACCTAATGGTATTTGAATTTGAATTTGTGATGCTACAAAAACTACCGCTGCCATTACTCCTATTAATGTTATTTTTTTTATGTTTAATTTACTTTCCATACAAACACCCCTTTGTTAATTATGACCGAATATAGTATAATATATCTATTGATACTCTTTGTAGTATCAAAATAATATTTTTTTATGGTGTCAGAATGTTAGTATTAAATAACGGCATACTTTATATGCAAATTTACGAATATTTCAAAAACGAAATAATAAATGGAACTTACAAGGCAAATACAAAACTTCCAAGCAAGAGAAATTTGGCAAAGGAATATAAAATTTCCTTAAACACTGTGGATAATGCCTATTCAAAACTTTTGGAAGAAGGCTTTATTTACTCAAAAGAGAGACAGGGGTTTTTCGTTTCTGATGTTGGAGAGCTTTATGTCCTAGATAGCAAGCCAATCCACATAACAAAAGAAGAAGAAAATATCGAATATGACTTCTCATACAGTGGTGTAAGTGAAGAATTTCCTTATAAGATATTCAAAAAAATATCTTCAAATATTTTCGACAATAAGGATATTTTAGAGAAAGTTGATTATCAAGGTTATCTTCCACTTAGAACACAAATTTCAGAATATCTTGATAAATCAAGAGGTTTTAAAGCAGAACCTTCACAAATTGTTATTTCAAGCGGATCCGAATATCTTTTCCAAATTATTTTTAAATTGATTTCAGGAAAATTTGGAATTGAAGACCCGGGATATAGTATGCTTTCCAATATAATGGATACAAATGATATAAAATACGAATTTATTTCAGTTGACGAAAATGGAATGGATTTAGAAAAATTAAAAATGTCAAAATCGGATTTTTGTGTTATAACTCCTGCACATCAATTTCCAACCGGAGTTATTATGAATATGCAAAGACGTGTTGAGCTTTTGAATATGAAAAAGATAAAATATGTAATTGAAGATGACTACGACAGTGAATTTAAATATTCAAAAAGACCTGTTCCTGCATTAAAATCAATTGATGTGAATGATAAAGTAATTTACATCGGCTCTTTTTCAAAGTCAATCTCACCAAGTTTTAGAGTTAGTTTTATGGTTCTACCCTTCGATTTGGTTGAAAAATATAATAAAATTTTTAAATTTTTCATCTGTCCGGTTTCAATTATGGTTCAAAAAATGCTTACCGCTTTTATAGAGACAGGAGAATTTGAAAAACATTTAAACAGAATGAGAAAAATTTATTCTAAAAAAAGACAATTATTAATTGATATGTTAAGCGAAAGAAAAGATATAACAATAAGAGGAGCAGACGCAGGACTTCATGTAGTTTTAGAATATCCAAAAAACTACTCGGAAGAATATATTGTAAAAAAAGCGAAAGAAAAAAAGATAAAAGTCTATGGACTTAGCTCTTATGGAACAAAAAGAGAAATTCCTTCTATTTTATTAGGTTTTGCAACACTTAGTGAAGAAAAACTAAAAGAGGGAGTAAAATTATTTTTAGAAATTTAGGAGGATATATGGAATTAAGAGAATTTGATTTTAATGAATACTTTGAAGATATAAAGAGAATCTTTAAGTCTGCAAACTGGTCAGCATATCTAAAAGATGACGAAAAACTAAAAAGAGCTTTTGAAAATTCACTTTATCTTTTAGGTGCTTTCGAGAATGATAAATTAATAGCTTTTATTCGTTGTGTTGGAGATGGTGAACATATACTACTTATTCAAGACTTGATTGTAGATGCTGATTACTATAGACAAGGAATTGGAACAAAGCTGTTTAAGGCGGTTTCTGAAAAATATAAAGATGTTAGAACTTTTTGCCTTTTTACAGATATTCACGATGTCAGAGATAATGAATTTTACAAATCTGTAGAGATGGTAAAAATCGAAGAAAAAGATACAATTTCATATATTAGATAGTTTAAAAATTTCATTAAAAAAGCTGCGAATTTTTTCACAGCTTTTTATAATCTTCAGTTACTTTTTCTACCTATTTCAATTATTTTTCAACAAGTTCGGCAGATTTATAATTTATTTTATCTAAGAAAACGTCCAAAGTTTGATCTCCTGCCACTAATTTATATTTTTTATTTTCCCTAATATCTTTTGTACTTACTATAACCGTTTGATATTCCGACTTCGGTTTATATTCTGCTAAAGTTTTTCCTGATTCATCTAAAACTTTCAAATCTTCCTTAGTCTTTTTATCAAATTTCATAAGCATACTTCCCTGAGTTGAAGAATCTCCAAAACTTTTAACCATTGAATCGTTTCCCACTCCGACGAATGTTCCACCGGTTATTTTTGCAGAACCTCTATAATTCATTGTCAAGTTTTCAGTATTACTTGAACTTTCGACAACTGTCTCTCCTCCGGTTACGGAAATATCACCCTTAGAATTTAATCCATTCTTTTCAGAATAAATATTAACCTTTCCTCCACTTATTTGTATATGCAGAGAATCCGGCTTAGTATCTTTTTTGCCACTTGCAAATATGCCATCATCTTTCGAAACAACCTGTGTGTTTCCGCCTCTTATGTCTATATTTTCACTTTCGATACCATTATCTCCACTTTTTATCTTTATATTTCCATTGTTAATTGTAACTTTCGAATTTGAATTTATTCCGTCTTTTCCGGCAGAAATATTAAAATTTCCATTTGCAATATACACACTGCCCTTATTATCACTTCCGGTAGTTTTTAATCCTGTGCCTTTTTCTCCCGACTTAATATCATACTTACCGTCGGCTATTGCTACAGAATTTTTAGCACTTACAGTATTTCCCGCAGTATCCATTGCATACTTACCGTCTACAAAGACTACTTTATCTTGAGATACAATCCCTCTACCATAAGGTGAAAAAAGATTTAAAATTCCTGTACCGTTAAAACTTAAATCACTCTTTGAAAAAATAACTGAATCCTTATTTTCCTCTTTATTAAATTCTCCTTTCAGCTCTAATTTATTCTTAGTGTCTGATGCAAGAGTAATAATCGTTTTTTTAGCATTCTCAACTAAAATAGGATTCCCTCTAGTCGAAGAAATTTCAACTCCTTTTAAAACAAGTCTAACTTTATCATCACTTTTTGCATTAACTATTATTCGCCCATCGTCAAGTTTACCGGTTAAAATATAAGTACCTCCTGAAGAAATAGTTATAACATTTCCCGATACGCTCACATTTTTTGCCTTTAATTTAGAAATATCACTTAAATTCAACACTGTACTATTTTTCTCATCAATCATTGCATCATAATCATCATCTGCAAAAATATTCGACTTAGCATTTGAATTTGTTCTATTTACCTTCATGTTTTGCATAGACTGTGTATTGGCTTCCTTTGTAGGTTTGCTACAAGCTATCAAACAACCGGACAATATAGCTAAACTGAATAATTCAACTACCAATTTATTAGCCTTCATATGTCCTCCTTAATACTATTTCAATACAATTAAATTCTTATATATATTTTGTAATTATATTTTATAAAAACAACCTTTGATTAACCTTAAATATATTTTTATTTTAAAAATATTTTAGAATAAGAAAAAAATGATGTATCAAGGAAAATTATATGATAGGAAGATTAACATAAACATTAAATTATAAAAATTAGACTACAATAATTGATGTATCTACGATACATTTAAACTTTGCTTTTACATAAGCAAAAGTATGAGATCTCTACAGTCGATTGTACTCAAATCAAAGATTTGAACAATCTTTGCGTCAGACCTACTATAGATTATTTACAAGTAAATAATCTAAGTTAGAGCTAGATTGACTACGTTGCACTACGCTCGAGATGACAAATAAGGAGAAATCTTCGCTTAAGGGCTAGACGTTAAAGGTAAATAAACTTCAAAATGTATTTAAAAGTTCGAAAAAAATTATTTAAAATTATATAAAATAAAACAAAAAGAGCTATTAATTTAATAACAGCTCTAATCTATATTATTCAATTTTTATAATTTAACTGTAAAAACAATTCTCTCTCCGTCAAAACTATCAGCAGAAATTTTCCCTTTATGTTTTAAAACAATTGACTGAGCAATAGAAAGTCCGATCCCATATCCGCCGGTTTTACTGTTCCTTGAACTATCCGCTCTGTAAAATCTTTCAAACAAAATATTATAGTTTTTAATCTCTAAATTATCTGCTTCATTTTCTACAGTAAATAATATCTTCTTATTTTGTTTTGTAAGTTTAACATTTATATCACTTTTTTCTCTTGCATATTTGATAGCATTATCAAGCAAAATTCCTATAACCTGCCTAATTAACTTTTCATCTCCCTTAAAGGAAATATCTTTTTCAATATCTGTAACAATATTTTTATCCAAACTTAAGGCATAATCCTTAACGTCCATAACACAATCATCAAGTGTATCTGAAAGTGAAAACTCTAATCTGTCCAAATCGTCTGATTCTTCAAGTTTTGTAAGTGAAATCAAATTTCCGATAAGACCATTTAATCTATTTACCTGCTTGTGAATATTTCCTGTCCATTTACTCTCTCCGCTTTCCATTTCGAGCACATCTGCACTCGTATTTATTATAGCCAGCGGAGTTTTTAACTCATGACTTGCATCTGTAATAAAAGCATTTTGCTTTTCATAGGCTTGAACCATCGGTGCAACAGCCTTTTTAGATAAAACGAATGAGAAAAACGTAACAAATCCTAAAACAAAGAAACTTATAACAACACTATTACCAAGATTCGAATAAAAAACGTCAAAATCTTTTACAACATCTACAAAGGCGATTAATTTACCGTTTTCTGTATTTTCAACAACATATTTAAAACCTCCATAATATCCTCTACTTTTCCCGCTGGATAAAACATCTTTTGCGTATTCTACCGCCTCAGATGCACTTGTAAAAAATACATCATCAGTATTAACCGTTATAACATTTTTTTTATTATCCGTCTTAACTGTGAAAAATCTATTTGAGAAATTTTTTAAATAGACAGTTTTTTCTTCTTTAGAATTATCATTAAGTTTAAAACTTGGCATAACTCCATTGTTTTCCACTAATGTTTTCAACAGCTCATCAGAACTACGTTTAAGATTATAAAAATTTGTAACATTTACAAATGCCATTATTGACAAAAGCACGATTGCTATAATCCCAACTGAAAAATAGATAAACTTTTTTCTAAGTTTACTTTCCATTTATAGTCTCCAAAGAGTAGCCAACATTTCTAGTTACTTTTATTTCAACATCTGCATCTAACTTTGCAAGTTTCTTTCTAAGATATGAAATATAAACCCACACAACGCTTATGTCGGAATCTGTATCATAACCCCATATTTTATCCATAAAAGTATCTGCAGAAATTATATTTGAAGGTGTTGACATAAGCATTTCAAGCATTTGAAATTCCTTATTTGTAAGTTTATAACTACCTTTTTCAGAAGATAATTCAAAATTTGTTCTATTTAAGGTGATATTTCCAAATGTTAAAACATTGTCTGTAACAGTTTCTTTCCTTCTGGTTATGGCTCTAAGTCTTGCAAGAAGTTCTTTAACTTCAAAAGGCTTCGTTAGATAATCATCCGCTCCACAATCAAGTCCTATAACTTTATCTTCAAGTTCAGACTTTGCTGTAAGCATAATAACCGGAATACTGTTCCCATTTTCTCTTATAGTTTTTAAAACAGTAATTCCGTCAACTTTCGGCATCATAATATCTAAAACAACGGCATCATAGTTTTCCGCTTCCAGATAAGTAAGAGCTTCTTCTCCGTCATAAACGACATCAACAGAATATTTATTACCTTTCAAAATAGTACAAAGACCATCTGCCAAATCAATCTCATCTTCACAAATTAAAATTCTCATAAAATCACCCCGTATTTCTATTTATAATAATAACAGTATAACCTTAAAACAACTTAAAATCAAGTATTAAAAAATCACTCAAACGAGTGATTTTTATTTATCAAAAATATTGTTAAAAAAACAAATTAATTTAAATTCAATTTACTTCTTACATAACTTTCAAGCATTGAAGCTTTTTCTTTGTTCATTGCCGGTACACCTTTTAGTTTGTAATCTCTTCCAATTTCTTTGTACTTTGCAACTCCCATCAAATGATATGGTAAAATTTCAACTCTTTCAATTTTATCTCGATAAGGTTTAATTATTTCAATAAATTTGTCCATTGATTCCTTATTATCCGTAAAACCGGGAACCATAACATGTCTAAACCAAATTTTTCCTTTAAAATATTTTTCTACATAATCTAGAAATGTATAGAAACCGTCCATTTTTTGTTTTACCATTTCTATATAACCTTGATTTGAAAAACTTTTTACATCTAAAAGAATTGTATCTGTATTTTCTAAAATTTCTTTAAAATACTTTTCATTTCCATAACCACTTGTGTCAATACAAGTGTTATATCCATTTTCTTTTAATAATTTTAGAGTTTCAGCAAGAAATTCTCCTTGTAAAAGAGGCTCTCCACCAGAAAAAGTTATTCCTCCATTATCTCTATAATAGGTCTTATATCTTTTGGCTTTAGACAGCACAAAATCAGGCGTTATCTCCGTACCGCCTTGCAATGCTTGAGTATCTGGGTTATGACAGTAAAGACATCTTAGAGGACAACCTTGTAAAAAGAAAATTGTTCTTATGCCTGGTCCGTCAACAAGCCCCATTGTTTCAATTGAATGCAACCTGCCTATTACCATAAAATCACCTTTTAATTATTATAAAAAAATGTAGAAAAAACAAAGCAGGACAACCTGCTTTGTTTATTTTATCATTTACTTTGCAACTTCTTAACGACTTTCGTGGAAAGTTCTGTGAATTACTTCCATTTGTTGTTCTTTTGTAAGTCTGTTAAATCTAACTGCATATCCAGAAACACGAATTGTCAAGTTTGGATATTTTTCTGGATGATCATAAGCATCCAATAAAGTTGCTCTGTCAAGTACATTAACATTCAAATGGAATGCTAATTGTTCAAAATAACCATCCATTAAGTTTGTTAAATTAACTTTTCTTTCATCTTCACTCTTTCCTAAAGCTGTTGGAACTATTGAGAATGTATTAGAAATACCGTCTTGACAGCATCCAGCAAAAGGAATTTTTGCAACTGAGTTAAGTGATGCAATTGCACCTGTCTTATCTCTTCCGTGCATTGGGTTAGCTCCTGGTGCGAATGGTTCGCCTTTCTTTCTTCCGTCAGGAGTTGTTCCTGTCTTTTTACCATAAACTACGTTTGAAGTTATAGTTAAGATTGAAAGTGTATGTTCAGAATTTCTGTAAGTAGGAGTTTTTCTAAGTTCTTCCATAAATCCTTCAATAACTTCCACTGCAATTGAGTCAACTCTGTCATCATCATTTCCGTAAGTTGGAAAATCTCCTTCTACTTCAAAGTCAATAGCTAAGCCGTTTTCATCTCTGATTGGTTTAACTTTTGCGTATTTAATTGCACTTAATGAGTCAGCTACGATTGAAATACCGGCTACACCGAATGCCATATATCTATGAACAAAAGTATCATGTAGAGCCATTTGTCCAGCTTCATAAGCGTATTTATCGTGCATATAGTGAATTGTATTCATTGTATTTACATAAAGTTTTGCAACTTTTTCTAAAACTAATTTATAATTAGCATAAACTTTATCAAAATCTAAAACTTCATCTTTAATTGGTTCAATACCATCTAAAACTTTGATTAGAGAACCGTCTTTTGCTCTCTTCATTTCATCAACGCCACCGTTAATAGCGTAAAGAAGTGATTTTGCAAGATTTGCTCTAGCTCCAAAGAATTGCATTTGTTTACCAATTACCATTGAAGATACACAACAAGCAATTGCATAGTCATCTCCGTGAACCGGTCTCATTGCATCATCATTTTCATATTGTAATGAACCTGTTTGAATACTCATTTTAGAACAATAGTTTTTCCAAGCTTCCGGTAAATCTAAACTCCAAAGAACAGTCATATTTGGTTCCGGTGAAGAATCTAAATTAGTTAAAGTGTGTAAAATTCTAAAAGCAGTCTTAGTAACTAATGTTCTTCCATCAAGACCCATACCACCTAGAGATTCAGTAACCCAAGTAGGATCTCCAGCGAATAAATCATCATATTCAGGAGTTCTTAAATGTCTCATCATTCTAAGTTTCATAACGAATTGGTCGATTAATTCTTGAGCTTCACTTTCTGTTAAAGTTCCTTCGTCAATATCTCTCTTGATGTAGATATCTAAGAAACCACCATTTCTACCAAGGCTCATTGCAGCTCCGTTATTTTCTTTAACAGCTGCTAAATAAGCAAAGTACAACCATTGAATAGCTTCTTTAGCATTTGTAGCCGGAACAGAAATATCATAACCATATTCCAAAGCCATTTTCTTCATTTCATCTAAAGCTCTGTATTGTTCAGAAAGTTCTTCTCTAAGTCTGATAATATCTTCTGAAGCTAATTCACTTTCCAATTTTCTAAATTCATTTAATTTATCTTCTCTTAATCTGTCAATTCCATAAAGAGCAACTCTTCTGTAATCTCCGATAATTCTTCCACGTCCATAAGCATCTGGAAGACCTGTTAAAAGACCAACAGTTCTAGCTTTTCTCATTTGAGAAGTATAAGCGTCAAAAACACCTTGATTATGAGTTTTTCTAAATTCATTGAAATATTTTTCGATTGTCGGATCCATCTTTAATCCATAAGCATCTAAAGAATTTGTAACCATTCTGTATCCGCCATAAGGATTTACGATTCTCTTCATTGGTTCATCAGTTTGAAAACCTACAATCAATTCATTTTCTTTGTCTAAATAACCTGCAGGATAATTATTAATTCCTGAAACTCTTGTAGTATCAACTTTAATAGTTTTTGATCTAACTTCTTCTAAGATTAAGTCTTCAGCTTTTTTCCATAAGTTTTTAGTTCTTTCAGTTGGTTCAGCTAAGAAACTTTCATCTCCTTCATAAGGTGTATAATTTAATTGAATGAAATCTCTTGTATCAATATTTTCACTCCAATTACCTTTTTTAAAACCTCTCCAAGCGTCCATAAAATCATCTCCTAAAATTTATATTAATTATGTAAACTTATTTACTATGTTTATAGTATATACCCAGAAAAAACTTTCGTCAGTGATTACAATCACAAAAATGATATATTTTCAAACATTTTCATAAAATTTTCAAAATTTTTTTCACTTTGTAAAACTGTATCTAAATTTCTAAATAATTTAATCCATAAATTTTTTTAATCGTTTTCATTAAACAACATAACATATTAATTTTTTTAACAAATTTATTACATCACAATATAGAATTTAAAGCAAAAATAATTTTTAAATCCCTATTCCATTTTTTGTCATTTTGCAATAAGAATCTCACCCTTTCACAATACTTTGCATCTGGCGGGTACCCAAGAACTTTGTTGTTTCACAATAAAAAAGGGCTCAAAGCCCCTTTTTAAAGTAAAATTATTTTACATTTTCATATCTATAACCATACGGCCTGTAATAACTCCATCTTCCATTTCTTTGAAAATAGCAGGGGCATCTTCTATTGGACGTTTTTTAACAACCGGAACAACCATTCCTTCTGCACCGAATTGGAACGCTTCTTCCAAATCTTTTCTTGTTCCTACAAGTGAACCGATAATTTCAATTCCGTCAAGAACAGTTTTAACTATAGATACATCCATAGTTTCTGAAGGCAATCCAACTGCTACGACTATTCCTCCTGCTCTTACAGAATTAATAGCTTGATTAAAAGCAACTTTTGAAACAGCGGTAACAACTGATGAATGACAACCACCTGTTTTTTCTTTAATCACTTCAACAGGATTTTCTTTAAGTCCGTTTATAACAATATCTGCACCGCATTCTTTTGCAAGAGCAAGTTTATCGTCATTTATATCAACAGCTACAACGTGAGCATTAAAAACTTTCTTTGCATATTGAACAGCCAAGTTTCCAAGTCCGCCTGCTCCGTATAGTGCAATCCATTGACCCGGTCTTAGTTTTGCTGCTTTAATTGCCGCATAACAAGTAACACCTGCACAAGTAATACTACTTGCTTGAGCCGGATCCAATCCGTCAGGTACTTTAACTGCATAATCAGCAGTTACAATACATTGAGTTGCCATTGCACCATCAACGGAATATCCTGCATTTTTAACAGTTCTACAAAGAGTTTCTCTTCCTGTATCGCAATATTCACAACAACCACAACCTTCAAAGAACCATGCAATACTTACTCTATCGCCAACTTTCAAAGACTTAACGCCTTCGCCAAGTTCTCTTACAATACCGATACCTTCATGTCCCAAAACACGACCCGGAACCTTTCCAAAATCTCCTTTAGCAACATGCAAGTCAGTGTGGCAAACTCCACAATACTCAACATCTACTAACGCTTCTCCGTAACCCGGTTTTCTGATATCTCTTTCAACCAATTCAACCCAAGTTCCTTCTTTATTAACAACTACAGCTTTCATAAAAAAACCTCCTTCATAAAACTGTTTTATTATAATAATCTCAAAAAATTAACAAATAAATTTTTTATGTGAAATATTTGAAATTATCTTTCATTACATTCTTATTATAACTCCATCAGCAAACGCTGTCAATATTTTTTAACAAAATAATTTAAAATTTTTGCGGTTTATCGTGTTGTTGATGTTTTTAACAAATATTGTTCACAAATAAAAATATATTTTTGAATTTTATTCAAACTTTTTTACTCTCGAAGTATATTGCAAATCACACTTATTCCTAATTAATATAATTATTTTAAAATATTGTAATGGTCAACATTTAAATAAATTTTTTTTAATAAAATATCAATTTTTTCAAAATATTTTTTATTAAAACAAAAAACGTTTTTATTTTTTAAATTGATAAATATATTAATTGTTAAACATAAAATACAATAAAAATTTACCTCTTAAATAAATTTAATTATAATAAAAAAATCTTGAAATTTATTTTTTTTAATGTTAAACTAATGTAAACGAGAACCCTGCTATTCCACAATGTTTTACATTGTATGGGTAATTGTTCCACAATAAAATTGGATTATTTTTGTAAGATTGTAACAAAATTAGGAGGATATTATGTTTAAGAAAAAATCTAGTTTATTACTAGCTATGCTGTTATTGTTAAGTGCTTGTTCAGCACCCGCCAAGAAGGAGGCGGAAGCTCCTAAACAGCAAACTGAAACTCAAGAGAAAAAAGATAAGGTCAATCTGCCTTCTCAGAATTTAATGGCAGTTACTTGGTATCAAACATCTGCAGAAGCTAAAGCGCTTTACACTCAAGGATATAATGCTGCAAAAAAATCATTGGAAGAAAAAATTAAAAATAAAGCTAAAGGCGAAAAATTGGCTGTCGTTTTAGACTTGGATGAAACAGTTCTTGACAACTCACCAATTCAAGCTTATTATGCAATTAACGGAAAATCCTATCCAGAAGGATGGCATGAATGGGTTATGTATGCAAAAGCTGATGTTGTATATGGAGCAAAAGAATTTTTAGATTTTGCAAATAAAAATGATGTTAGTATTTATTATGTAACAGATAGAAATGCAGAAACAGAATTTGAAGCTACTAAGAAAAATCTTTTAGAAAAAGAACTTCCTCTACAATCAGATGGAAACTTAATGTTAAAAGCAAAAGGAGAAAAGGGCAAAGATGCCAGACGTAAAAAAATTGAAGAAACTCATAAGATTGTTATGTTAGTCGGAGATAATTTACATGACTTTGCAACTCCTGAAGACGGATCATTAAAAGGAAGAGATAAATTCGTTAAAGATCATGCAAATGACTGGGGAGATAAATATATAATGTTACCAAATCCAATGTATGGAAGTTGGGAAGGAACTTTATACAATAATGATTTTAAAAAATCTGATGAAGAAAAAGATAAACTTAGAAAATCAGCTCTAAAAGTATTTAATATTGAAAAAAATACAGTTGAAGAGCATAAATAGAAATTAAATTAAAATTTTTAAAATCAAATTACAATTTTACAAATTAAGACTAGCTACTTTTGATTTATTTCATAAATAATTAAGAAGTAGATTATTTTACAACGAAAACCCACCCGCTTGATGTTTAACATCTTTCAGGTGGGTTTGTTTTTATCTTAAATCTTATAACATAAATGCCTTATATGCTTTATAACTCATATAAACATCTATTTTACTTGTAACTTCATAAGGTGAGTGCATACTTAATGTAGCAGGACCTGCATCTAAAACTTCTGCACCATATTTTGCAAGAAGTAATGCGATTGTTCCGCCACCACCTTGATCTACTTTACCAAGTTCTGAAGTTTGCCATACAACATTATGTTCTTTAAATACTTTTCTAACTTCCGCTAAAAATTCAGCATTTGCATCACTTGAACCGAATTTTCCACCGCTTCCGGTATATTTGCAAATTGAAATTCCTGAGCCGATAAATGCAGAGTTCATTTGTTCACAAACATCAGGAAAATCAGGATCAAAACCAACTGTAACATCTGCTGATAAAACTTTAGAATTTTTTAAAGAACGATTAACTTTTAATTGACAAAATTCTCCTTCAAGATTTACAAGTTCAGTCATTGTATTTTCCCAGAAATATGATGCCATACCTGTATTACCCATTGAACCTATTTCTTCTTTATCCATAAATAATCCACAGGCTGTTTTCTTAGGATTTTCAATTTCAAAAATAGCACGCATTGTTGTAAAAGCACATACTCTATCATCTTGACCATAGCTTAAAACCATTGATCTGTCAAATCCTAAATCTCTTGCTTCTCCTGCTGGTACAATTTCCAATTCAGCAATTTTAAAGTCTTCTTCTTCAAAATTATATTTTTCTTTTATCAATTTTAAAACATTTTCTTTAACAGCGTCTTTTTCAGTATCTTTTAAAGGTATATTTCCCATCAGAATATTCATTTGTTCTCCAACTAAGGCTTCACGAGCTGTTTTACCTAATTGGTTTTTAGATAAGTGAATTAATAAGTCTGTTACACAAAATACAGGATCACCTTTATCTTCTCCAATATGTATATCTATTTTTTCTCCGGCAGAATTGTAAACAACTCCATGAATTGCCAAAGGAATAGTTGCATATTGATATAATTTAATTCCACCATAATAGTGAGTCTTTAATTTTGACAAATTATTTGCTTCATACAAAGGATTTTGCTTAACATCCAAACGTGGACTGTCAATATGCGCCCCAACGATATTCAATCCGTTTTCTAAAGGTTCAGTCCCCATTACGAAAAGAGCTACTGACTTATTTTTATGATTTATATAAAACTTATCTCCCGCCTTAAATTTTTCACCGGATTTATAAAGTTCTTCCAAATCTCTAAAGCCCTTTTCCTTCGCTTGACGAATAATTTCTGTACAAGCAAGTCTTTCTGTTTTTGCAACTGATAAAAACTTTTTGTAGTCTTCGCAGAAACTAAAAACTAAATCTTTTTCTGCATCTTCAATTTGTAACCATGCACTTTTGTTAGTCATAACCTTCCTCCTAATATAAAATATTTTACAAGACCATTATAACATAATTAAGTTGACAAGTAAAATTATAAAATTAACTTATAGTAACTTTCCCCGCTTCACATTTTATCTTCATATTAACATCAGAAACTCTGTTTTTTCTTCCGCTTTTATCAAATCCTGCAAAGGATTCTCCGAAAATTTTTACACTTCCCATTCCAACACTATATTCATATTCTATTTCTCCATACAATTTATCAACTTCAAGTGTAGCATTTCCCGCCTTGACATCAAGTTCAAACATATCTTGATATTCAACATCTCCTCTGATATTTCCGGCATTTACTTCAACATCAAAGTTCTTAACTTCAAGATTATTTAGATTTACATTTCCGGCATTTACTTCTAAATTAAAATCTCTAAGCTCTAAATCTTTCATTTTAATACTTGAAGCATTAATTTCTCCACAAATTGAAACATCTTCAGGAACATAAATTGTAAGTGAAGAATCCTTAATAAAATCATCATCAATTATAATTCCTCTATCATCAAGATGACCAACTAAACCCTTATTATAAATTTTCAATTTATTTTGAGTTTTTTCACAATACAATTTAGTTCTTCTTAAATTTCTTGACTTCACTCTAACAACTTCATCTTCACTGATTTCAAATTTTACACTTAAAGTATTAAAATCAACTTCTATATCGTCAATATCTTCAAAAAAAGTGTCCATATTTGCATTTGAATAGTCCATTTCTTCCTCCTCATAAATTTCATAATCTTCATTTTCACTAGGTTGATAATTAACTCTAACATATTTTCTGTTATATCTGCCCGGATTTTTTGAAATATCATTAATTAGCATATTATAAAGTCCCTTTATCATCCACGCAAAAATATAGACTAAAATTATAAATACTATAACTTTCCAACCCCAAGTAATAATTGATTCGGGATTAAAAATAAATGAAAAAGGTAAAGTGAGCAAAGAAATCAATAATCCTACAACAGAAAATACAATCCAAATTACAAAGCAAAGAATTGCTATAACAAAAATTGGAACTAATAATGGAAAAGAAAAAATTCCAAGTCCTACAAGAGATAATTTTTTCCAAAAACTATTTTTCTTTCTACCACTTCTTTCACTTTTTTCCTCTTCAATTTCAATATCTTCTGCCAAAATTTCCATTGCAATTTTTCTCGGATTTCCAAAACTTTCAGGAACTTCATCATCAAGACCGATTCCCTGCTCATCAAACATTTCATTGTAAAAATTCTCTACATTTTGCCTTTCTGTCCTCGAAATATTTTTTAGATAAGACATAAGCTTTCGCATAAAAGTTCTTCTACTCATCATTACCTCCAACAATTTGATTTACCTGCTTAACATATATATTCCATTTTTCTTTATTAAAATTTAAAACATCTCGACCTGCCCCTGTTATACGATAATATCTTCTATTTCTACCATCAAAAGCTACATCATAACTATCCAAAAGACCATTTTTTAAAAGTCTTCTCAAAACCGGATAGAGAGTTGACTCTGAAATTTCAATAGTAGCCATAAGTTTCTGAGTAATTTCATAACCATAAGTATCGCTTCGATTAACTATCGCAAGAACACAAAAGTCTAAAATTTCTCCCTGAATTGAAAACATAAGCACTCCTTTCTCCTAACTATTATTAACTTACTTATATTATATAATGTATAGTATATAAAGTCAATATATTTTTTGGGATTTTTGTTTTGTAATTTAATAAAAAATAATTTTTAGCTCTTTTATGATTTCTTTCAGAAATATTATTGTTTGTAAACAAACAATAATTGAGATCTTTCGACTTCGTTTCACTTCGCTCAAGATGACGTGTCGTGAGCTTTTCTTTGCATAATAACATGACGTGAAATATTTTTTTATACAACATATTAATAATTACCGTTTTATTAAATTATTTAAATTTTATTTATTTTACTCTTATGCTTTTTAACGTTTATTTCCCATTAACATCTAGCCACTTAACAAAGTTATTCTCCTTATATGTCATTTCGACCGGAATGGAACGAAGCGTAGCGAAGTAGAGTGTAGTAGAGAAATCTCATAGTTTTGCTTGTAAACAATCAATAGTAGGTCTGACGCAAAGATTGTTCAAATCTTCGATTTGAGTACAGTCGACTGTGGAAATCTCAGACTTTTGTTGCAAACAAAAGTGAATGTGTCGTAGATACATAAATTACAGAAAAAAATCTTAGTCATTGATTTGATTTTCAAATTTAATAAAAAATTAATTTCTAGTTCTTTTAAAATTTCTTTCAGAAATATTATTGTTTGTAAACAAACAATAATTGAGATCTTTCGACTTCGTTTCACTTCGCTCAAGATGACGTGTTAGGGGCTTTTCTTTGCAAAGTAATATGACGTGAACTATTATGATTTATACAATTTTTAGTAATTTCAATTTTATTAAACTATTTTAAATTTTATCAAATATAGCTTTTTGAAGTTTATTTCCCATTAACGTCTAGCCCTAAAACAGCGACTTTTCCCTTATACGTCATTTCGACTGTAGCGATAGCGAAACGGAGAAATCTCATAGTTTTGCTTATGAATAAGCAAAACTAAAATGTATCGCAGATACATTAAAATTTCCAACAAAAAAACAGCGAATAAAAAATTCACTGTTATAACTATTTTTTATAAAATTCTATTATAAAATACGTAAATTATACCAAATTTCTTTTACATTTAAACTTTTTAATTGTCAAAAGTTTTTTACATCTGATGAATTAGAACTTAATTTAGTTTAAAAATCCTATCATAGATTTTTTCTTCATTAGATTTAATAATTTTTCTATCTAAAACTTCTCCTTCTCTTAATCCTGATATTACTATATTGCTACTTGATTTCATATCTCTTATTGTATCCATAGCAAGTTCATATATATGAATTTCTCTTCCAATTTCGAAATTAAAAATACCATTTTCAAGTATTTTATCGTCAAATTTAGCCCAAATATCAATGAAACTTTTTATATCGGTAGCTATCTTTTTTATATTTTTATGTGTAACTGTTAAGGGTAAATCATTCTTTGCCTGATTTCTAAATATATGAAAAACAGAGCCTTTACTTTCTAGTATAAATGGAAATCTAACAGCTTGTACTATCTTATCGTTACTGTTGATAGTTCTGATAACTTCTTCAACTTCTAATTTATCTTTTCCAAAAAAGTTTACAGGATTATATGCTTCATCACTTGATAAAAATATAAATCTTTTTACGTATTCAGAATTTAACACTTTATTAATCAATTTCTTCGTGTTTTCAACATTAACATTATGATAATAATCTCGATAAATTTCGTTGTATTTAGTATTTTTTATAACAGCAGAATGAATAACAATATCAGGTTTTAAAGTATCCATTAAATTTAAAGCCTCATTAGAATAAGCATCAAAAGGAATGAATTTTACTTTTTCATTTTTTATACTTTTCTCAACAACAACTATCTCATTTTCATTAATATCTATTCCAATAACATAAAAGCCTTTATCTATATAGTATTTTGCCAACTCTAATCCTACAGTTCCACAAACTCCAGTAATATAAACTTTATTTTTCATATTCATTCTCCCATAATTAATATAAATATTCTATTCATAAAACGGATTGTCATTTTCGTATTTTTCGTTGAAATCGACTTTATGTCCATTTATTTCATAGCCTAATAGTAAATTTATGTTTACATTTTCTGCTGCTCTAAAAATTGAACTGTCGACATTTTTAAAGTCTTTTTTCAAATTTTCTATTAAATCCTTTATTTGATATCTTTTGTTTCCGATTTTTTTCGCTGCAACCATACAAGCACAATTTAAAGGCGTAAGTCCTGTTGATTTCATCCACCTTATGATATATTCTTCTTCTATAAGATATAATGGTCTTATTATTTCCATATCTTCAAAATTTTTCGCCTTTAGTTTAGGTGGCATTGTCTTAAAACTTCCTGCGCATAGTAAGTTGAGCATTGTAGTTTCAATGACATCATTAAAATGATGTCCTAATGCCAATTTGTTACAACCAAGCTCTTTAGCTTTCGCATAGAGAGAGCCTCTTCTCATTCTTGCACACATATAGCAAGGATAATCTCCTGCAATTTTGTCCGCAACCGCAAAAATATCAGCAGGATAATATGTAAGAGGAATTTCAAGATAACTTGCATTTTCTAAAAGCAACTCTTTTATGGACGGATGATAACCCGGATCCATCGCTATAAATTCAAGTTCAAAATTATCTTTTCCATTCTTTTTAAGCTCTTGAAAGAGTTTTGCCATAATCAAGCTGTCTTTTCCACCTGAAATTGCAACTGCTATCTTATCTCCATCTTCTATTAAATTGTATTCTTTAATCGCCTTTACAAATTTTGACCAAATATGTTTTCTATATCTTTTTATCAGCGACCTTTCAATATCTTTAAGCTCGGCTCTTTCGTTTTCAGGAAAAAGAACAGGGCAAGTCGCCTGTAAGTTATTTTCTCTATTTTCCATTATATCTTTTATTTCCTTATTTTCCATATTTCTCCTATTTATGATATATTTGATTATTCATAATTTTAAAAGCTCTGTAGATTTGTTCTAATAAAACAACTCTAAATAATTGGTGTGGGAGTGTAAATTTTGAAAAAGAAAGTTTGAAATTACTTCTTTTCTTTATTTCATCTCCTAGTCCGAAACTTCCACCGATTACGAATATAAATTTTGAGTTTCCGTCATTCATTTTTTCTTCTAAAAACTTTGAAAAATCTTCACTATTCACTGATTTTCCTAAAATTTCAAGAGTTATCACAAAATCGGAGTCTGAAATTTTATTTAAAATTCTTCCCTCTTCTTTTTTTAATACATTTTTAATTTCCAATTTACTTGGAGTTTGTGTCAAAATTTTTTCTTCAGGAATTTCAATAATTTCAATTTTTGAAAAGGCTGAAATTCTCTTTTTATATTCATCACAAGCATCTTTAAAAAATTTTTCAGATAGTTTTCCTACACATAAAATTTTTATACTCATATTACACTTCCGTTATACTGCTGTTGTCAAATCTCTTTGCAACTTCTAAATTCGTATATTGTATTACATTTTCTTTATTTAAAATCCCAAAAACTTCGTCATAAGCTAGTTTTTCTTCATTATTCGTTTCGCTTAAATGTCCAAGATATACCTTTTTGCATTTGTCAGTTACAACTTCGGAGAGTACATTTCCACTTGTAACATTTGAAATATGTCCGAAATCTCCCAAAATTCTCTGTTTTAAATTATAATCATAAGGTCCTTTTTTAAGCATTTCCAAATCGTGATTTGCCTCAAAATAAAAAATCTTTGACCCCTTAATCTTTTCTTTCATGTGGTTTGTAATAATTCCCGTATCAGTTAAAAGGCTGACTTTCCCATAATCCGTATTAAAAACAAAGCCCATTCCTCTCGCACAATCGTGAGAAATTTCCAAGGTATATAAATCAAAAAGAGAAAATCTGTGCTTCTTTTCAGTGCCGATAACCACAATATTTTCATCTTTAATTTTACCAAGTTTAGATGCTCCGGCAGTCAATGTCTCAACATTAGAACAAATCTTGATATCATAACGTCTGGAAAGCACCCCTGCACCTCTAATATGATCAATATGTTCATGAGTCAAAAATATTAAATCAATCGTACTTGGATCAACTCCCAATTGTTTTAAATTACATTCAATTTTCTTTCCACTAAAACCTGCATCTATTAAATATCTTTTATTATCAACTTCTAAAAAGCAACAATTCCCGTCACTCCCGCTAAAAAGCGGACAAAATCTTAAGCCCATATTTCCTCCATTCATACAAGCCTTATTTTATCATATTTTTAATAAAAAATCCAAAAATTTACATAAAAAAATTAGGCTTTCACCTAATTTTTATCAATAAAACTAAACAATTTTTTTAATCTTAAAATTTTAAATAAACATTCTCTAAAAAAATCTATAAATATTCCAATACAAAATATAGAAATTACTGTTATTACTATTGAAATTACCATTTCTTTAGTCGGATAATCCAAAAACCTTTCAAATTGTCCAGCTATATATTTATTTCTAATTACTTTATGCTCGTGTATTAAATAAACCGAAAAACAAAGAGGAGAAAGAAAAGAAATTATCTTTCCTAAAAATCCTAATTTTAGTTTTGAAAATAGAACAAGCAATGCAATTCCTGATAACAGCATAGTTGGAGATGTGTATGAAACTAAAGTATATTTGAAGTTTTCAACTCCTTTTAATTTCATATAATTTGTCAAATATAGACTTCCAAATTCCAAAGCTACACAAACAATAAATAATAATAGCATTAAAATTTTAGAAAATTTTATATTCAAATTATACTTTCCTATAAAACCGCCAATTAAATATAAAACCATTAACCATACAAAACTATATCCATTTTTGCAATGAAAAACATCTCCTGCATAAATAAAAGGAAGTATAGAAACTACAATTATTATCATAATAATTGCATTTCTAAGTTGCTCATACTTTAAATTTTGTAACCCCACATTTAATATTGGCATAAAGAAAAACAGAGCAAAATATGCTGTAAAATACCAATATTTTGTATTCAAAACAGGAAAACAATAAGTGATAAAAGTATTGTGATCATATTCTACAACTCCACATTTACAAGCTATTAAATATATTAAAATAGAATAAAAAGCAACTCTAAGCCATAATAAAATTATATTGGAATACTTATTTTTTGAATTGACTCCAACAAAACCGGATATCAAAGCATAACAATTCACAGCCACATAAGAAACTATCTCTATTATCCATACTATATTAAATTTTGTACTTCCAAAATATAATTTTTCACTCGATAAAATTCCACCATGATACAAAATATGCAAATTTACAATCATAAACATTGTAATAATTCGAAGCAAATCAATTCCATAATTTCTTTCTTTTATTTCCGAATTCTTTATCAAAACTTCTACCTCACAACAAATAAATATATGAATTTTAGTATATAGTAATTAATTACTAATGTCAAACTTTAAATTATATATTAATATATTACTATTTTAAGATTATTTTTTTACTTTCTTTATCTAAAATTAATACTTCATCTGAAATATACTTTATTACTTTTAAATCATGACTTATAAAGATTATAATTTTGTCCTTAAATGTCTTTATTAAATCTAAAATATTTCTCTGATTTTCCACATCAAGAGCAGATGTAGGCTCATCAAAAATTAAAACTTTGGGATTTGTTGATATTGCTCTTGCAATTGAAAGTCTTTGCAATTCTCCACCTGACAATTCTTTAGGATATTTATCAAAAAGCGAAGTATCAACTCCTACTTTATTAGCCAATTCTTCCAAATTAATTTCAACTCCATTTAGACTTAAAATCTCATCGATAGAAAATCTTATTTTTCTTGTTGAATCAAATGAATTAAAAGGATTTTGAAAGACCACTTGAAAGTTTTTTCTATTTTTCAATTTTTCTCCATCAAGAAATAATTCTCCTTTATACTCAATAAGTCCGAGTAAAGCTTTTATAAAAGTAGTTTTTCCAGAACCAGAATCTCCTTTTAAGCCATATATTTTTTTATCTAATTTTAGATTAATATTATCTAGAATAATTTCTTCATATTTTACGGTTAAATTTTTTATTTCTAACATTTAATCACCTAACCTTGAATAGCTTAATAATTTTTTTGTATACTCATCTTTTGGAGACATTAAGATTTCTTCTGTTTTACCAGACTCAACAATTTTACCATTATTCATAATTATAAGTCTTTCAGTAATATTTCCAATTATACTAAGGTCATGAGTTACAAAAATCAATGATAATTTTTCTTTTTTCCTAATAGTATTTAAAAGTTCAATTATTTTCTCCCCTACTTCAACATCAAGTGCAGTAGTGGGTTCATCACAAATTAATACTTTTGGATTTAATAATAAAGCGGTTACTATTACCAGTCTTTGTAATTCCCCACCAGAGAGTTCATAAGGAAATTTTTCAAGATGACTTTCATTTAAAGAAACTTCTTCCAATAATCTTCTTATTTTCTCATTATCTTTTTTTAACTTTTTTATCTTATAAATTCTATCAAACTGATTTTTTATTTTTTCTACTGGAGAAAAAGTATTAAATGGATTTTGATAGACAAAAGATATTTCTGAAAGTCTTTTCTTAGCCATCTCTTTTTCTGAAATTCCAATAATTTCCTCTCCAAATAATTTTATACTTCCTGATATTTTATAAATATCTGTGTCTAAAAGTCCCATTAAAGATAAACTTGTCAATGTTTTTCCAGAACCAGAACTCCCAATTATTCCTAAACTATAATTTTCAGAAAGTTTAAAACTAATTTCATCTACCAGAACTTTTTCTGAAACTTCAATTTTTAGATTAGTTACTTCTATCATTTTTAAGCCCCTCTCCCATCAAATTTATAGAAAATACTAAAGTTAAAACTAAAATACCTGCAGGTAGCCACATAAACCACTTCTTTTGAATATTTAAAATATTTAATGCAACAGATAACATAGAACCCCAACTTGACATAGGTTCTTTAACACCTAAACCAAAGAAGGACAACGAAGATTCCATTAAAATTCCTTGTGCTACAGAAGTAGTAAATATTACTAAAATTGTATTTCTAAGATTTGGAATAATATGATTTATCAAAATTTTAAAGTTACTTTCTCCATTTATCTTTAAAACTTGAATAAATTCTTTATCTTTAATAGCTTTAATCTCAGTCCTTATAAGTCTTGTAGACGATGCAAAAGTAAAAAATGCAATTATAATAATTAAATTTTTAATTGATGGACCAATAAATGCAGATATTGAAATAGCAAGCACATAGAATGGAAAACACATAAACACATCGCAAATTCTCATAATTATTCTATCTAACTTTTTAAAATATCCTGCAAAAAATCCAAGAAATAGAGATATAAACAATTTTACTAAACTTGCTAAAATTCCAACAGTCAAAGAAACTTTTCCGCCTGCCATCAATCTTGCAAGCACATCTCTTCCAGTTTCATCAGTTCCAAGTGGATTCGCTTTATTTGGAGCTTTTTCAACCATAGTTAAATTTACTTCATTTGGATTTTTACCATAAAATTTTGGTGCTATAAAAACAAATGACAATATTAATATAAATAAAATACTTCCAACTGTAAATTTCGTTTTCATACTAAATACCTATCCTCTTATCCAAATAATAGTTTATAATATCTGCTATTAAATTAGAAATCAAAACTACAAAAGAAATCACGATAATTATTCCCATAATTAGTGGATAATCTCTTGAAAAAACTGCGTCATAATTTAGTTTTCCTAGACCTGGCCAAACAAAAATTGTTTCCGTAATCAAAGCTCCAGAAATTAAATTAGGAACTTCTGTAAAAATCATTGTTAAAAGTCTTGGTAAAATATTCCTAAATCCTATTTTTTTGTATGCTTCATATCTTGTCATTCCAAACCCTTGATATGTTCTAATATAATCTTCCTTTTTTACAGATAGCATAAACGCTCTAACAAATCTTACCAATGATGAAAACTGAATAACAGTTAGAACTAAAATTGGTAAAAAAGCATAATAAATTTTATTCAAAATAAACTCCATTCCAACTTTGTTAGAAAGATTTCCAGTACCTGAAATTTGAAATATTTTAATATCAAAAGCAAACCACTTTATAAATAATATTGCAAATAAAAATGTTGGTATAGAAATTCCTATTCCAGAAATAATATCTACAAATTTATCTAAAAATCCACCTTTATAGGCAACAAAACGTCCAACAAAAATTGATAAAATAATTGCAATTGTAAAAGCTGGTAATGTTATAAATAAAGTATTTGGAATTCTTTCCATAATCAAAGAACTTACACTTTGTCCATATTTTATAGAATATCCAAAATCAAAAAATAGAATATCTTTAAACCATTTTATAAATTTTAAGTAAACAGGGTCATAATAGCCTTTTTGAATTAACATATTCTCTATTTGCTCTGGACTCATTCCAGGTTTCATAGAATCCATATATGGATTACCTGGAGATAATTGCAATAAAATAAACATAAAGGCACATATCCCAAGCAAAATTATTAGAGAAATTGTAAATCTTTTAATTAAAAATTTTTTCATAATAATTCCAATCCAAATTCTTCTACATATAAAACAGTCATCTTGAAAATCAAGATGACTATTTATATATTACTAATTATAATAAAAGATTTTTTAAAAATCAACAAAAATCTTCTTTAAAATTATTTTTCCAACTCCCATTTTTCTACATTATAAAAATCAACAAATGTATTAGGTTCATAATTTTTTAACTTCTTGCTATAAGCCTTTGTGATATCTGAAGCATAAAGAGGTACCCAAGGCAATTCTTTATTCAATAATTTACCAAAATCATTAAGAATTTTTGCTCTTTCCTCTTGCTTAGTAGCTTGTCTATTAGCATCCATTAATTTATCAGCCTCAGTTGACTTAAATCCAGATATATTCCATCCAAACTCTCCTTTTTTATCGGTTGCTTGAGTTGAATACCAATTTGGAGTTGGATCTGGGTCGGCTTCTAAAGTGTTTCCCATTAAATATAAATCAAATTCATGATTCCCTACAACTTTATTCATTGTTGCTTTAAATTCCAACATTTCCAAATTAATCTTAATTCCAATTTTAGCAAGATTTTGTTGAATTACTGTAGCTGTCTTTTCTCTAACAGTATCCCCTGTAGGAACAGTTAAAGTAAATTCCAATTCTTTTCCATCTTTGTCAACAATACCATTATTATTAGTGTCTTTGTATCCAGCTTTTTCTAATAGTTCTTTAGCTTTAGCTTCATCAAATTTATATTCAACTAAACCTTCCTTAGGATAAGACCAAAGACTTGGTACCATTGGAGTATTAATGATAACACCCTTTCCTTCCAAAAGTCCATCTAAAATTGATTGTCTATCAATACCATAAGCAATTGCTGTTCTTATATTTATATCTTTTAAAACTTCATTTCTAAGATTAAATCCCATATATTGCATTTTTGAATTAGGATATTGCTTGATTTCAATTCCTGAATCTTTAAGTGTTGTCATATCTGCTTTTTTAATACTAGAAATGTCTGCAACATCAATGCTTCCATTGATAAGCTCAGCACTCACTGTTTCTTCTTTAACAACTTTAAAAACAAAAGTCTTTAGTTTTGGAGCTCCATTGTAGTAATCTTCATTTGCAGACAGTTTTACAAATTCTCCTGCTTTAAATTCTTCAATTTTATAAGGACCTGAACCTATTGGTTTATTAAGCAATTCAGTTTTAGTTGCCCAATCCTTAACGGGAACTTCTCCCCATATATGTTGAGGTAAAATTCCTAATGTTCCTATATTAGTTAAAACTGGTGAATATGGAACACTAAAATTAATTTCAACAGTTTTATCATCTTTACAAACTATTCCTTTAAGTTCCTTTTCTTTTCCACCTTGAAATTCTTTAAACCCTTCTATAGATTGAACATAGCTTTGTAAATCTCCTTTATAGTCAGGGCTTGCCATTGCTTCTAAAGTAAATTTAACATCTTTTGAAGTAACTGGCTTTCCATCATGGAACTTTAATCCATCTTTTAAAGTAAATACAACCTTTTTCCCGTCTTCTGAAATTTCATATTTCTCAGCCATCGCTGGTTCCAATTCTATTTTTGAATTCAACTTCAAAAGCGAATCATAAACTAGCGCATTTACATTTCCATCATATTGAGTGTTTGAAAATAAAGGATTAAATTTCCCTTCAGGAGAAGATGTTATCCCATAATTAATTTCTGTCTTAAGTTGCTTTTCAACTTTATTTTCTGACTGTTTTTCTTCCTTCTTACCACAAGCAGTTACAGTCAAGCAAAAAGCCATTAAAAGAGCTAATTTAAAATTTTTCTTCATAAATTCTCCTTAAATCTAAATTTCTTTACATTCTTCCCATTCTATATCTTCTTTTTCTAAAAGTTCTAATAGACTTGGCTTTAAAATGGGACTGCATTCCCATGCAATCCCACAACCTGCTGATAAAACTCTAGGAACAGGGACAAGTTTTCCAGAAAGGTTATTTTCTCTGCACACACTTTCAGTTGCCATTGCCTCTGCAGTAGTATAAAATGTTATATACAGCTTAGTCTCTTTCATTATTCTACAATAATTTCAAAGTCTAGTCCAACTTCTTTTACAGAAGTTTTTTTGCCTTGACTGTTTGCAAAATGAGTTATATTTTTTACAACATGAGCTTCACTGGCTAAGACTTTGTATGTTTCATTTTTATTTTCTCTAAGGGCATCTTGTAAAATTAAAACCGGTTCCGGACAAGATAATCCTCTAACGTCTAATTCTTTCATAACTATCTCCTTAAATTTTATCTATTTTTTTCTCTTTTCAATCCGTAAAAAGCTACTATAAACAAAGCAATTATTGAAATAATAACAAATATTTGTCCATTTATTCCAGGTCCACCTGCTGCAGCTTTAATTCCTTTTGCTGCATTTTCAACTGCTGCTGCACCTGCTGCCAATTTGAAATTATGAGCAAAGGCAGCGCCTACGAACATTCCCAGTACAGTAATAACTGAATCTGAAGAACCTGTTCCTGCAAGAACTAATTGTCTTAAAGGACAACCTCCAAGTAATACTGCACAAAAACCTACAGCATACATAGATAGTAAATTCCAAATTGTTTGAGCATGAGCTATTGGTCCAAAAGCAACAAATTTGAAATTTCCTGTTGCTATATTATAGATTAACATAACGATGAAAATTCCGCCTATTACTGAAAATAATCTAAAGTCTTTTAGTAAAATTATATCTCTAAGTGAACCTGCAAAACACATTCTGCTTTTTTGTGCGATTACACCAAATACAAGTCCTACTCCAAGTGCTGCATACCATACTGCATGCATGCTTCCGGGTCCTTTTTTACTAAAAACGTAAAGTGATGGAACAGCAATAACTAAAGCGAATAGCAGTGCTACAACTATCGGTAAAACATATCCATTTTCTTTTTTAACAGGATAAGCTCTTCCTAAACTGAATCCTTTTCTTAAGAAGAATGAACCTGTTGCAACTCCTGCTGCAAACCCAACAAATCCTACATAAGAACTTATATCTCCTGCTGACATTCTTAAAATCATTCTTAAAGGACATCCTAAAAATACAAGAGCACAAACCATCATTATTACACCTAAGAAAAATCTTATAACGGGTGACGAACCGCCTGTTGATCTGTATTCTTTTGTAAATAATGAAATTAAAAATGCACCTAAAATAATACCTACTATTTCCGGTCTGAAATATTGAACCACTTCTGCATTATGGAACTTCATAGCTCCTGCAGTATCTCTAATAAAACAAGCTATACAAAAAGCCATGTTTTTAGGATTGCCTAAATATGCAAGTAAAGCAGCGCCAAAACCTGCGATAATTCCCATAGTCAACAATCCTTTTTTTGTGTTAAAAAAACGCATTTTATTCCCTCCTATCATCTATAATTTTTTTAATTGCGTTTATAGCAAGCTCTACCTCTTCAAATGTATTTGAATGAGAAAAGCTAAATCTAACCATACCCTGTTCAACAGTTCCAAGTGCTTTGTGTATTAGAGGAGCACAGTGAGCTCCGGGTCTTGTTGAAATTTTATACTCTTCATATAAAATATTACTAACTTCAGAAGAATCCATATCTGAAATATTTAATGAAACTATTGGTGCTCTTAGGTCTGTTTCAAAATCTCCATAAACCTTAACTTCAGGAAATTTAGTTACTCCATCATAAAATTTCCTTGCAAGCTCCATAGCTTTATTAGTTAAATTTTCCATTTTATTTCTTAAAATATAGTCAATAGATGCGTGAAGCCCTGCAATTCCATGTGAATTTAAAGTACCGGCTTCAAGTCTTGTCGGCATCTTATCAGGTTGAAACTCATCATAGCTGTGAGTTCCACTTCCGCCAACCATAAAAGGTCTTATATAAACTTCTTCTCTAACACATAATGCACCTGTTCCTTGAGGTCCAAGCATTGATTTGTGACCTGTAAAACAAAGTACATCAATATTCATCTCTTTCATATCTATATTAAAAGCTCCTGCGGTTTGAGATGCATCTACAACAAAAAGAAGATTATTATTTCTACAAAAATCTCCATACTTTTTTAAATCTGTAATATTTCCTGTAACATTTGATGCATGAGTTATAACTATAGCTTTAGTATTCGCTTTAATTAAAGATGGAATCTCATCAAAATTAATAACTCCATTTTCAGAAACTCCTATGTAACTTACTTCAACACCCTTTTCTTTCAAATAATTTATAGGTCTTAAAACAGAATTATGTTCTGCTACGGAAGTGATTATATGGTCATTTTCTAAAAATAATCCATTTATTGCAATATTTAGACTTTCAGTTGCATTTTTTGTGAAAACTACCTGACGGGAATTTCCAACATTAAACATCTTTGCTAATTTTTTTCTGGTTTCAAAAACAATCCTATCTGCACTTAAACTTTCTTCATGAACTCCACGAGAGGAGTTACCAAAGTTTTTCATTGCATTTACAACTGCATCAATAACTTCTGCAGGTTTGTTTTTTGTAGTCGCTGCATTATCAAAATAAATCATCTTAATCCTCCTTCGTGAAAAAATTTTTACATATTAAATATTTCAAAAATAATATTTCTTAAATTTATCATAACAAAACAATTTTCTAATAAGTTTATCATAAGTCGTGAATCTATCATTACTATATCATAACTCCTTTTTGATAATTAAATTAAGGTAATTATGATGAAATTAAAATTTTATTTACTTATTAGATATTAAAAAGAAAATAAAATTTCAAGATTGTTTTCTTTAATTAAATTTATCATAACAGAAACAATCTTCTAATATGTTTACCACAAGGCATAAACATATTATGATTATATCAAAACTTCAATTTGATTTTGATATTGTTGTTTTGATGAAATAGTAATAGCTTTATCATAGGGCATAAACCTATTACTATTATATATCAATATTACAATATTGTCAAATTTTAGATAAATTTCACTAAAAATATCTATATAGATTATATTTCTTAATCAATTTAGATTATTAAAAATATACTTCCATATAATTATTGTAAATACACTATTTTAAAAATTTATTTTTTGCTAATTATTATATTTATATAAAAAAAATTAATTAATTATATTTTTTAATGAAATTCATATAATGACTTAATACTCTTTAAAAATCCTAAAAATTATGCTATACTATTTTTAATTACTTATATGTTTATATCGCAAAAAAAGTTATTTAATTATTGTATTAAAAACTTTTTTGAAAAATAAGTAATTAAAATATATTGTAGGAGGAAGATATGCAAAATTATTTAGTTTTAATCGGTATTGTTATAATTGTTGTAGGTTTTGTGTTAAAACTTGATGTAATTTCTGTAGTTTTAATCGCCGGTTTTGCAACAGGTCTTGCCGGAGGTAAAAGTATTGTTGAAATTTTGGATATTATAGGTAAAGGCTTTGTAACAAACAGATATATGAGTTTGTTTTTTACTACACTTATAGTAATAGGCATTATGGAAAGAAATGGTCTTAAAGAAAAAGCCGCCGACGGAATACGAAAAATCAAAGGAGCAAGTGCAGGTTTGGTTATCTGGTTATATTTACTTATCCGTTGGATTGCAGCGATATTTTCTTTGCGTTTAGGTGGACATATCCAATTTGTAAGACCTTTAATTTTACCTATGGCTGAAGGTGCTGCTACTAAAACAGTTGATCTTACAGAAACTAAACTTGAAGATTTAAAGGGATTGGCAGGTGCCGTTGAAAACTACGGTAACTTTTTCGGACAAAATATATTTCCGGTTTCTTCAGGTGTTTTACTTATAGTTTCCACTCTTAAAGATAAGGGCCACACAATAACCGGAGCACAAGTAGCTTATTATTCTTTATTTGCAGGTGTGGCAATGATTATTTTGTCAATTGTTCAATGTTTCTTGTTTGAAATGAAACTTAGAAAGGCTGGTGAAAAAAATGTTAAAATGGATAAGTAGTAATACATTCTTTATTGACGAATTTGTATATATTCTTTGTGGATTAATTTCAATTTTAACAGCTTTTAGAGGTTTAAAAAATAAAGAAGCGAGAATAGGTACGTTTTTATTTTGGTTTTTAGTTGGAATTATATTTGCATTTGGAGGATTTTTAGTTAAATATCTACCTGATCAAGGTGGTATTATTGTCGGTGCAATGCTTGTTGTTTGTGGAGTTCTTACTCTTACAAAACAAGTTAAAATCGGTGAATTTACTCCTCCAACAGATGAAGAGAGAAGAAAAAATGCAGATAAAATCGGTTGGAAAATTTTTATTCCTGCATTAATAATGGCAGGTCTTGCGTTTTTAATGTCACAATTTAAATCATTTAACTTCATAATCGGAACTGATGCTAAAGGTAAAGATATAATTTTCGGATTCTCAACTGCACAAGTCTTAGGAGTTTCAGCAGTAATTGCATTTATAATTGCTTTGTTAATTGCTAAATCAAAGGTTGAAGATATGAAAGAAGATACTTCAAGACTTTTAATGCAAGTTGGAGCTTCAAGTTTATTACCTCAACTTTTAGGAGCACTTGGAATTGTATTTACTGCAGCAGGTGTAGGAAACTTAATCGGAAACTTTGCCGGAAGTATCGTTGGTGATGGTGGAAGAGTTGCCGGTGTCGTAGCTTACTGCTTAGGTATGGTAATCTTCACTATGATTATGGGCAACGCATTTGCAGCATTTACTGTAATTACAATCGGCGTAGGAATTCCTTTTGTAATAGCACAAGGTGGAAATCCTGCAGTAGTAGGAGCACTTGGAATGACTTGCGGTTATTGTGGTACTCTATTAACTCCTATGGCTGCAAACTTCAATATTGTTCCGGGCGCAATACTAGAAACTAAAGATAAATATACGATTATAAAAACACAGGCACCTATGGCTCTTGCAATGATTTTAGTTCATATAGTGCTTATGTTAGTATTAGCATTTTAGGAGATGATTAAATGAAAATTTTAGTTAGTGGATTTGACCCTTTTGGAGGAGAAAAAATTAATCCCGCAATTGAATCTGTAAAATTATTACCGGACGAAATTAAAGGCGCGAAAATAATTAAATTGGAAATTCCAACAGTCGCAAGAAAAAGTCTTAAAAAGCTTGAAGAAGTTATTGAAATTGAAAAACCTGATGTAGTAATAAATGTAGGACAAGCAGGTGGAAGAACTGATATAACTGTTGAAAGAGTCGGAATAAATATGGATGACTTCAGAATTAAAGATAATGAAGGAAATCAGCCAATTGATGAAAAAATAGCTGAAGATGGTCCAGATGCTTATCTTGTTACTATTCCTATCAAAGCTATGGTTCAAAAAATGATTGAAAACAAAATTCCTGCATCTGTTTCAAATACAGCTGGAACATTTGTTTGTAACCATGTTTGCTATGGAATGGCACATCTTGCAAGTACAAAATATCCGAATATGAGAACAGGATTTATCCATATTCCATTTTTACCGGAACAAGTTGTGGATAAGAGAAATATGCCATCAATGCCTTTAGAAATGATTGCAAAAGGATTAGAATATGCAATCGAAGCTATAATTGAAAACAAAGAAGACATTAAAGTAGAAGGCGGAGCAACTCATTAGTATATAACAAAAAGGTTAGAGTTTTTTTAATTCTCTAACCTTTTTTTCGTTTAAAATAGTATAATATTTTTATATAAGTCCTTTACAGGACTTACTATTATTTGCAAACAAATAATAGTAGTGAGATCTTTCGACTCCGTTACACTTCGCTCAAGATGACGTGTTGGGAGAATTCCTATGCTAACTGCTATGACGTGAAATATTTTATTTACTTTATTAGTTTTAATGTAATTTACCTCTAACGTCTAGCCATCAAACGAAGATTCTTCCATATACGTCATTTCGACCGAAGCGGAGAAATCTCATATATTTGCTTGTTTGCAAGCAAATATATGTATCAAAGATACATCGAAATATGTACTTTTACTTCAAGTAACATAGTCTATAAAAAAATTATATTAACAATTACAGAAATTATATCTAAGGATATAATTTCTCCGTCAGACCTTCTTTTATATACAACTAATCAAAGTTATGGCTAGATTTACTCCGCCAAAGATGACGTAATAAGAACTTTTTCCTATACAATATTATGACGTAAACTTGTTTTATTATACATATAATACCTTTTACAATTTTTTATACTTTAAACTTACACTACTTTTTTATCATATCCAAGTCTTTCAAGTTCTCCATTCAATATCAACTCTCCGGTATATTTATAACCACAAGATAAAATAAAGTTTCTCATCTTTTTATTGTCCTTATGTGTATCAATTCTTAAATCCATTTTCTTTCTTTTTGCAAAATTTTCAGCATATCTCATCATCTTTTTTGCAAAACTTTGCTTTTTGTATTCATTTGAAGTTGCTACCTTATGAATACTTATATAAGGAATAGAAGTATTCCATTTGCCATTGATATTTTCATAATCTTCATCTATACCTTCTACCAAACAAGCAGTAGATACAACTTTTTTATGATACTCCAAAACATAAAGGTCTATTCCCAAATGTTCATCAATATCTTTTAAACTTGGAACATACTTACCTTGCCATTGATCTACACCATCATCTTTTAAGGAATTTGACCCTTCAAGATATATTTCTAAAATACTTTCTCTATCTGATTCATTAGCCATTCTAAATGTCAAAACTTCATATTTTAAATTTAAAGAGACAAAAAAAGAAAAGAAAATTATACTCATAACTAAAATACTAAAGATAATTCCAACAAGGTACTTTATATTAAATTTAAAAATCGAATCAAAAAACAAATATACAAATAAGAAATCAAATTCAAAATTTAAAATATTCAACAATTTTAAAATATTCTTATAAAAATTATTTGAAATAGTATAATTTATAGAATTAATATAATTAAATCCTATCTTAAAAGCATATTCAATTAATAATAAAACAATAAGTAAAATATAATTTCCCGTAGAGGCTTTAAAAATAAGCCCAAATATAAACATAATAACTAAAAAAATTAATTTAAGATAATCAGATAAATTTTTATTTTTGCAAAATGAATTCATTACTTTATTTTAACTCCTATATTTTTAATAATTCTCCATTGAGGAATTTTCCCATTATCTCCCCAATATTCATCAAGTTTTGAAATTTTCCCATTTTCTAGTAGTATAAAGGAATTAACATAAAATGAAGATTTATCAAAGACATTTATTACTTTTGCAACTGAAATAATTAAATTTCCGATTTGTTCAACCCTTTCAACTTCTCCACCCCATTTATCAGGATAAGTGCAATTAACTTCAATAAACTCATCAACAGTAAATCTTTCATTAGTATTATGCCAATCAATATAAGCATCTTCATTAAAAAATTTTTTAATCTCCAAAGCATTTTGACTTAAAACCATATCAAAAAATTTATAAACATCGAACATATTTACTCCTTTTTTTCTATAATAATTTTATTAAATTTATATATAATGTATATTATACTTAAAATAAAATGAAAATTCAAATTAGTTTGAATATAGTTCTTTTTATAAATTAAATCTATATTTTAGTTTAATATTTTGTACAAAAAATTATTTGAAATATATTATAAATAATTTAGATTTTTTATTCGAATTATGATACAATATACTTAAAATACAATGCCAGTATTATAAAACATATCTTATAGATTTGTAATGGAGGATGTCCTGCTGAAAGAATAAAACAGCAAAAAACGTTGAATATAGAAAACAGGAGAGATGATAGATGTCAGTTTTAGAATATAAATTTCTTAAAATAAATAATACTAATAAATTTAAAGTTTATTTAATTACTTTCATTTCTAATTTTATTTTATTCTATTCTCCAATAATTTTTTTATTTTATAAAAATTTTGGAATAGACATATTCAAAATAGGTATTATTTTTTCAGTAACCAGTATAAGTAATATAATTTTTGAAATTCCTTTTGGACTGTTTGCAGATAAAAAATCTCCGAAATTAAGTGTATGCATCGGTTCTGTTATGATAACTCTCTCTCTAGTCGGATTATTTTTCAGTACGAGTTTTTTCCAATTTTTAATATGTGCAATTTTTATGGCTGTTGGAGATGCCGGAATGTCCGGAGCAAATAGTGTTTTGTTAATGAACTTACTTGAAAGAGAAGAAGAAGTGTTTGAAATTTCATCAATATCAAGTGGAATTTCAAACATTCTCGGTGGACTCATAATAGGCTTTATATACAATATCAATATACGACTTCCATTTTTAATTTCGATGGTTTTATCAATATTGAATTTATTTTTGTATCTATCGATATCTGAGAAACATATAAATACTGAAAAAGAAAAAGTTCAAATAGAAAATGTAAATTTTAAAACTGCTTTTTTTATTTTTAAAAAACAAGTTTTCATATTTCTAATATTATTACTTTCATATATTTCCATACCGCAAGTTGCAATTTATTTTCCCGAGTATCTGGACTTTTTCAAAATAAATTCAAAATATATCGGAATTATGTATATGATTGCAAATATAATTAGTATGCTCGGAACAAAATTTCATCAAATTTATTTAAAAAAATATAATCCCATGGTAAAACTTAAATACTGTTTTTTATTTTTAATGATTTCTACATTTGTTATGTGGATTTCGAAAAATTTTTTTGTTTCCATGTTTTTTTATGCAATATATAGATTTATAACAGGCTACTTTTACTTACTGTTTTCAATGTATATAAATTCAAAAACTGATTTACACTACAAATCTACAATATTATCAATAAAAAATGTAATTGTACAAATTGCATTTATACTAAGTGATCCGTTAGTTACATTTATAATAAAGGAATTCGGAATTAGCAGAAGTTATTGTTTTGCTTTCATTTCTATAACAGTAATATTTTTGATTGTATTATTTTATAAAACAGGCGATCCGAAAGAAACACTTTTTGAAAAGAAACCTGCTTAAATATTTGACAACTGAGAATAAAAAAATTTAAAAACTGTTTCCATCAGTTTTATATTTCGACTTTTATAAAAAAAGTCGAAGAGTTTTTACTCTTCAACTTTAGTTGTTAAAACAAAAAAATCATCCATTCATTGGGATGATTTTTTTGTTTGGCTATTATCTATTCTCCCAGTACGAGATGTACTAGTACCTTCGACGTTTAAGAGCTTTCGCTGTCGAAACTTGCCATTTGTTTCACAAATGGAGTTTCTTAGCATCTGACCTACTACGCAATCATAGATTTCTGTTAGGTCATTAACTTCTGTTTTGAACTCAGACTTTCTATTAAGTCATCTCAACCATCATTGTTTATTTATTTTTGCTGTTAAGCTCTGATCTTTCACTATAAAATATGTATTTAATTAAACAAAAAATCACTCTTTCGAGTGATTTTGATTTGTTTGGCTGTTTTCTATTCTTCCAATACGAGATGTATCAGTACCTTCGACGTTTAAGAGCTTTCGCTGTCGAAACTTGCCATTTGTTTCACAAATGGAGTTTCTTAGCATCTGACCTACGACGCAATCTCAGATTGCTGTTAGGTCATTAACTTCTGTATTCTATATCCAATAAGCCTTAATAACCATTCTTGTTTATTTATTTTTGCTGTTAAGCATTGTGTTTTTACTAAAAACAAAAAATCACTCTTTCGAGTGATTTATACTTTGTTTGGCTGTTTTCTATTCTCCCAATACGAGATGTACTAGTACCTTCGACATTTAAGAGCTTTCGCTGTCGAAACTTGCCATTTGTTTCACAAATGGAGTTTCTTAGCATCTGACCTACGAGGCAATCACAGATTGCTGTTAGGTCATTAACTTCTGTATTCTATATCCAATAAGCCTTAATAACCATTCTTGTTTATTTATTTTTGCTGTTAAGCATTGTGTTTTTACTAAAAACAAAAAATCACTCTTTCGAGTGATTTATGCTTTGTTTGGCTGTTTTCTATTCTTCCAATACGAGATGTACTAGTACCTTCGACGTTTAAGAGCTTAACTTCTGTGTTCGAGATGGGAACAGGTGTATCCTCTTAGCCATCACAGCCATACTTGTTTGTTTGTTTCATATATTTCTGTTTAAAACCCCTACAACTAAAGAGTATATATTTCTGGTCAAGCTTTCGATTTATTAGTATCAGTTAGCTTTGATGTTGCCACCTTTAC
>NZ_JAYKBM010000003.1:0-233125 GCF_035282565.1 Parvimonas sp. D9 | reverse complement strand
TTCGTTTAGTAGCTAGACATTAAAGGTAAATAAACTTCATCTTTATAAATATATAAGAAAAAATATAATAGAAAAAAATAAAAAATTATATAATTTTTATTTAAACATAATATAAATAATATAAAAAACAAACTAATTCACGTCATAGTATTGTTAGAAGAAGCACCCCCAAACACGTCATTTCGACCGAAACGGAACGTAGTGAAGTGAAGTGGAGAAATCTCAACTATTGCTTGCTGGCAAGCAATAGTATTTCTGAAAGAAATAAAAAATAATTAGATAAAATTATTATGTAAGTCTCTCAAAGTCCTATTTAGTATGAGAGTTTCATATTTTATGTATCTACGATACATTCACTTATTCTTGTAAACAAGAATAAGTATGAGATCTCTCCGCTATGTTTCGCTTTGCTCCACTCCGGTCGAGATGACGTATAAGGGAGATAACTTCGTTTAGTAGCTAGACATTAGAGGTAAATAACTAAAAATTTTTTCATAATTTTGATAGAAACAAATATAAAAAGCATACTCATTATACTTTTACTTGAGTATGCTTTTAGTTGTTAAGTTTAGTTATCGTTATCTTTGTCTTCTACATTTATATTATTAGTAACATTGTCAATCAATTTTTTAAAATCTAAGGAGTTTTTTGAAGTAATAACAGAATTTCCTGTTTCTTGTTCTATTTCTTTTCTGGCATTACCTGCTATATTTCCACCTCGTCTTGCTACTTTTTTGTTTTCTTCTAATCCGTAAGGATTTGATGAATTTGCTATATCTTTAGTTGCCGTTTCTGCAAGCATATTTAAGATAAGTTCGGTTGAGGACATATTATCTCTCAAATTTTCCTTTTTTAATCCCTTAAATATTTTATATTCTTTAGTTGTCATTCCGCTCCAAGCTTTAGATATTTCATTAGTAAGAATAGCATATTCTCTACTTTCTTTTATTCCGTGGTCTTGCCAAGTATCAGTAAGTTCTTTTCTAACTTGAATAGATTGTAATCTTTGATTAATCCATTCTTTAGAGAAACCTTTTTTAAGATATGTTTCTAAAGCCCTATTGATTGTTAGTTCAGGGTCGATGGTTTCATCAATTCTTTCTTTTCCAACTTCTGCTAGCCACATTTTAAAAGGTTCAGCTTTAGGAGAAGGAATTGATTGAATAATACGGAAAATTCCTTGTATATCAGCAACATCGGTTTTATACATTTTTCCATCTTTGTGAGATTTAAGTTTCAGTGCGTGACAAAATGTCACGACCTCACTTCCTTCAGCGGTTAATCTTTGTTTTAGTTTTCTCCAATATGCTCCAGCATCATTACTATTGGTTAATACTCCTACTATATCAACTACACTAAAATACCATTCTTCTTTTTCATTGTCCCATGCAGAACGTATCTTATTACCGTCAAAAATTTTAATTTCATTATTCATTATGGAGTTCTCCTATTATATTGAATAGACTTATTGTAAGTGTTTCTTCAATTTTTTAAAACTTGCCTACATCTTCTCTGTAGAAGAAAGAATCGTTCTTTAATTTTTCAATATCTCTGTAAGCTAATTCTCTTGCTTTTTCAAAATCTTTTGCCATAGCTGTTACAATTAAATTTCTTCCACCTTTTGCGTAGAGTTCATTATTTTTTTCTTCAACTCCCATAAAGCAGATATTACTTTCTATCGGAACCAGATTAATTTTATCTTGACATTTTTCTTTTGACGGATAACCGTTAGATGCAAGAACTACACCAACACAGACTTCATCATTCCATTTAATTTCAGGTTCTTTATCATCCATTACATCCAGAATATTTTGAACAAAGTCGGACTCTAAACGTGGCAATAACACTTCAGCTTCAGGATCTCCAAGTCTGGCGTTAAAACTTAAAACTTTTATTCCATCTTTTGTTATAACAATTTCTCCATATAAAAATCCTTCAAATCCATAACCGTCTTCATACATTGATTTTGCCATAGGTTTTAAGATTTTATCTACCACTTGTTCAATTTCATTATCCGTAATTTTTGCAACAGGGCTACAAGCTCCCATACCACCTGTATGTTCAGCATCGTCGCTATCAGATGTTCTCTTATAATCCTTAACAATTTGAAGCGGATAAACTTTGCTATTTTTTACTAGTGCAAAGATTGAGAATTCTTTACCTATAATAAATTCTTCAACTAAAATTTTTGAATTTTCATTTTCATCAAAGATTTCATTAACTATATCTGTTGCCATTTTGTTGCTTCTGGCGATAAAAATTCCCATATTTTTTGGAAGAGAATCAATCTTTATAGTAACAGGAAATTTTTCAATTTCTGAAACGAATTTTAGAGCTTGTTCTCTATCAGTAAATACAACATATTTAGTTGTAGGTATCTTTAATTTTTCCATAAGTTGTTTAGTAAAATATCTACTTGATTCTATTCTTGTTGCAGATTTCGTAGGCCCGAAAAGCCTTAAATCATTTTTATTGAACTCATCTTTTATTCCAAGTGCCAATACATCGGCAGGACCTACTATAGTTAAGTCGATATTTTCTTTTATTGCAAAGTCTTTAATTTTTTCAATATCATACATATCTATATCTACTCTTGTAGCACCATCCATTTTACAATTTCCCGGCAAAACGTAGATTTTGTCAACCAATTTACTTTTTTTACAGGCTTTTAGCATAGCATGTTCACGTCCGCCTTTTCCAATAATTAATATTTTCATAAAATCACCTCTTTTTTATTAACTTTAAAATTATATATAAAAATTTTTTGATATTAAAATAAAATACAAGTATAATTTAACAAAGTTAAATTATACTTATTATATCACTAGAACAAAGTTTTTTCAATTTTATTTTTTTACATTAATAAGAAATGATAAATTTTTGAACAAATTTTGAGTCGACAGTTGCTAATTTTATTATATTTATTTAATTTTTTAGTTAAAGGGGTATATTGAATTTAAGTGAAAAAATCTATTTTAGTAAAGGAGGACGAGAATGTTACAGCTTAAGAATATCAGTAAGAGTTATAAAACCGGAGACTTGTTTCAAAAAGCATTAGATAATGTATCTCTCAATTTCAGGGATAGTGAATTTGTAGCTATTCTTGGTCCGAGTGGTAGTGGAAAATCTACTCTGTTAAATATAATAGGTGGATTGGATAAATATGAACAAGGCGAACTTATAATTGATGGAATATCAACTAAAAAATATAAAAATGAAGATTGGGACAGTTATAGAAATCATACAATAGGTTTTGTTTTTCAAAGTTATAATTTAATTTCTCATCAGACTGTTTTAGCCAATGTGGAATTAGCTTTAACTATTTCCGGAATATCTAAGGCTGAAAGAGAACAAAAGGCTATAGATGTACTGGATAAGGTTGGGCTTAAAAATCAAATGCATAAAAAGCCTAATCAGTTATCAGGCGGTCAAATGCAAAGAGTTGCTATAGCAAGAGCTCTTGTAAACAATCCGAGCATTGTACTTGCAGATGAACCTACAGGTGCGCTGGATTCGGAAACAAGTGTTCAAGTAATGGAGTTGCTTAAAGAAGTTGCAAAAGATAGGCTTGTAATAATGGTTACTCATAATCCTAAGTTGGCAAATGAATATTCAACTAGAATTGTTGAATTAAATGACGGGCAAATTGTCTCTGATACCAACCCTTTTATATTGGAAAACGAAAGCAGGGGAGTTCACAAAAATTTTGGGAAGTCTTCAATGTCCTATCTTACAAGCATAGCTTTAAGTTTTAATAACTTAAAAACTAAATTCAAAAGAACTCTTATGGTTGCAATTGCAGGTTCAATCGGAATAATTGGAATAGCTTTAATTTTAGGTTTATCCAATGGTGTAAATCAGTTTATCAAGGATACCGAAGAGGAAACTATGATTTCTTATCCGATAGAGATTGACAGAAGTAGCTTTTCAATGGGTAAAATGTTTGAAAATTCAAGTGAAGAAAATAATGATGGAGATATAACAGAAGTTAAAGCTATTCAAAAAATGCTATCTGCAATTAATAAAAATGATTTATCTTCCTTGAAAGAATATTTTGAAAATGATGGAAAAGCGATCAATAATTATGCTAAGACAATAGAATATAAATATGATATTACGCCTATGATTTATACTTTAAATAATGAAAAATATGTTAAAGTAAATCCAAATGAGGCAATGAAGTCAATGGGTTTGTCATCTAATAATTTTCTTTTTTCAAAAAATTCTATGAATGTATTTTATAAATTGCCTAAGAATGCCGACTTATACAAGGATAAATATACTTTAAAATACGGTTCTTGGCCGAGTAACGAAAATGAAGCGATAGTAATAACTAACTCAAAGGGCGCTCTATCTGATTTTATTTTTTATTCACTGGGTCTTCGTGATAATGATGAACTTTCAAAAATGGTAAAAAAATTTGCAAATAGAGAAAAAACTGATGTAGAAGAAGATAATATATCTTGGAAATACGAAGATATTGTAGGGAGAGAATTTAAAGTTTTAAGTAGTTCACAGCTTTATTCTTATGACTCTAAAAATAAAGTTTATATAGAAAATGCTACTGATAGTCCATTTGTTGAAAATCTTTTGAAAAATAATTCAAAAAAATTAAAAATAGTTGGAATAGCTTCGCCAAATAGTGACGAAAGTTCACTCATTTTGAAAACCGGTATTTGGTATACTGATGACTTAGAAACAAATTTAAGAAAAATATCGAAAGAAAGTGAAGTTGTAAAGGCACAAAAAGAAAGTCCAGATACCAATATTTTGACAAATACTCCGTTTGGAGAAAAAATTAAACAGAATTTAGACTTTGCAAAGTTATTTTCAATAGATCAGAAAAAACTATTTGAAGCTTTTAAAATAGATACTTCTAAATTAAATTTTAATGCAAATTCAATGAAAAATATTGATTTTTCAAAATATTTGAATAGTAATTCGGATAGGGATTTTTTTAAAAATTTAGATATTAAGTTTGATTCGGATAAAATAATTGGATTAATCAGTGATATTCTAAAAGGATATTTAGATTATTCTTCTAAAGATCCGTCGACTAATTACAGAGAATTGTCAAACTCAATAAGTGATTATATGAAAACTGATGATGCAAAAAATATTCTAAAGGAATTTTTTGGAAAGATGATTTCTAAAAATTCTGGTTCTTTAATTACAAATGAAAAGATAACTGATATAATGAAATCCATTATGTCAGGTTATCCTGAATTTGCAAAAAAGAATAACTACACGGATCCTAATAAATCTAGTCAATATTTACTGGAATATTTGAAAACTTCTGAAGCGAGAGCAAAAGTTTCAGCTGAAACTAAAAAACTATTAAATTCTTTGGGAGAAAATTTAAAACTGGATAATAAAGATATATCGGAATTAGCAAAGGCTCTGTCAAATGGATATTTGAAATATGCCAAAGAAAATAATAAGCCCGATCCATCTAAATTAAAAGATTCTTTTAATTCTTATCTTGCAACTGCTGAAGCAAAAAATATGATTTCTTCAGGAGTAAAGGATTTAATAAATGGTAGTTTGCAAGAAAATCAAAACTCTTCACAAAGTTTTATAGAAAATTTGATGAAAAACATATCATCTGCAATAGCCGATAATATTAAAGATGTTCTAACATCTTCTATGAAAAATTTGCCACAGGCAATATCAATAGATCCAAGTAAATTCGGCAATGCCTTTTCTATGAATTTGAAAGAAGAAGAAATAAAATCATTTATTATGGCTATGGCTAATAGTAATGAAAGTTCGTATGAGAATAATATGAAATTATTTAACTATGTGGAAGATAATGATATTTCTAAAATCAGTATTTATCCTAAAGATTTTGAAGCTAAAAAATCAATAATTTCTTTACTGGACAGTTATAATGAGATGAGGAAAAATAATTCCGAAGAAGATAAAATGATAACCTATACGGATTTGGTTGGAGCGATACTTTCTTCCGTAACGACAATTATAAATGTAATTAGTTATGTATTGATTGCTTTCGTATCCATATCTCTCATTGTTTCTTCCATTATGATTGGAGTTATAACTTATATAAGTGTGCTCGAAAGAAAGAAAGAGATTGGAATATTAAGATCAATCGGAGCTTCAAAGAAAAACATATCTCAAGTTTTTAATGCGGAAACCGGAATAATCGGCTTATTTGCAGGATTACTTGGAGTTGGAATAACATATTTATTACTAATACCGATAAATATTGTAATAAGAAAAGTTACTGAAATGCCGAACATAACGGCTTATTTATCCGTTCCACAGGCTATAACCTTAATCTTAATCAGCATGATTTTAACTTTAATAGGCGGATTTATTCCATCAAAGAGTGCTGCAAAACAAAATCCGGTTGAAGCTTTAAGAACAGAATAGTAAATTTAGTATAAAAACTAAGGATAATCTCCTTAGTTTTTTTGTGCTTTATAGATACAGCTTATTATCTGTTTATGCTTAATTTAGTTAATTTTTTTGCTTATAGTTTATAAAAATATTAATATTTTTTATATAGGGTGTTGTAAAGTGATTAAAATTGATGTATAATACATTTGGATAGTAAAAAATTTATTTAGCTATTTTGAAAGGAGATTGAATAATGAAAAGGATTTTGATGACAGGAGCACTTGGACAAATTGGTACGGAATTAGCTCTTTATTTGGGGGATATTTATGGAAGAGAAAACATCTTGGCTACAGATTGTTCAGATGCAAATAAAGCAGCTGTTGAAGATATTCGTTTTGAAATGTTAGATGTTACTGATCCAAAAAGAATGTTTGAATTGGCAAAAGAATTTAAGGCTGATACAATAGTAAATTTAGCGGCAATACTTTCTGCAAGAGGAGAAAGCATGCCACAATTAACTTGGAAGGTTAATGTTGACGGAGTTGTAAATACTTTAGAAGTTGCAAGAGAATTAAATGCAAAAGTATTTGTACCTTCATCAATAGCAGCATTTGGAGCAGGAACTCCACTTGACAATACACCACAAGTTACTATTCAAAGACCTAACACTATGTATGGAGTAACAAAAGTTTCAGGAGAACTTTTGTGTGATTACTATTTTAATAAATTTGGAGTTGACGTAAGAGGAGTTCGTTATCCGGGAATTATTTCTTATAAAACACTACCTGGTGCAGGAACTACTGACTATGCAGTTCATATTTATTATGAAGCAATTAAAAACAAAGCTTACACTTCTTATATAGGTAAAGGAACTCAAATGGATATGCTTTATATGCCTGATGCACTTAAAGCAGTTGTTGATTTAATGGAAGCTGATCCTTCAAAACTTAAGGACAGAAATGCTTTCAATATTACAGCTATGAGTTTGACACCTGAAATTTTAGAAGAAAGTATTAAAAAATATATGCCTGAATTTAAACTAAGCTACGATGTAGATCCAATCAGACAAGCTATAGCTGAAAGCTGGCCAAATTCATTGGATGACTCTGCAGCAAGAGAACAATGGGGTTGGAAACCAAGTTTTGATTTAGACAAGATGACAGTTGATATGTTAGAAAATTTGAGAAAAAAATTAAAATAGTGATAGATAGGAGATAAAGATATGAGTATTCATGATTTAAAATTTTTACAAGAAAAAGTTAATAAATTAAAAGAAGATGGAGTTTATCGTGTATTACCTGTATTAAACGGAAAGAATTCATCAACAATTGTTCTTGACGGAAAAGAAATGGTAAACTTATCAGCAAACAACTATTTAGGACTTGCAAATGATCCTGATTTAAAGAAAAGAGCTCAAGAAGCTATTGAAAAATACGGTGTAGGAGCAGGTGCTGTAAGAACTATTATCGGAAATATGGATTTACACGAAGAATTGGAAAAGAAATTGGCAATTTTTAAAAAATCTCCAAGAGCATTCATTTTCCAATCAGGCTATGATTGTAATATAGGAACTATCCAAGCAATTACAGAAAAAGGCGATTTAATTATCTCTGATGAATTAAACCACGCTTCAATTATCGATGGTATTAGAATGACTAAAGCTGATAAAGCAGTTTTCAAACACAGTGATATGGAAGATCTTGAAAGAGTTTTAGTTGAAGCTCAAGGAAAATATAAAACAATCTTAATTATTACTGACGGTGTTTTCTCAATGGACGGAGACCTAGCAAAATTACCTGAAATTGTAAAATTAGCTGAAAAATATAATGCTTTAACTTATGTTGATGATGCTCACGGTTCAGGAGTTATGGGAAGTCACGGAAGAGGAACTGTAGATCATTTCGGATTACATGACAAAGTTGACTTTGTTATAGGAACTCTTTCAAAAGCTATCGGAGTTAAAGGTGGATATGTTGCTTGTAACGAAGTTGCTTACGAATGGTTAAACCACAGAGCAAGACCTGTACTATTCAGTACAACTTTATCTCCAGGAGATACTGCAGCTTGTATCGCATCTGTTGAAAAGTTGATTGAATCAGATGAATTACAAAAGAAACTTTGGGACAATGCTAAATACTTCAAAGAACAATTAGGAAAATTAGGATTTAACACTGGTCATTCAGAAACTCCAATTACTCCGGTAATTATCGGTGATGAAGCTAAAACTATGGAATTTTCTAAAAAATTGAGAGAATACGGAGTATTCGGTTCAGCAATAGTATTCCCAACTGTACCAAGAGGAACAGGAAGAATTCGTTGCATGATTTCTGCAGCTCACAGCAAAGAAGAATTGGATAAAGCTGTAAAAGCATTTGAATTAGCCGGAAAAGATATGGGAATTCTTTAAGATAAGGCTTAAAAAATAGAGAAAATAATAAAAAATATTAAAGAGGAGAAAAAAATCTCCTCTTTTTAAGTTCATTTAAGCTCTTAACGATATAATATTAACAGTTGATAGATAATACATGTATTTTACACTAAAATTCAGAGTATTATATTGTTTAATAAGGAAATTTATTTTTTTGATTATATTTTTTAAAAAAATTTTTAAAAAAGTTTTTTCTTTAAGTTTTTTTTAAGGTTTATGGTTTAAAATATATTCAAGATAGTAAATGATATTTAAAAATGAGGTGATTTATTATGGACGATAAAAGAGATAATATCTTTGAAGAAAATGAAAATAATATTAAGAATGAAGAACATATAGAAGAAACTTCAAAAAATACTGAAGATGAAATGAAAGAAACATCTGACAGAGAGTCTATGAAAGAAACACAAAAATTATTTAATAATGAAAATATAGATGAAATGAAAGAAACAGTTGATGAAGATTTTGGTGGAGATTATGGCGAACACATTGAAGAGCCATACGACCATTCTATTGAACAAGAAATTTATAATGAACCATATATGGAAGATTCAAAAGCAAAAGATAAAGAATTTGAATCTTATGTAGATGGTATTGTTCAAAAAGAATTTGAAAAAAGAAGAAAGGGCAATAGACTTAAATCCGTTTCAAAATTTCTATTGGCAATTGTTTTGGCAAGTTCTATAAGTATAGCGGGAACTAGTGCATATCTAAAGAGTAATAGTGGAAAATCACTTTTAAATCAGTCTTCAACTGACAAAGGTGCGACTACTACAACTATAAATACTTCTGATAAACCGAATGTAGAAAAAGCTGTTGCACAAAAATCAATGCAATCAGTTGTAGGTATAACAACTGTTGGGGTTTCTGAGGATATGTTTTCTACTCAAAAGCAAACAAAGGGACTCGGCTCAGGAGTTATCGTAAGTAAAGAGGGTTATATTTTAACTAACAACCATGTTGTTGACCCTTCAAAGACAAAATCCGTAACAGTAATATTGAGTGACGGAACAAAGAGAAAAGCAAAAGTTTTATGGAGTGACAAAACTTTGGATTTAGCAGTTATCAAGATAGATCCTAAAGGACTTGACTTGAAACCTGTTGAATTTGGAGACAGTTCACAAGTTTCCATTGGCGATAAAGCTATAGCAATCGGTAATCCGCTTGGTATAAATTTAAAATCAACTTTAACTTCTGGATATATTTCAGGAAAAGATAGAGTGATTACACTACAAGACGGTTCTACTATGGAAGGATTATTCCAAACAGATGCGGCAATAAATCCTGGAAATAGTGGTGGTGGATTATTTAATGATAAAGGACAACTTATCGGAATAAATACAGCGAAAGCCGGAAATAGTGACGGAATCGGATTTGCAATTCCTTCTAATCTTGCAAAACCTATTTTGGAACAAATAATTAAAAACGGTAAGTTTGAAAGTGTTTCATTGGGTATAAGAGGTATAGATGTTTCAAGATATAATGTATTGGGACAAGAAAAATTACCTATAGACTCAGGTGTATATATTCATGAAATTTTATCAGGTTCACCTGCAGAATCTGCGGGACTAAAACCTAAAGATATTATTACAAAAGTTGGAGATACTAAAGTTACATCAAACTCAACTTTAAAAGCTGCCCTATTGAATTATAAGATAGGTGATAAGGTTAAGATTGAAGTTTATAGAGATGGAAAGACAACTACAATAGAAGTTACATTCTCACAATTCGATCTAAATAAAGCTGAAAATAAAGCAAATCAAAATCAAAATAATTTTAATCCAAATCGTAACCGTAACCGTAATCGTAATAATGACAATTATGATAGAAACGAAGATGATTTTGATGGAAATAATGATGATAACGACAATAACGACAACAATAATTAATTAGCATATTAGTAGAGATTTTTTTATAAATCCTCCGTAAAAATAAATAAATGCAAAAAAAGTTATGAAACAATTTCATAACTTTTTTTGTTTTTTAATCTATCTAATGCCTATTTGTAAATGCTATCTTTTGATAATTTAAATTCATAATTATCGTCTTCATCAAGTATTGTTTCGTCATCAACAAATAAAAGTTTATATTCCAACTTATCTGCTGTTAGATATTTTTTATCTCCTTTTTTTACTATTTTAGGATTATTAAATGTTGTTGCATTTTCTTTTTTCATTTTATCTTTAGCCTTATTAACATCATCAGGATTGGAATTCGGATTTATTTTACTCGGTTCTCCTGAGTATATCACAACTTTTTCGGTAATAATAATATCTCCGCCGTTTTTACCAACAAATTTTCTTCCGTAATAATTTTTAATTTCATTACTTCCCGTACAAGAAGTTAAAAGTAAAATCATAAAACATAGTAATATTTTACTAACTTTTTTCATATCTTACCTCCTACTAAAAACATAACACTAATCATTAAAGTTAAAATATTTGATAAATCCCCGTTTTTGTACCTACTATAGTTAATGTAAAACATAATATCCTCCCAAAAAATTTTACATCATTAAGGTGAACCGATTTCTTACTACTATAATATCACAAAAAAAAATAAAGTCAAGATATATATAAATTATTTTATTAAAATATTGTTAGTTTAAATTTTTATCCTCTACTTATCCACAATTTTTGTGGATAATTCTAATAAATTGTGGATTTTACTTGAAAATAGATATCTTTTTATGGTATAATATACACTTGAGCAATCAAGGAGTAAATATACTCCTAAATTTTTTGCTCGTAATATGTCGTGATGTTTAATGTGTAGTTTGTTTTTGTCTTTTTCTTTCGGAACTAACGTTAAGGTTCACGAAAAAAGAAAGGAAAAAATATGATAGAAAATTTTAATGATTTTAATTTGTCGAAGGAAGTTTTAAAAGCCGTTGTTGAAATGGGCTTTGAAGAACCTTCTCCAATTCAAAAACAAGCAATTCCGACTATGTTAAACAACGAAGATATAATCGGTCAAGCACAAACTGGAACAGGAAAGACAGCATCTTTCGGTATTCCAATAGTAGAAAAAGTAAATAAAGATAGCAAGACAACTCAGGCTATGGTACTTTGTCCAACAAGAGAATTGTCAATTCAAGTTGCGGAAGAAATTTCAAAACTTGCAAAGTATAAGGGAGTAACAGTTGTTCCAATCTATGGAGGTCAACCTATAGAAAGGCAAATCCGTTCTTTAAAAATGGGAGTTCAAGTTGTTGTAGGAACTCCTGGACGTGTTATTGACCATATTAAGAGAAAAACTTTAAAAACTGAAAATATTAAAACTTTTGTATTGGACGAAGCTGATGAAATGTTTGATATGGGCTTTAGAGAAGATATTGAAAAAATTATAGGCTTTTTGCCTTATGAAAGACAAACAACTTTCTTCTCTGCTACAATGGATCATGAAATGATGGACTTTGCTGCAAGATACCAAAGCGAACCAAGACTTATAAAAGTTGTACCAAAGGAATTGACAGTTCCAAAGGTAACTCAATACTATTTTGCACTTAAGCATAATATGAAACTTGAAATTCTATCCCGTATTTTAGATGTTCAAAATCCAAAACTTACAGTAGTTTTTTGTAATACTAAAAAAATGGTTGATGACTTAACTGCAGGACTTCAATCTCGTGGATATTTTGCGGATGGACTTCATGGAGATTTAAAACAAATCCAAAGAGATGGGGTAATGAATAAATTTAGAAATTCCACAATAGATATCTTGGTTGCGACAGATGTAGCGGCTCGTGGTATAGACGTTGATGATGTAGATTTAGTTATAAACTACGATATGCCTCAAGATGTGGAATACTATGTTCACAGAATAGGTAGAACTGCAAGAGCGGGCAGAGAAGGAACTGCAATAAGTTTTGTTTCACCAAGAGAAATGAATACTTTATCTCAAATTCAAAAATACACAAAGACTAAAATAGAAAAAAGAGATATGCCAACTCTTAAAGACTTGATTAAAAGACATGAAGAAAGATTTATGGAAGACATCAAGGAAGAAATTAATAAAAATGAACATACAAAAGAGTTAAATCTAATAAATATTCTAATGAGTGAAGACTATTCACCGATTGATATTGCAGCTTGTCTTTTAAAACATTATAATGAAAATAATAAGCTTAACAATCATGAAGAGCTTATGGATGTAGATATTAAGAAGAACAAGAAAAAGGGAAATGACAAGACTTCCATTTCAAACAAGGGTGGAAAGTCAAATGTTACTGAAAAGAATTCCGGAAGAATTTATATTAACATTGGTTCAAGAAAGGGAGTTTCTCAAAGACATATAGTTTCTGCACTTTGTAATGATGCGAATATAAGCGCAAGAGATATTGGAGATATCGAAATTTTTGAAAAGTTCAGTTTTGTAAATATTCATAAAAACGCACTTAAAGATGCAGTAAATAACCTAAACAATGCTCATATTAAGGGCTTTAAGGTTTTAGTTGAACTTGCGAACCAAAAGGAAGACTCTTCAAAATTTTCTGCAAAATCTAAAGATAAGAAAAATAAAAAGGATAAAAAAGATAAAAAGTGCGAAAAGTCTAAACGTGATAAAAAGAGAAGATAATTTAAGGTAAATTATGGAATTTTGTAAATATAAAAAAGATTTGAATTTTTCATACACAATGGGAGCTTTTCCGACTATTGAGCTTTTGCAGTCAAAGAATTACAAGACTATAGCAGTTTTGGTTCATTCAAAATATGACGACAAAGCAGGGCTTGAAAAAATTTGTGATGAAAAAGGAATTAATTTAATTTATAATGATAAAATTGTAAATAAACTTCAAAGCAAGGAAAATACATTTGTAATAGGAGTTTTTGAAAAAAACTTTGCAAAGATAAAAAAAGACAATCACATACTATTATGTGAGCCGAGAGATAAGGGAAATTTAGGTACAATTTTACGAACAGCATTGGGATTCGGTTTTAAAAATATTGCAATAATCGACGGTTGTGATGTTTTTGATCCTAAAACAGTTAGAGCCTCAATGGGAGCAATCTTTAAGATGAATATAGAAATCTTTAAAAATTTTGAAGACTATAAAAAAACTTTTGAAGAAAATAATATCTACTCTTTCATTTTAAACAAAGATTCAGTTTCTTTAAAAAATGTGGAGATTAAAAAGCCTTTTACATTGATGTTCGGAAATGAATCACATGGACTTGAAAACTTTGACTTAGAGGGAACAACTCCTGTATTCATAGAACAGAGCGAAGACATAGATAGTTTCAATTTACCAATTGCAAGTTCAATAGCAATGTATAAATTTACGGAAAAAGAATAAAAATAAAGGTCTAGTTTGCAAATTAATTGTGGACTAGACCTTTTTTGTAAATTTTAATTTTAAATTTATTTACTATTAACGTTAAGCTATTAAATAACGATTATTCATCAAACGCCATCTCGACTGGAGCAGAGCGAAACGAATCTAGCCCTAACTTTGTTTACTTGTAAACAAAAGTAAATGTATCGCGGATACATCAAATGAAAAATACTATAACCCAAATTATTTTTAATAAGCAAAAAGCAGGGGATTTCCCTGCTTTTTCGTCTTAGTTTGGGGGTATGTGATTGTTTAAGCATTAATAAAGTTTTCTAACTTTTCTTTTAATTCGTCAAATTCAAATCCACCTTTAATAGCAACCATTTCAAGAGTTGCAATGTCTTTCATCATTGCAAATAATTCCGGGTTATCAAGATTTGAATATTCAGGACTTAAAGTTTTTAAGAAGTCTTTAACTTCCGGATATTGTTCGATTAATTCACCAATTTTTGTACTTTTTTCTAATTTCATTGTATTTCTCCTTTTCTCTAATCAATTTAATTTACTTTATGTATTATTTATGTTAATAATATTATAGCCTTATTTGTATTGAAAATCTGTTGCATTTGAAACAAAAGAAAAATTTCTTTAATTTTTTTTGGATTCTTGAAAAAATATGTAAATATAAATTTTTACATAAAAAAATTCCTATGAGTAAAACTCATAGGAATTGGTCGGGGTGAGAAGATTCGAACTCCCGGCCCCATGGTCCCAAACCACGTGCGCTACCAAACTGCGCTACACCCCGATACGATTACCTACATATTATATAACTTTTATTATATTTTGTCAACACTTTTTTTGAAGTTTTTTCAATTGGCTAACTTATTCTTACAATTTATAATTGTTGTATATTGTTGCAAATTATATTTATATTACAAAAAAATATTTTAATTTAGTTTAATATCACTTGACAACGTCAAAAAATATATGGTACAATCAAATCGAGGGGAGATGTTGTTATATGTAATTGTTCATTTAATATTAGGAGGATTATTATGAAATTAAAAAAATTTTTATTAGTAAGTTTTTTTTCATTGTCTGTTTTGTGGACTTTCAATTCGCATGCTTCTGAACTTGACGAGAATGTTCGTAATAGAACAAGTGAAGTAAGCGAGAAAGAAAAGTTGTTTTCAGAAGAACTAGATTTTGCAAAAAAAGCGGTGGTTAAGTTTTATAAAAATAAAGATCTTGGAGAAAATAATGAATTGGATTCATATTTTTCAAAAGATGTGCTTAAGTTAATTAACTATAAAGTTATGTATAATAATTACAAAGATAAGGAGTTGAATATATCCTATTCTAAATATAATGTTGTTGTTAAGCCTGTTGAAATTGAGAAATGGATAAAAAAAGGAAATTCTTTTAGTTTTAATTTACAGGTGATTACTAAATTTTATTATCCACAATCAGATGTGGAAAGTGAGAATTCTGTTGTGCTTGAATTTACTGTTACTAAAGATAGAGATGGTAAATTAATAATAACAAGATGTTATCAAGGTCTCTATTCTGAGGTTGATGAATTAAAATATTATGATTTATTATCTAAAAATGCAGATGTTGATAAATGGCTAAGTAGTAATTTTGAAGAATCAAAGGAATATATAGAAAAATCAAAAAATGATAGAGAAGAAGATTATAGACAATACAAATCAGAAAAAGGTTGTAAAGATGAATCTGTTGAAAGATACTCTTCTTTTGATAGGCAATATATAACTGATTGGGCAAGAAATAATTTTTATAAAAGATATCCCTCAAGTAGTAGTTCGTACGTTCCCTATTGTGATTTTTCAACAATCAGCGATAGTTATGATTGTACGAATTTTGTATCACATGCTCTTTTAGCAGGGGGATTTTCAATGAATGACTATGGGTATTCTGGAATACAAGGTAGTAACCAATGGTATTTTAGAAATATATTATAATGGCTCAGGTTGGGGACATAGTGTAGTTGTTACAAAATTTAAAAATGGAAATGTATTAGTTACTGGAAGAACCGCACCCAACTGGTATAATAATAATGTAGATGCTAGGAGAATGGGAAATTATCAAAGATTATTGCATTTGGAAAATAGATAATACAATAAGAGTTATACCTTTTAACGATGCTTTGTATAGGGTAAAGCTTTGAGAAAATTGTTGTTTCGAAATAGAAAAAATCGGGAAGATATCATAAAATATTCTTCCCAATTTTAGTTTATAAACTTTTTTAAAATAGTAAATTTATTTATTTCTTTGATGTAAATTTTTTATATCTTGTTCTGTTGGTTTATCAAACAGAAAAGTTTTTACAACTGCAAAAGTTTCTCTTGCGTATGATGGAACAACTGCACCTGTTGGAGTTTTTGCAGGAACTGTCTTTGCTAAAATTCCAAATCTGTAAAGAATAAGTTTTGCTCTAAATAAATGATAGCCTGATGAGATTACCATAATTTCAGAAGGCTTTTTATCAAGTTTTTCTAATGCGAATTTTATATTCTCATAGGTATTTTTGCTATTTGTTTCAGCGATAAGTCTTTCTTTTGAAATTCCTTTTTCTATTAAATATCTTTGCATATATTCGGCTTGTGAAAGTTCATTATTATTTTCTTTTCCTCCACATAAAATAGCTTTTGCGTTTTTGTGTTTATTTAAGTATTCAACTGTAGTATCCAGTCTATTAATCAAAGTTTTTGAAAGTTTTCCATTGTTTGCTTTAGCTCCAAGTACTAATACATAATTTTCAAAAGTATCTATATCATTTTTTTTAGAATGATAAATTAATGATTGAATTAAGACAACTACACATAAGCATAAGAATATAATAAATTTAAAAAGTTTTTTCATAGTTACCTCCTATATGTGAGTTTCCAGTTGTTTAACAAATGCCTCCAGATAAGTCTCTTCTTCTTTTGAAAATCTATTAAAAATAGGGGAGTCTATATCTAAAACTCCAAAAATTTTATCATTTCTAAAGATTGGAATAACAATCTCTGAATTGCTCTTGCCGTCACAGGCAATATGCCCTTTGAAATTATGAACATTTTCAATATTCAAAGTCTTTTTAAGACTTGCACTCGTTCCACAAACCCCTTCTCCGTTTTGTATTCTAACACAGGCAGGAAGTCCTTGAAAAGGTCCAAGAACTAGAGTATTTGTCTTTTCATCTAAAAGATAAAAGCCGACCCAATTTATTTTTTCTAAAAAGAAGTTTAAAAGAGCAGCTGCATTTGATAAATTAGCTATTGTATTTTCTTCGTTATTGCATAATTCATATAAATCTTTTATTAAATAGGAGTATTGTTCTCCTAAATTTCCTTCGTATTTTACTGGATTAAACATAATACCTCCTTTATTAATATAATATTAACATAAAATTTTGTTAAATTCCAGTTTTCTGATAAATTTATTTGAACAAAAAAGCCGACTGCAAAAGTCAGCTTCTTGTTAAATTAAATCTGATAAATTATTCATATTAAATTCGTTTAATAAGTCTTTTATTCCCGTTTTTATTTCATCTCTTTCAAAATCATGTTCATTTAAAAATTTTGAGTCTTTTTCATTTAGATATGAATAAAAAAGGAGACTAATTAACAAGCTGTCTTGAGTTTTGTGTTTCAACATTTCAAATAGAGAATCTTCCGCTTCATTTATATTTCCAATGTCGATTTTTGATTTTAAATCTTTTAAAACTTCCTTACTTTCTTCTAATTTTAATAGTTTTTCAGGTGAAGAATTTTTATCAATTTTAAAGACAAACTCTAAAATCATGCTTATCCATTCTTCAATTTTTCTCATTATATAATCATTTTTTAACATATTATCTCCTAATTAATTACTTCAAGATGGTATAACTGGAAGTAAGTATTTACCGGCTTTTCAATTTATGGGAAAAATTTCAATATTCAATATATAGAGAAATTGATATTAAATTTCCAATAATCATTACGTGATATTATATCAGTTAAAGATTAAATGAAATTAAAAAAATTATATTTATAAAATGGTAAGTTTTTCTTTAGTTTCTTTAAAAATAGATTGAAAATCCAAGTAAAAATAAAGTTATAAGTATACTATTTGCTTTTTTAGAATTTAAAAAAGTTTTTTAAATTCCTCTTGTGCTAAAATGAGTTCGTGAGTCATTGCAGGATCGAAAGAAGTATGACCAGAAATAGGGAAAATCAATTTTGAATTATTTAGTTTTTCGTTTAATAGATAAGCCCCAACAGGTCTGCAATCTACATCATATCTGCCATGAATAATTATTGTAGGAATATCTTTTATTTTTTCAACATTATTTAAAATGTAATTTTCTTCAAAGAAACAATGATTTACAAAGTAATGGCATTCCATAATTGCCATTGAAATATCTTCATCAGTGATTTCTTCTGAAATAACTCTCGGTTCAAGAGCAACAACAGAATTTTCAAACGCACTGAAAGATTTTCCGTATTTTTTCTTTGTTTCATAATCATCTGAAGTTAAGTATTTGTAATAACTTTGAACATAATCTTTTCTTTCTTCTTCATTAAAAGGAGATTTAAAGATTTCAAATGCCTCAGGGAAGAACATTCCAGCTCCACCTTGATACAACCACTTAACATCTTCATCTCTTCCCAAGAAAATTCCTCTTAAAATTAAACCTACAACACTTTGTGGATAATTTTCTGCATAGTATAAGGAAAGAGTAGTCCCCCAAGAACCGCCATAAACAAGCCATTTATCAATCTTTAAATGTTCTCTTATCTTTTCCATATCCTTTGCAAGATTTTGTGTATTATTGTCTTTTAATTCCAAAAATGGTTTGCTTTTACCGCAACCTCTTTGGTCAATTGTTACTATTCTATAAAAAGAAGGATCTAAAAATCTTTTAGATTTGTCTCCACAACCGCAACCTGGTCCGCCGTGAACAAATACTACGGGAGCTCCATTTGGATTTCCTGATTGTTCGTAATAAACTTCGTGAACATCATCAACCTTTAGATGTCCAAAGTCAAATGATTCAAATTCGGGAAAAAGTGTTTTAAATTCCATATTAACCTCCAAAAATACTAATTATTTAGTCTATACTATAATAAATAAAATCTTTTGTCAAGTTGTAATTTATGTTCAAAATGTGGTAAAATTTTAAAATGAAATATTAGGAGGTTTTATGATAGGAATAGTAGCTGCTTGCCTTACAACTTTTGCATTTGCACCGCAAGTAATAAAGATAATAAAAGATAAAAATACACAATCTCTTTCACTAATTATGTGCATTATGCAAACAACTGGAATTTTTCTTTGGTTAGTTCATGGTATGATGATAAAAGACTTCGCACTAATTTTTGCCAATAGCATTTCTTTTGTTCTAGTTTTAATTATACTTTTACATAAAATTAAATATAAATAGATTTATAAGTAAAAATTTGACTTACGTAATCATACGTGTTATAATATGTTACGTAAGGAGGTAGAGTGCACATGCCACTTACTGGGAAAGAAATGCTCAAGCTTCTAAAGAGAAATGGTTGGAAAGAATTAAGGCAGGAAGGTTCGCACCATATTTTAGAAAAAGATGGTGTAATGATTGTTGTGCCGGTTCATGGGAACCAAGATTTAGGTAAGGGTTTTGAGCAGAGAATCTTAAAAGATATAGGACTAAAAAAATAGTCCTGTATCTAAAATTTTAAGGAGTGATTTTATGTTTGTTGTATATCCATTTGTATTTAAAAAAGAAAGTCCACAAGGTTACTTTATTGGGAGTGTCGATATAAAAGAAGCTTATACAGGAATAAATACTGATGATATTTCTTTTGGTATTTCAATGGCAGAAGAAGTGTTAGGTCTTGTTTTGTCTGAATATGTGGAAAGAGGAATTGAGTTACCTAAAGCTACTCCAATAAAAAATGTAAAGACAAAGAATGAGGAATTTGTTACATTAATAAAGATAGATTTAGAAAAATTTCTAAAAGATACATCTTTAGTAAAAAAGACTTTATCAATACCTAAATGGGCAAATGATAAAGGAACAAGATTGGGAATAAATTTTTCAAAAGTTTTAACTGAGAGTATATTAAAAATGTAAATAATTTGTTTAAAGGCAATTATCAAGATGATAGTTGCTTTTTTTATAGCAATTAAGTAAGAAAAATATTATAAAATAAATGATTTCTAAGTTTGTTAAATTACCTTAAATATGATAAAATATAGCTAGAGTAAAATTTACTTAATAATTTTTAAGGAGCGAAGATATGGATTTACAAAAATTTAACAGAATCAAAAACGATGAAGGTTTTATAGCGGCTTTGGATCAAAGTGGTGGAAGTACACCAAAAGCACTTAGATTATATGGTGTAAATGAAGATGCTTATTCAAATGAAGCTGAAATGTTCGATTTAATTCACGAAATGCGTACAAGAATTGTTACTTCAAAGGCTTTTACTAAAGAACGTATATTAGGAGCAATTTTGTTTGAAATGACAATGGAAAGAAAAGTTAACGGTAAATTCACTCCGGATTATTTATGGAATGAAAAAGGCATTGTTTCATTTTTAAAGGTTGACAAAGGTCTAGCTGAAGAAAAAAATGGTGTTCAACTTATGAAAGAAATTCCAAACTTAGCTGAAACTGTAAAAAAAGGCGTTGAATATGGAATTTTCGGAACAAAAATGCGATCAGTAATTAAAAAAGCAAACGAAGAAGCTATCAAAGAAGTAGTAGCACAACAATTTGACTTTGCAAAACAAATTATCGCAGGTGGACTTGTTCCAATTGTTGAACCTGAAGTTGATATAAATTCAGCAGAAAAGGAAAAATGTGAAGAAATTTTAAAAAGAGAAATATTAAAAGAACTTAATAAATTAGAAGAAGGACAAGAAGTAATGTTAAAACTTACATTACCGACTGTTGCTGATTTCTATAAAGAATTAGTTGACCATAATAGAGTTGTTAGAGTTGTTGCTCTTTCAGGCGGATACTCAAGAGAAGAATCAAATGAACTTCTTTCTAAAAATCACGGAGTTATAGCAAGTTTCTCAAGAGCTTTAACTGAAGGACTTAATGTAAATCAAACTCAGGAAGAATTCGACAAAATGTTAGACAGCTCAATTCAAAGTATATTTGAAGCATCAAGAAAATAATTTATAATCTACAGCCGAGAAATCGGCTGTTTTTTGTGGAATTAATTGAAATATTGGCTTATATAATGTAAAATATAGATTAACAAATGTTTTATACTATATAAGGAAGAGGTTTTAAAATGAGAAAAATAAATTTTAGATATAACAAAAATACTCCAACTTTGCTATATATTATGGTTATTATAGGAATAGTGATAGGAATTCTTCTTTGTTATGAGTTTCTTATTTATTTAGGATTTGCAAGTACAAATGAGCCACAATATTTTAAAGACCATCCAAATCATGCAGTATATTTGATTTTCGGATTAATTCCGATTTCTATGTTAGTACCTTTTTGGATTGTCTTTAAATTTTGGAGTAGAGAAGATGAAGATGCGGAGCTTGAGCTATATGATGATTATGCAATTTTAAAAATGAAAAATGAAAAAATCAAAATCCAAAAAGGAGAATTGGAGATAAAATTTCCACAACCACAGGCAATTTTATATACGACATATATATTAAAATTACCTGAACAAAAAATCGTCTTAGTAGGTTCTTTAAAAGAAAAAGAAAAATCAAAGCTATCTTTAAACATTGCAATAAAAGAGCTATCTGCTTATAAAAAGAGAAAATATTTAAAGAAGATAAATTTATTTAAACAGTAGAAATTAAAATCTACTGTTTTTTTGTAATTAAATTTGCTTTTTAAATTTTAAAGTAGTATAATAAGTATGAATAAACATACTTATTATACGGAGGCAGATATGAAAAGTAAAAAAGATGGAAAACTACATGCATGGACTGCGAAGGTAGGAACTAAGGGACAGATTGTTATTCCAAAAGAGGCAAGAAAAATTTTCTCCATAGAAACTGGGGATAATTTGTTAATTCTTGGGGATGAAAGAAGAGGGTTAGCCATTATGAATGGAGATGTTGCAACAAAAGTTTTGATGAATATTCAAGGTGATTTAAGTGAAGAAGATTAAGATATTAAAATTTATAGTGATATTAGTTTTAGTTGTAGTTGTTTTTATTGTAATATATGCAATTTATAATCTAAATTATGACTATTCAGGTGAAAAGTTCAGGAAGAACAAGGCTTCAAGTTTAGGCTTGGAAGAAAAACAATTTAATCTAAAAAATGGAAATGTAATAAATTATGTTGAAGGTCCAAATAATGGTCCGGCTATTTTATTATTACATGGACAAATGGTAGATTGGAAAGATTATCGTACTGTATTTCCTGAATTAGTAAAAAAGTATCATGTATTTGCACTTGATTATTATGGACATGGAAAGTCAAGTAAAAATCCTGATTTATATAATATTGAAAGCATAGGAAATGATATTGCATCATTTATTCAAGAAAAAATTGGAGAAAAAACAATTATTTCGGGGCATTCTTCAGGAGCGCTTATTACTGCATATATCGGTGCTAAATTTCCACAAAATGTAAAGGCAATTATTTTGGAAGACGGACCATTTTTTGCAACAGAAAAAGGACGTGCAGAAAACACATTTTCTTATAAAACTTTCGAAAATATTCATAATTATTTAACTGAAAAACCTAATACTACTTATTTTGAATATTATCTAAAAAATGATCCGATGCGAAAACTGTTTAATGATGGCGGAAAAGATAATTGGGATAAAATTGTGGCTAAACCTGCAATGAAAAGATTTCAAAAGGATAATACTAAAATACCAATTATTTGGTATTATCCACCAAAGTTAGGAGTTAATACCTTACTTCAATTAACATCTAATTTACAAGATAAAACAGGTGATTATGACTTAAGATTTGGAGATACATTCTATGATTTCAGTTTCTTTAAGGGAATAAAACAAGAGGAATTGTTAAAAGAAATTACTGTTCCAACTTGTATATTACATGTAAAACCACCAAAAAATACAGCACCTTCTTATTATAATGAAGAGGGGCTTCTGATTTCTGCAATGGATGAAAAAGATGCAAAGCGTGTTAAAGAATTGATTAAAGGTAGTACTTTAATTGAGGGATTTGATTCTATGCACGACATTCACGAAGATCAACCAAAAGAATATTTGGAAAAAGTGGAAGAATTTTTAGATAATATAGAAAAGTAGAATTGATAGATTGGATTTAAAGTAGGAATATATGATAGGCATTTATCTAAGTGGGACTGGAAATACTAAACATTGTGTTGAAAAACTTGTATATTTGATAGATGATAAATCAAAATGTCTTCCTTTGGAAAATCCACAGATTATAGATTTATTAAAGGAAGAAGATGTAATTTTTTTAGGCTATCCAACTCAATTTTCTAATGCGCCTTTTATGGTGCGAGATTTTATTGTGAAAAACAGTTCCCTGTGGAAAGGGAAAAATCTATTGAAGAAAACAGACAAATAGTAAAAAATGCGGATAATCGACTAGAAGAAGTTGCAGAACAGATTAAGCAGGGAAGATATCCAAGAGAAGGACTATCTTTCATTGCACATATGAAGGGACTTTTTGGGCAAAGGCTATGGTTTTATCGAAAAACTATGGGATATACCGATAAATTAAAAATAAATGATGATTGTAATGGTTGTGGTTTATGTAATAGGGTTTGTCCGTTGAAAAACATTTGCATAAAAGATAAAAAAGCTGTTCCTGAAAACAAATGCACAATGTGTTATAGATGTATAAGTCTATGTCCAAAAAAGGCAATTACTTTGCTTGGAGATAAGGTAATTGAACAGTCTAGATTTGAAAAATATATATAATTAAAATTACAAAAAACAAAAAAATACAATATGATTGCTTCAAGTATGTATTATCTTTTGATTATGAATATAAAGGATTAAATAAGTTGAAATTGTAGGATAAAATTATGAAGATATTGGAAATTAGAAAAAACAAAAAGCAGTATATGGAGCTTCTGATTCTTGCTGATGAACAAGAAGATATGATTGACAAATATATTGATAGAGGAATTATGTTTGTTTTAGAGGATAATGGTGTTAAATCTGAATGTGTAGTTACTGATGAGGGAAATGGAGTTCTTGAAATAAAAAATATTGCTACAAACCCTAACTTTCAAAGAATGGGTTACGGAAAAATTCTAATTGATTTTGTTGTTACTAAATATAAAAATCAATTTTCTACATTACAAGTTGGCACGGGAGATAGTCCTAAAACTATTGATTTTTATTTGAAATGTGGATTTTCTCGCTCCCATACTATCAAAAAATTTTTTACGGAAAATTATAATCACCCAATATATGAAGACGATATCCAATTGGTTGATATGATTTATTTGCGTAGAGATTTATAAATTTGATTTTGTTTAAGCTAAAATACAGCAGTTTAACAGTAAGTCAATATGATTTACTGTTTTTTTTATATTTGAATTATCAATAAATATGATGTAAAATATAAATTAGCAAATGAAAGTGGAATTTAAGGAGGCAAATATGTGGTTAATAATTGGTATTGGAGCGATAATTTTTGCAATATTGAATATTGTATTTTCATTTAATAATAAAAATTCAAAATGGTTTGGGTTTATAAGTTTATCACTAACAGCTTTGACTGTATGTGCATTTTATTCTGAAGCATCAAGCTATGTCCTTAAAGAAGATTGGAGTGCACTTATGGACGTTATTCCAACAGTTAGTAGGATATTATGGTTTTGCGTTTTTATGTCAATTTTAATAAATGCAATTCCACTTTTTAGAGATAAGAAATAGAAAAATGATTTAAACAGTAAGTCAATAGGATTTACTGTTTTTTGTATTTGAAATATCAATAAATATAAGGTAAAATATAGAATAGTAAGGAAAATAGAATTTAAGGAGGTAGTTATGTGGTTAATAATTGGTATTGGAGCGATAAATTTTGCCTTAATAGGTCGTGTTAAGGAATATAAAGGTGAAAATTTCATAGTTTTTAAAAGGATAAGTTTGTTGATAACTGCATTATGCTCTATAAATTTTATTTATTCCGCTATAATTTATAATTCTTATTTTACTGGAGGAAATTGGAGAATGTTTTTAGAGACAATGCCTGGAGATTCTAAAAATGTATTAATTTGCATTGGCCTTTCTATTTATGTAAATTTTGTTCCGATTTCTATTTTTAAAAAATAGAAAATAACAAAATAAATTTGAATTTATAGAGGATCTTTTTGTATAAAATTCGAGAATCCTCTTTTTTTATAATACAATCTAAAGTAAGAAAGTAATATAATATAGTAGGTAAAAATCATAAAATACTTGGATGATTAGAGAAAATAGTATGAAAATAAGAATATAATATTAATATGTAGTTGACATTTTTTGAAAATTATGTTATTTTGTTAAGTAGGTTAACAAAAGGAGATGATAAAATGAATTATGAAAAATTTTTATATGATTTTCAAAATTTCATAAGGTTATATCATAGTTTAGAATACAAACAACATAAAATTTTTGACTTAAATTTATCAGAAGTACATTTATTAAAAATGGCTGAACATAATCCTAATTATACACTTGTTGAATATGCTGAAAAATTAAATATAAGCCGAAGTGCAATTTCGCAAGTAGTTAATATATTGGAAAAAAAAGAATGTGTCAAAAAAAATAAGATTAATAAGAAAAGTATTGTGCTTGAGCTAACCACAAAGGGACAAATAGTATGTGCTAAACACGATGAAGAGCATAAAAAAATCGAAAAAAATTTGAAGATAATTTTTAGTAAATATGATGATTATTTTTTTGAACAATTAAGTGAGTTAATGTCTGATATTGTAATTGTTTGGGAGGGATATGATGAGCTGTAAAATAATAATCGAAGATAGTAATAAAATTATGGATTCAAAGATTAATATATGTATTCAAGGACTAAAAAGATTTGAAGAAGTTAAAATTATTTTAGAAACAAGTTGTTTTTACAATATCAATGCTCCTATGAGTTGGTCAGAAAATACGCTTTGGAGGGCTGAGGCTGTTTTTCTCAGTGATTCAAATGGTACTGTATCTCTTAAAAATTCACCGTCTAAAGGTGGAGATTATATAGGTTTTAGAAATATGGGGTTATTTGAATCTCTCAAAGCTGTATCAATTACTAATAAAAAACGTATTAGAGACTTAAAAAAATTACCTTTAAATGATGTTGTTACTTATCAAATTTCAATTATGTCGGATGAAAAATTACTTGCTAAAACAACCTTTAATAGATTTTATAAAGATTTTAATATAGATTATTATGATATAATCAGAAAAAATTGGCAAGGAAGATTGTTTTATGAAAATGATAATAATAAAAAGCCAGCTATTATAGTATTATCAGGTAGTGATGGAGGAATTGAAAAAGCACAAAACATTGCGATGTTATTAGCTAATCATGGCTTTACAACATTAGCTATAAGTTATTTTGGGATGAATAACCAAAATTCAAATTTAGATAGAATACCACTTGAAAATATTGATGAGGCATTAAAGTATCTACAAAAGCTATCTTTTGTTGATTCTTCCAAAATTGGAATTTATGGTAGGTCAAAGGGTGCTGAGTATGGATTAATGTTTCTATCTAAATACAATGCTATTAGATGTGCAGTTTTAAATTCTCCAAGTGACAGAGTTTATGAAGGATTAAAAGGAAAAAGAAATTCTAAGCATTCTTCTTGGACATATGGTGGTGAAGAAATAGAATATAAACCATTTAAGATAAAGGATTTTATTATGAATATGTTAATAAAAAAATCAAGTACTGATAATTCTGGAGTTATAGATATAAAAAACATCACTTGCCCTCTTCTATTAATTACATCTACAAAAGATGAAATATGGGATTCTTATAGAGCTTCAATCAACATTATGAAAAATATAAGATCTAGCGAAAAGAATATTGTATTAACTACAGAGTTAGGACATATGAATACAATTCCATATCTTCCAAATCTCCGTTATAAAAAGAATAAAACAGATGATATATATTATGAAACAGTTATATCATGGGAAAATACAATATCTTGGTTTGTTAAATATTTAAAAAAAGAAGAAGTATAGTTTTAATATAAAATTGATGTTATAAAATATATATGATATAATTGACATAATTTTACTAGTAAAAGGAGAAAACTGCATCATGGTTGTTAAAGTTCTTTAATTCTTATGAAAATAAATTTAAATTTATGGAGGCAGAATTATGAAATCTATATGGAATAAATGGTTAAAACAGGCTATTTTTCTTTACTCGGGGCTATATACCATTGCGACTATTTTTAATAGTGTGCTGTATCTTTTGAATGGAAAGTATGAAGACCCAAATGGAAATTGACATGAAATTGATAGAGCGATTATCGTATTTATCATAGTTCTTGCATATATATTGATTAAAAATTTGAAACTTAAAAATTATTGTCTAAAGGCTATCATAATCTACATTCCAACTCTTTTATTAGTGTTTGGATATATTTGGCTAACTGGACTTAGAGAACCTTTGGCAAAATCTGCTTATAGAGATATCTTTATAAATTACACAATAGGATATCTTGGGGCTTCGCTAATTGGTTGCGGAAAAACTTTTTTCAAGCCAAAGAATACAGAAAATAAATAAAATTCATTTAAAAGGGGGATATAATATTGGCTAGTTGGAGTGGTATTAGGAAAAAACTTGAAAAAGAATATCTTGCTGAAAGCCTGCAAGGACATATTCAATATTTTGCTACAACTTATAGCAAAAGTCCGGACCATGAGGGACGAGCAGCAATAAGATATGACGGAAAAGAAATCATCAAAGGTTGTTTTTGGAATAACTGGTTTAAAGCTGATTTATTTCCTCGAGATGAAAAATACGAAGAAAGAATTAAAGTAGAAAATGCATTTATTGACGATACAGCTTTAAAATTGGGAGTATTTGACCAACGTTGTTTTTACAAAGCTTTTGCAGAATTTGACAATCAAAGTATAGAAATGAGCCTAAAAAGTGAAAATTTACTCGTAAGAATTTTCGCAATTTTAGATAGACGAGTTGGAAAAAGAAAGTTAATTCAAATGAAAGAAACAATAGAAAATGAACCTGATACATTTCAGGAGTTCTATGCAATTCGTATGAGTGCTGAAGGACTGAATTAAGTTTAAATAAATTTGGAGGAGAAGAGATTATGTTACTATTGGGAGTAAAAAAAGAAAATGATTGGCTTTTAGCTGAATATAATTTGACATATAAAGTTGGCTGGGAGAATATTTGTAGGGCAGTTAGTTTAGTATATGAATATTATGAGAATGTAGAAATTTTAGTTGATAATAATAAAGTGAATATCAATTCAAAAGAAGAAATTTTACAATTAGACGAAGCGAGAACAATGACAATTCGAGGGGTATCAAAAATTGTTCAAGTTCCGTTAATGATAACATTCTTTAATCAATTACAAACTGTAAGAGTTTCTGTCGCCTGTGCAACAGATGAGTTCAAAGAGGCAGACTATAAGAAATTCAATATGTCATTAGGGCAATACATGGATAGCATTGAATTGGCTATGTATAATTAAAAAGTAGAAAGGGTGATAGGAAATGAAAAAGAGAATTGCATTATTGGTTTATCCTGATTTTAGTTTGCAAGAAGTTGCAAATCTAATGTATATATTTCGTTGGTATTTTGATACTTTTACTGATGTTATATATACAGAATTAAGCCCTGTTAGGAGTGAAGAAGGAATTTTGATAAATCCGGTGAAAACTTGTTCTGAGTTTTGTAAAGATGATTATGATTGTTTGATTCTTTCGGGATGTAGTGACTTAAGACAACCCATACGAAATAAAAAAATCAAAGAATTTTTAGAAAGCTTTGTAAATGATGATAGTTTTATCATTGGTGCAATTTGTTCCAGTCCGATATTCCTAGCACAAGCAGGTTTGTTGAAAGGTAAAAAATATACAGATTCTTTATTTGTTGAAATGAGAGAATCATTTGCCTTTATTGAAGAAAATAATTTTTTACCACAATCAGTAGTTGAAGATCGAAATATTATAACAGCTGTTGGAAATGCATTTAATGAATTTACAGTACATGTTGCAAGAAAACTTGGTTATGATTGTCCGGATAAAATATTAAGTGGTTATACTGACTCAAATGACATTAATGACTATATACATCATCTTCCTGAAGATGAAATATTAGAATTTAAAGAAGAATTTAAAGAATTCTTTTAAACAGTAAGTCGTAAGATTTACTGTTTTTTGCTGTATAGAGTTTGAATTTTATTTATTACTAACGTTAAGCCCTTAATAAAGGCTTATTAATTAAAAGTCTTTAGAATAATTTCATTGAAGTTATATAAATGTTATATCGTTTATAAGTCCTTTACAGGACTTACTATTATTTGTAAACAAATAATAGTAGTGAGATCTCTCCGCTCCATTCGTTTCACTCATTTCGGTCGAGATGACGTGTTAGGGGCGTTGTTTTGCTTGATATCGTCACGTGAATTATATTATTTTTTATGCAATTTTTAAATTCATTTTTTAATAATATTTGAAGTTTATTTACTTTTAACGTTAAACCCTTAATCGAAGATTTTTCCTTATACGTCATCTCGACTGGAGCAGAGCGGAATGGAGAGATCTCATACTTTTGCTTTAGCAAAAGTAAATGTATCGAAGATACATAAAATATGTAAATCCCCTAAAGCCCACAAGCATATCAACTTAAATTGAATGAAATATATACTTATGATATAATCATAATAAAGTATTTGCAATGAAAATTTAGATATAATCTTCTTAAATAGAAAGGAGTAAAAAATGGTTTTAAATGAAAAACAATTAATATACGGTTATGATTATTACTTCAAAAATGAAAATAGACCTAAAAGTATTGTTGAGGTTTCTGAATATAATGGAGAAAGTGCAATTATAATAAATTGTACTCAATTGGATGATAGTTCTAATTCAAAGTATAAAACTGCAAAGGCAAGAAAAAATGTTGTAAATGAATGGTGTGATTTTTTAATTAAAAATCCAACGGCTTTTACAGAACTTACATTTTGTACAAGAATGCCACAAGAGTTGTTTAATGCGGTTTGTTCACAACAAAATCTTAAAAAATTATATATTAAATGGGGAGTTTATCCAGATATTTCAAAGATTTCAAATCTTGTAAATCTTGAATTCCTTCATTTAGGTTCAGGTTCAAGTGTGGGAAGTATTGAACCAATTTCGAAATTAGAAAATTTAGTAGCTTTAACAGTTGAAAATTTTCAAAAAATTGACGATTATAGTCCACTTACAAAGTTAAAAAAATTGGAAAGTCTTACAATTGAGGGAGATGCCTTTGCCCCAAAGAATATTCATATAGATTCTATTGATTTTTTGAAAGATATGAAGCAATTAAGATTTTTTAGATTTTTTACAAGTATTGTAAAAAGTAAAGATTACACTCCACTTTTAAGTCTTGAAAATATAGAACATTTATCTATTAAGCCGTTTAAAGAAGTTAATAAATTATATGATGAGATAATTAAATTACCTAAATTAAAATATGGAACAATTGTATTTAATCCCGAATTTTATAAAAAATAGAGGTGTTATAATGAAAAATGCAGTTATATACATACATGGGAAATGCGGGAATTCTGTTGAAGCAGAACATTATAAAAAATTTTTTAGTGATGAATATAAAATTATTGGCTTTGATTACAAATCTGAATTTCCTTGGGATGCCAAGATAGAATTTTCAAAGTTTTTTGATTCCATAGTCTCTGAATATGATGATATTTACTTAATAGCAAATAGTTTGGGAGCTTATTATTCTATGATTGCATTATCGGATAAGAAAATTAAAAAAGCTATGTTTATTTCACCAGTTGTAGATATGGAAAAAATAATTTTAAATATGATGAAAATATCTAATGTTTCAGAGGAAGAATTATATAATAAAAAAGAAATTGCAACATCCTTTGGTGAAACTTTGTCTTGGGAATATCTTAGCTATGTTAGGAATAATCCAATAGAATGGAATGTACCAACAGATATTCTCTATGCAGAAAATGACTTTCTAACTTCTTTGGAGACTATGACGAATTTTGCAAATAAAACTAATTCTAATCTTACTATTATGAAAAATGGAGAGCATTATTTTCACACTGAAGAACAAATGAATTTTTTGGATAAATGGTTTAGTAAATTTATATAGTATTAGCTTAAGTTTGGTCGAATTTGAGAGGATTAAGTCAGAAGTTGTGTATAATAAATTTACAAAAATGCTACTAAGATATTAATTAGTAGGTTTTTGTTTTAAAATAATATAAAGTAAATGCTGAATATATTGAATAGAATATGTTATTATAATATGGTTTAACAAAATTTAAACAAAATTAATGTTATGTTAATACGAAATTATAAATTTAAAGATATGAATGTTTTGAAAATGAAGAGAGATAGAATTTTAGAAAAACTAAGAAACTCTTAAATGGAAAAATCTAAAAATTGGACGAGAAGACTATTTATCAGAAGTAGATAAGTAGTCTTTTTTGTGTGAACAAAAAGTTATTATTTATTTGTTTATTATGATTTTTGTAATATTAAGGTATTGACAATTAAGTTAGTTAGTGTTAATCTATTATTACCGATAGTTATGTCGGTAAGGAGGACAAAATGACTAGAGAACGACTAACATCAAGAGAAAGAAAATTGAAAATACAAAATATTGCATTAGATGTTTTTACAAGAAAAGGATATAAAAACACAAGTATGTATGATTTAGTACAAGCTACTGGACTGTCCACAGGAGGTTTGTACCACTATTATAAAAGTACAACTGAAATTCTATATGATTTGATGTTAAGAGGTTGTAAATATCGAGAAGACATTATTGAAAAAAAGATATGTGAAATTTCTAAGCCTTTAAGTGTAGAGTTATTAGCTGAAATTACTGTTGATAGGGCACTTTCTACTAATATATTTATTCCAATATATGTTATGTTTTTGCAGTCAATGAAGGAAGATGAAGACTTACAGGAACTTTATAAAAAATTACAGGACAGTTATATCAAAAATTTTAAACGAATGCTGGATGAATATGACTATGGAGAAATTTGTGAAGAGTCTTTGAAATTACTCAATGATTTACTTAATACTATTATCTTGAGTTGTGAGACATTGGGAATTAGGGAACATTTAGTTTCACAACGTCAAGTTCTTGAGAAAATGATAATTGATGTTTTAATGATAAATAGAGAAGAGGTGTAATTAGATGAATAAAGATAGTAAAGAGCTCTTAACAGCTAAACCGTTACAAATATTAATTAAACTTTCATTGCCGGCAATATTAGGGATGATTGTTATCGGCTTATATCCGCTAATGGATGGGATTTTTGCCGGCCAGATACTTGGAGAGAAAGCTATGACCGCTGTAGGAATTGCCACTCCGTTCACATATATCAATACGGGTATAGCAACTTTAATTGGGGTAGGTTCAGCGTCACTATTATCCAGAGCCATTGGAGAAGGAAATCAAAAAATAATAGATAAAGTTATGGGAAATCTTTGTTTTTGGATTCTAACATTGTCAACAATTGTTACTGTTTTAGGGATCTTATTTTGCCAACAATTACTTAGTATATTTGGTGCAAAAGGAGAACTTTTAAATCTTTCTACTCGCTATTTACGAATTATTTTTATAGGGTCTATTTTTGTAAATTTCGCGCAGGCAGCAAATATGGTTATGCGTGGCGAGGGGTTGATGAAACGAGCAATGCTTATTATGGGAATTGGTGCAGGTGTAAATATATTGTTGGATCCGATTCTTATGATACTATTTAGAGAGCGTGGTATTGAAGGTGCTGCTGTCGCTACGATAACAGCACAATTTGTTCAGGCAATTTTTACTCTTTGGTATTTTAAGAAAAAAAGTAAAGTTGTAAAAATTGGGATAATTAGAAAAGAAGGGGATATAACCGTAGATATGTTTTCCGTAGGTGTTTCTGCTATGCTTATGCAGGTGTTAACTATTATTCAGCAGAGTTTTCTTTATAGTCAAGCTTTTCGTTATGGTGGAGAAACATCCGCAGCTATTATGGCGGCTATCTTAAGAATACAGGCTTTTTCATTCATTCCACTTTGGGGAATGAGTCAAGGATTACAACCTGCTATTGGTGCCAATTTTGGAGCAGAGCAGTATGACAGGGTCAAAAAAATATTCAATGTTTTCGCTATCAGTTCTATTATATTAGCTGCTTGTTTTTGGATACCTTCAGAAATTTTTGCTAAACCAATTCTTGGATTATTTGGATTATCCGATGAAACACTATTTTTAGCTATTCCGAATTTCCGCATAATGTACAGTATTTTTATTGCTTATGGGGTAATGATTATGACTATAACATTTTTTCAAGCGATTGGAGATGGTAAAACAGCCGGTATTTTAGTTATGTTAAGACAGATAATTTTGTTTATTCCAGCTGTAATTTTATTACCTCGTATGATTGGAGCACAGAGCCTTTGGTACGTTTTGCCAATAATTGATGGAATCGTTGTGTTACTGGGAATTCAGAGATATTTTATGGCAGTAAAAAAAATGGAGAAAAAATAGATTATATAGAAAAACGGTAAATTGTGAATGATTTACTGTTTTTTATTGTGAAACAACAAGGTTCCCGGGAACCCACCCGATGCGAAGCATCGTGGAAGAGTGGGGTTCTTATTGATGAAAATAAAAGATAATATATTATGTAATTGAAAAAATTAGTCGAAAAATTGAAAAAGCCCAAAAAAAGATAAAAAACTAATTCGAGTATTACTATTATGAAGAATGGAGAGCATTATTTTCATACCGAAGAACAAATGTATTTTTCGGATAATTGGTTTAGTAAATTTATAAAAAATGAGTAAAATAATTTCACTAAAATAGTTGTTATAAATAAAAAAAGTAGTATAATTAAAATTGCATTTAACCTATCAAAAAGAGATTTTAATTTCATCATATTTTACAATAATATGATTTAGTTTAAAATAATAGGATTATATTAGAAAGAAGGAAAATTTATGAATCAAAAAACACTTAAAATTTTAGGATGGATAGCAACTTGTACTGCAATGTTAATGTATATATCCTATTTTCCACAAATTATTAATAACTTACATGGAAATAAAAGTGGTTTTTTACAACCTATGGTTGCAGCAATTAACTGTACTTTGTGGGTTAGCTACGGATTTATCCAAAAGAAAAAAGATTTGCCGATTATTGTTGCAAATATACCGGGTGTAATTTTTGGAGCAATAGCTGCTTTAACAGCTTTATAAAAATTTAGGGGGAATAATGAATCCATTTCTTTTAGTAGCTATAAAATTATTAATTGGATTTTTAGCTTTAATAACTATAATAAATATTTCTGGAAAAGGAAACTTAGCACCAAATTCGGCAAGTGATCAAGTTCAAAACTATGTACTTGGGGGAATAATTGGTGGTATAATCTACAATAATAGTATTAAAATACTTGACTTTATCGGTATTCTATGTATCTGGTGTGCTCTTGTATTAGGTTTAAAATGGCTTAAACAACATGTTGTAAAAGTAAAACAAGTTATAGATGGAAAAGCATTGATAATTATTGATGAAGGTGAAATTAATATAGAAAATTGTAGAAAAGTAGGTTTATCCGCTCATGATGTATCTTTTAAACTTAGAACGAATAATGTTTATTCAATGAAAGATGTAAAAAGAGCCATTGTTGAACAAAATGGTCAACTTATAATTATTCATTATGGAGAAGAAAATCCAAAGTTCCCACTGATAACAGACGGACATTTACAAACTGATATTTTAGAAACAATAGGAAAAGACGAAGATTGGTTGATTGAAGAAATTAAAAAACAAGGATTAGAAAAATATAGTGATGTATTTTTGGGAGAATATGTAGATGGAAAGTTAATTCTAGCTCCTTATAATTAACAGTTACAGAAGTAAAATAGATAGCGGCGGTGCTATCTTTTTTTGTTGATAACAAGGGAATAATAAATTTTAACCGTATGCAATTTGGCTCGTATAGAAAAAATTTAAGATATATGATACAATTATGATAAATAAATCTTTAAGGGAGGGAGATTCAATTGTGACAAGAATAACTAAAAATCAAATTTCGTCAAATGTATTTGTAATTCAATTACATATATAAGAGATTAAAATTACTGTGTATTCCAAAATTATAGAAAAATATAAATTTATGAATAAATAGTATTTTAATAGTACAAAATATAATGTTTAAAATATTTGAATGATAGGAGTTAAATAAAATGAGTTTTAAACCTTATGATCTAAGTGTTAATGATATTTTTTCGGGGAATAGAAGATATAAAATACCGAATTATCAGAGAGAATTTTCTTGGGAGAATGAAAATTTTGATGATTTTTATAATGATTTGATTAAATCTAGTAAATTGTCATTAGAAAATACTGATATAAATATAGAAAATAAATATTTTTTTGGAACAATTTTATTGCTTGGTGTTAAAGAATCACCCGATTATAATATTCCCTATGAGGTCATTGACGGGCAACAAAGATTAACTACAATGACGTTGTTTTTTGCGGCGATCCAAGATATTATTAGGAATATTTCTACTGAATATAAAACTGATTTTGATGAGAGATTATTTTGTAAAGTTACTAAGTCTGGACAATATATCGAATTAGAAAGATTGGTTAATAATTCATTAATCCCAGTTTTACCTGTAACAATTCTAAATTTAAATAATTTAAAGAATAATGGGGCAAAACCAAATCCAGATTCTTATGAAAAAAATTGGTTATTAAATGCATTTGAATATATAAAAAAGTTGTTAAGTAAAGAAAGTTTTTCAGTTAGTTTAAATATTGATATAAAGAGTATATTAGAAATTTAAATTACAGAGGAAAACCTTTAAGTCAAGTAGATTTAATTAAAAATGAAATATTTTCAATTGTAGAAGATTCTTCTAAGTATGCATCTAAAACTTGGAAAGAAATTGAAGATAATGTTTATGAATCTGGAGAAAATATTTTTCATAGATTTTTATATCATTACATGTATGGAAGATATTCTAAGATTATTAAAAATAATATAACGGAGAGGTTTCTCTCTAATGTAAGAGCAGACAAAGACTCTTATGTAAACTTTTTAGAAGAGTTAAAAACTGCATCAGAATACTATAAAATTATTTTAAAGCCAGAGGATAGTGATAATATTTTTGGAATGCAAAACTACTTTAAAAATGAAAATAATATGTCCATAAAGAGAAATTTAGAATTTTTTAAATATATAGACGTTTCGCAATGTAGAATACTGTTAATTACACTTTTTGAGTGTAGAAAAAAAGATATTATTGAAAATAAATTTTTTAAAGAATTTATTGAACTAATTGCACAACATCAATGTCTACATGTTTTAGTTAGTTCTTCTCCAAATAAATTAACTTCTATTTATGCTAAGGCATCCAAAGATCTGGTTAGTCTTAGTAAAAAAAAGAAATCAGAATACAAAAAAGGAAGTAAAGAAATTTATAATACATTAAAAAAAGAGTTAATAGCAAAATTACCAGATAAAAATTTAGTAATAGATTCAAAATTGAATTATTCAGGCAAACCTATATCTGAAATGAAAGTAAAAGAAAGAAAAGAACATGTTTTGATTAAATTTATTCTCCAAAGGCTATCTGTATTAGAGCAAGATGAAGATACTAATAGAGCAAATGATGGATTAAAATTTATTTATGATTCTACGATAGAGCATATTATTGATAAAGATTCTAAGGGAGAAAGTTTATATTCACTTGGAAATTTATTGTTATTAGAGAGAGATGTTCATCAAGATATTAAAATACTAGAACAAAAAAAAGAAATGTATGAAATCTCAAAAATTACTAAAACTAAGAAATTTTTTAAAGAGTATGTTACATTTGATGATAAAAAAATTCCGGAGAGAGAAAAGAAAATTTTAGAGAGTTACTATAATTTAGTAAGTGAAATAAAACAGTAAAACATGTAAAAAAGTTTTTTATATCAAAAAAACCTACTCGCAAATCACGAGTAGGTTTGTTTTTTCTCTATTTACTTACTACAAATACTACAGACGGGGAGTTTTCTTCGTCGAATTTATCTTTTTTGAAGTTTCCGTAGATTTCGTATTTTAGTCCGAGTCTGTTTACGAATGAAATTAGGTCATCAACTAGTAGCGGAACTAGGAGTTGTGTGTTTTCGAATTTTTCGTTTTCTGTTGTAAGGACTGTGTTGAAACGGATTTTGCTGTTTTCTCTGTAGTAGTTTCTTGTAAATTTTACTTTTGTTCCAAGAGTTGGTAAGGCTCCTAGGAATAGGTCGTTTTTAAGAATGAAAGGTTTGAAGTTTACCCAGCTTAAGACTAGTTTTCCGTTTTCTTTTAGTAGGTCCATAGTTTTTAGGATGAAGCTACATATTTGATTTATGTCTTCCAAATGTACAATTGTTGTTCCAATGCAATAGCAGACGTCGAATTTTTCTTCAAAGTCTAATTCTAACATATTTTTTTCATATACTTTGAGTCCTTTTTTTCTTGCTTCTTCTACCATGCTTTCTTCTAAGTCGATGCAAGTTACATTTTTCCCCAAGTTTTCTAAGTTTTTTGCAACGAGTCCTGTTGCACAGCCTATGTCTAAATAGTCTTTTCCATCTGAAATATTATTTAAAAAATTTAATTGTGCTTCATTTGTTGGAAAAATATCTTCATAGTATTTACATATTTCTTTATAAAATTTATTCATAGAAACCTCCATTCTAAAAAATATAATGTTATAATTGATTATACCCAAATTTTTTAAAACAACTTTTTGTTTATTAGCATTTTGCATTGTTTTGTGGTAAAATATATTCGAATAGATTAATTATATTTAGGAGGCAATTGATGAAATTTTTTATTGACACAGCGAATGTTGATGAGATAAGAGAGATTAGTAAATGGGGCATTCTTGACGGAGTTACTACTAATCCGTCTTTGATAGCGAAAGAGGGAAGAGATTTTGTTGAAGTTATTACTGAAATAACTTCAATCGTTGACGGTCCTATTTCAGCGGAGGTTATCAGTCTTGAAGCGGAAGGAATGGTAAAAGAAGCTAGAGAACTTTGTAAGATAAATAAAAATATTGTAATAAAAATTCCTATGACTGAAGAGGGATTAAAGGCTGTTAATGTTTTGAGTAAAGATGGAATAAAGACAAATGTTACTTTAATTTTCTCAGCAACTCAAGCACTTCTTGCAGCAAAGGCAGGAGCAACTTATGTAAGTCCATTTTTAGGAAGACTTGATGATATTAGCTCTGAAGGAATGATTTTAATTGAAGATATTTTCGAAGTTTTCAGTAATTATGCGATTTCAACTGAAATCATTGCTGCTTCTGTAAGAACTCCAATGCATGTTCTTCAAATTGCAAAGAGTGGAGCAGATATTGCTACAGTACCTTATAAGGTGTTCAAACAAATGTTAAAACATCCACTAACTGATATAGGAATTGAAAAGTTTTTAAAAGATTGGGAAAGTGTAAAATAATAGGAGGAAGCTATGGATAGAAATTTAACTTTAAATTTAGTAAGAGTTACAGAAGCTGCGGCAATTCGTTCTTCATATTTTTTAGGAAAAGGCGATAAAAATGGTGCAGACGGAGCTGCTGTTGAAGCAATGAGATCAATGTTCAATGAACTTCCAATGGAAGGAACTGTTGTTATCGGTGAAGGAGAAATGGACGAAGCTCCTATGCTATATATAGGCGAAGTTGTAGGAAATGGGCAAGAGGGAGTTGCTAAAGTTGATATTGCAGTTGACCCCGTTGACGGAACTTCTCTTGTAGCAAATGGACTGCCGAATGCAATTGCGGTTGCTGCTTGTGCACCTGCAGGTTGTTTATTACATGCTCCTGATATGTATATGGATAAGATTGCAGCTGGCCCTTTGGCTGTTGATTGCATACATATTGATTTACCTATTGAAATGAATATAAGAAGACTTGCGAGAGCTTTGGGAAAAGAAGTTGGAGAAGTTACAGTTAGTATTTTAAATAGAGAAAGACATCAAGATATTATAGATAGAGTTAGAAAACTTGGTGCAAGAATAAAACTTTTTGAAGCGGGAGATATTGCTCAAGCCATTGCGACTTGTATTGATAATAGTGGTTGTGATTTAATGGTTGGAATCGGTGGAGCCCCTGAAGGTGTTTTGGCCGCAGCGGCAATTAAAGCATTGGGTGGAGTATTCCAAGGAAGACTTGTTCCTGCTGATGAAGAAGAATTTAGAAGATGTGAAGCTATGGGACTTGAAGATCCACTAAAAGTTTTAGAAATGAATGACTTAGTAAAGGGCGATGAAGTTTTATTTGCTGCAACAGGGGTAACTGATGGCGAACTTATTAATGGAGTTAGACATATTGGTAATGATAGAGTTAAAACTTACTCTGTTGTAATGAGAGCTGAAACAGGAACAATTAGAAATATTGAAGCAACTCATAGAATTTCTAAAAAACCTGAATATGCAAAGATAAAGAGATAGTATGAATATAGAACTTTTAAAAGGAAAATATCTTGATGAATTAAAAACTATTGCAAAGTCTTATGGAATTGCAAATGTTTCAAAGTATAAAAAAAATGAATTGATATCAGAAATTTTAAAGGCGGATAATGGCTTTGAAAGTGAAGAATCTGAAAAGGTAACGATAAACGAGCCTGTTGAAAATGAAAATGACTCAAAGACTAATACAAAAACTGTTTGTGGACTTATTGATATTACTGCAGACGGTTATGGTTTTTTGCGTTCAAATGGATATGACTCAGGAGAAGAAGACATTTATGTCTCACCAACTCAGATAAGAAGATTTAGGCTTAAAAAGGGAGATAAAATTTTAGGTTTAACTAGAGAAAGTAAAGAAAGTGAAAAATTTTCTCCACTTATCTATATAAATGAAATAAATGATATTAAGGTTTCAGAATTAAAAACTAGAAAAGATTTTGACGATTTAATTCCGATTTATCCGAATGAAAAATATACTTTAGAAACTGAAAAGAACGAAGTTTCAACTAGAATAATTGACTTTTTAGTACCTATTGGAAAGGGACAGAGAGCTTTGATAGTCGCTCCTCCAAAGGCTGGAAAGACAAGCTTGCTTCGTTCGATTTTAAAAGGCATAGAAATCAATAATCCAAAGAGCAAGATTTTTGTTTTACTTATTGGGGAAAGACCTGAAGAAGTTACGGAAATGAAGAGATTTACAAAAGCTGAAGTAATTGCTTCAACTTTTGATGAATTACCTCAAAATCATATAAGACTTGCAGAATTTGTACTTGAAAGAGCAAAAAGACTTGTAGAACTTGGAGAAGATGTAGTTATTTTGGTTGACAGCATAACAAGACTTTCAAGAGCCTATAATGTAAATACACCGTCCTCCGGAAAAACTCTTACGGGAGGACTTGATCCTTTTGCATTGCATAAGCCTAAAAGATTTTTTGGCTCAGCGAGAAATGTTGAAAATGGCGGAAGTTTAACTATAATTGCGACAACTCTTGTAGATACGGGAAGTAAAATGGACGATATGATTTATGAAGAATTTAAGGGAACGGGAAATATGGAAATTCATTTGAGTAGAAAACTTTCAGAACTCAGAATTTTCCCTGCCATAGATATTTATAAATCAGGTACGAGAAAAGACGATTTACTTTTGACAGAAGAAGAAATTCAATCTGCAAATTTAATTCGTAGAAAACTTTCAAATACAAATACTAATGAAATTATGGAAAATTTAGTAAAAAACATAAAGAAAACTGGAAACAACAAAGAATTCTTCAAGGCTATCTTAAAAAATAATTAAAAATTTAGTTTCAATTTGAAACTTGAAGGAGATTTTGATGAAAATTTTAGTTGTGTATTATTCCTATTCGGGAATAACTAGAAGATTAGCGGAAGATATTGCTTTAATCACAGACGGAGATTTATTGGAATTAAAACCACTAAGACCTTATTCTTTTTCATATAATACGGCAGTAAAAGAAGCTAGAATTGAGATTGATAAGGGATACTGTCCACCTTTGGCAGAAGAAATAGGAAATATTGATGATGTAGATGTAGTTTTTATAGGCTCACCTAATTGGCTTAAGACTTTTGCACCACCAGTTCTTACTTTTTTACGTAATGCAAATTTGGATGGCAAAACAATTATTCCTTTCTGCACTCATGGTGGTGGGGGATTTGGAATGATGATTGATGATATCAAAAAAGAATGTAAAAATTCCATAGTAAAAGATGGATTAGCATTAAGTGGATTTTACGATTTTGATGAATTACAAAAATGGCTAGAAAATAATTTATAGAATTATGGATTTTATAGAAAAACTCAACTTTGCGAAAGGTTGAGTTTTTACTTTTGGTATAGTATATTAGTAGATTTTTTGATGTATCTACGATACATTTACTTTTGTTAACACAAAAGTATGAGATTTCTCCATTTCGCTTCGCTACAGTCGAAATGACGTATAAGAGAAATTCATCGATTTATAGCTTAACGTGAGTAGTAAATAAACTTCTAACTATATTTTAATCTGAATAAAAAAGAAATATTTCACGTCTTAGTACCTAGCAAAGTAAATCCCACAACACGTCATCTCGAGCGTAGTCGAGAGATCTCAACTATTATTTGTTTGCAAATAATAGTAAGTCCAAGGACTTATATAAAAAACAAAACAGTCATAATTATAACAAAATTATCCAAAAGATTTTTAGTTGATAAATTTTTTATCTTATATATCTACGATACATTTAGTTTTGCTTGTAAACAAGCAAAACTATGAGATCTCTCCACTTCATTCGTTTCACTCATTTCGGTCGAGATGACGTGTTGGACAATGTCGACTAGTTTGGTGCTATGACGTGAAACTTTTTGCTATTCTAATTTTTTATAGAATTAAAAAACTCAACTTTGAAAAAAGCTGAGTTTTTGTTTTTATCCTATTTATTTATGATTTGAAAGTCCGAATTTGTTTAAAAAATGGAATATTAAACTTAATACTACAGCAACCATACTTGCAAGAACCATTCCTTTTAATTGCATTCCAAAGAAATTTATTGAAATTCCACTAAGTCCTGTTACGAATACAATTGAAGTCAAAATCAAATTTTGGCTATTTGAATAGTCAACTTTTGAGTCAACTAAAAGTCTTATTCCAGAAGTACCAATCATTCCGTAAAGTAAGAATGTTATTCCACCAATTACATTTCCTGGTATGCTTTGAATTAACATACTTAATGGTGCTATAAATGCCATACAGATTGAGATTATTGCAGCCCCTGCAATTACATAAACTGAATAAACTTTAGTAACTGCCATAACACCAATGTTTTCTCCGTAAGTTGTTGTTGGAACTCCACCCACAAGAGCGGATAACATAGTTGAGAAGTTATCGGCAAAGATACTTCTGTGTAAGCCCGGATCTTCTAAAAGATTTTGACCTATTATATTACTTGTTACAACTTGGTGACTTATATGTTCTGAAGTTATTACGAGTAATGCAGGAAGCATTATTAAACTTGCTTTGAAGTCGAAAATTGGGAATTGAAATTGTGGTATTGTAAATAATGTTGAAGATGTAACTGTAGAAAAGTCAATCATTCCAAAAGCTAATGCTGCAATATATCCACAGATGATAGCAATAAGAATTGGAATTGTTCCTAAAAATTTTCTAAATACAACTGAGCCTAAAATTGCAACTGAAAGAGTGATTAAAAATACATAAACATCAGCATTAGTTGAAGTTTCAGTCAATATATTTGCACCTATTTTTCCGCCTCTTATTGTATTTCCTGCAAGTTCAAGGCCGATAAGAGATACAACTGCACCCATTGCTGCAGGTGGAAGTACAATATTTATCCAATCTGTTCTGAATTTATAGATTAAATAAGCCAAGATACAGCCTAAAAATCCTGTTGTAGCAAAAGCACCGAGTGCATATCTATAACCCATAGTGTTTATAATAACAGTACCTACTCCCAAAAAGGCAAAACTTGAACCTAAATAGGCGGGTGCCTTTCCTTTTGTTATAAAAATAAACAACAATGTACCTATACCATTCATCAAAAGAACAATACCGGGGTTTACATTAAATAAAATTGGAACTAAAACTGAAGCTCCAAACATAGCAAAAGTATGTTGTAAACTCAAAGGTATAAGCATTGTAACAGGAACTTTGTCCCTTACGCCAATAAATTCTTTATTATTCATAAATCCTCCTTTGACTTAAGTCTTAAAAATATAAAAAAATGAAATAACAACAGTTATTTCATTAATAATTAAATATAATATTTTTAAAGACAGCAAGTCCGTTATTAAAATCAAAAAAGAGAGTCGTCAAAACAAAATCAAAATAATTAAATATATTTTCTTTAGAAAACTTAATCAAATTTGTCATAACATACCTCCTTAAATTTATCTTTACAATTATACAGCATAAAACACAAAAAGTAAAGTCTTAAATTTCATAAATTTATTAAAAATTAAAGATTTCATTTTGACTTTTAGTATGATATAATTAAGTTTACCATAAACATTTTAAAAAGAGAACTTAATTTCATCATACTTAACCTCTAAAAAGTTATAAAAATGAAAAGTATGATATAATTAAGTTGTGTAAAAAAGTGAATTATATTATTAAAATAATTATTTAGGAGTAAGAAGTGGAAGATTATTTATCTAAAGTTAAAAAATATATTATTCTTCAAGTAGTATTGGATTTTATTGGAGTTATTTGTTTAGCATTAACTCCATTGATTCAAAAGTGGTTATTTGATTATGGATTACAAAGCACGTCAAGTCAAATAATTTTAGCAATTCTATTATATGCTTTATTACTTGGAATTTATTCATTAATGCAATATTTTTGTATTTTAGTAGCATTTAAATCAGGAATTTCATTTGAAACAAGACTTAAAAAGAATTTTTTTGATAAAATTTTTAATATGAATAGTAAAGTTTTTCAAGAGAAGCCCATAGGGGAATATATTTCTATTCAATCAAATGATATTACTGCATTAGAACAAGATTATTTACAACCTATTGTAGATGTAATTCGTTCGGTAAATATGATGTTGATTTATGGAGTTATTATCTTTATGAATATCAACTACAAAATTGGTATGGTTGTAGTTTTATCTTCTATTTTTGCAATTTTAATTCCAAAGATATTCGGAAAAATGTTGGATAATAGCAGAAGTAAATACCAAAGGTATCTTGGAAAATATACTTCAACTATTTCTGATTTGCTTGAAGGTTTTGGCTTAATAAATTCTAAAACAATTGAAAATATAAAAAATAGACATAATGAAATTCTACATAAAACTGCGGATAAAAGATATGAATTTGGAAAGAAAAAAGCACTGGTACTTGGATTAAGTGATTTAATGACAAAAATGGTTAGGGCTTTTACTTTTGCGATTGTAGGATATTTATTCTATAAAAAAGAGATAACTGTAGGTGTTGCAATAGCAACACTAAGCTATTCTTCTGCATTCATCGACCCTATTGATAGCTTGCTATATGATATTACGGCTATCCGTTCAGTTAATTCTACAAAACAAAATATCCTTTCGTTTTTAAATCAAAAATCAGAAACAGAAAACAAAAAAGAATTGGAAAATTTTAAAAATGAGCTGATTTTTGATAATGTAAAATTCACAGTTGATAAACTACAACTAGAAGATATAAACTTAAAAATAGAAAAAGGGAAAAAATATGCAATTGTTGGCAAATCAGGAGCTGGAAAATCAACATTTTTAAATTTATTACTTGGAATACATAAGCCAAATAACGGGGAAGTAAGTATTGACGGAGAAAATTTAACAGAGCTTAATTTATCAAATACATTGCTTTATATGAGTCAACATGAGCATATTTATCGTGCATCTGTAAAAGAAAATGTAACTGTTTTTGATTCATATTCTTATGATTATATTCCGGATAATGCTAATGAAGTTGCAATAATCAAGGATATTCTTGGTAGAAATACTGCTGACTGTTCAAATTTTAGTGGTGGAGAAAAAAGAGTCCTCGCATTTCTTCGTATATTGTGTAGAAAAGGAGAGATACTGGTTTTAGACGAACCTTTTACAGGTGTTGATACTGAAAGTGTCTTAAAATTAGAGGATATTTTATTGAAATCAGATCAAACAGTTTTGATTGTAACACATAATACATCTACTGAGCATCTTAAAAAATTTGATAATATAATTAAGGTGATAGATGGAAAAGTATTTATTGAAGATGTAAATTAAAAATATTTTTAAAGAAACGGCTAATGAATGAAACAGCCGTTTTTTATGTTTAAATTATGTAAAATGATTTAACATACATGCTTTTCTGTAAAATTTTAATTATAAAAAATATATTATATTTAAGTTTATCATAAGAATAAAGATTTAAAAAGAGAAATGTATAATTTTTGAGGAAATATTATATAAAAATTCGAAATTATGTTTTTAATAAAGTTGTATTTAATTATTATATTAAATTTACTTATGAATATTTTTCTCGTTAATTTTTTTTGTTGCATATCAAATCTGCTTAAAAGTATTAAATAGTTCTTGTGATATAATATTTTTCGACATTAATCGACTTTTTGAAAAAGATAATATTTTTACTTTTTTGTAATTTATATCTGATTTTTAAAATTCTTTATCAAAAAAATATAAATTTTATTTATATTATATTGACATACCCATTTTTTTGTGATAAAATTCAAAATGAAAAAATAAATATTGGAGGGATATTATGTCTAAAAAGAAATTGAGTTTAAGAGCACTTGTTTTGATGGTGTTCACTTCTGTTTTTGGTTTCACTAACGTTACAAGATCATATTATCTTATGGGATACGCAGCTATTCCTTGGTTTATTATTTCTTGTGTAACTTTCTTCTTACCATTTGCATTTATGATTGCAGAATATGGTTCAGCTTTTAAAGATTCTGAAGGCGGAATTTATTCTTGGATGGAAAAAAGTTCAGGCGGTAAGTATGCATTTATGGTAACGTTTATGTGGTATGCATCCTATATAGTATGGATGGTAAATGTTGGTTCAGGTATTTGGATTGTTTTATCAAATGCGATTTTTGGGGTTGATAAAACACAAAGTTGGTCTTTGTTCGGACTTGACTCCGTAAAAACACTAGGTATTCTTGCTATTTTATGGATTATTATTTTAACATTTATATCCAGTAAAGGTGTAGATAAAATTAAAAAATTCACATCTTTCGGAGGTAGTGCCGTAGCATTAATTAATGTATTTTTATTTGTTGGCGGAATTTTAATGTTGCTTCTAAACAAAGGTGGAGTTGGAGATCCTATAACTGTTAATGCTTTGGCTCATTCACCAAACCCTGCTTATGCCGGTGGTTTACAAGTATTATCATTCATAGTATATGCTATATTTGCTTATGGTGGTTTGGAAGTAGTAGGTGGTCTTGTTGACCAAACTGAAAATCCTGAAAAGAACTTTCCAAAAGGTATAATTATTTCAGCTGTTGTTGTATCTTTGGGATATTCATTAGGTATTTTAATTTTCGGTACATTTACTAAATGGTCATTTGCATTTACACAATTTTCAGCACAAAAAATAACTTTGGGTAATGTATCATATATTGCTATGAACCATATGGGTTATCAATTAGGTCTTGCTTTTGGTCTTGCAGAATCTGCTGCAAGAAATGTTGGACTTTGGGTTTCACGTTATATGGGAATATCAATGTTCCTTGCGTTAACAGGAGCATTCTTTACTCTTATTTATTCTCCATTAAAACAATTAATTGGTGGAACTCCTAAAGAATTATGGCCAAAATCATGGACTGAACAAAAGAACGGTGTTTATACTAAACCTATGATGTACCAAGCAATTTGTGTAATTGTAATAATTGCGATAGTATCATTCGGTGGAAAGAGTGCACAACAATTTTTCCAAATTTTAGTTTCAATGACTAATGTTTCTATGACTTTACCTTATTTCTTCATCGCTTATTCATTCTTAGCATTTAGAAGAAATGAAAGCATAGAAAGACCTTTTGTAAGATTTAAAACATATTCAACAGTTAAAGTTGCAGTTGCAGTTACTTGCTTTATAGTTGGTTTTGCAAACTTATTTACAGTTATTGAACCTGCCATTTCATCAGGAGACTGGTTAACAACAATAATGTCAATTGCAGGTCCATTAATATTTACTTTAATAGCATTATATCTTTACAGAAGAATGGAAAAATCAAAAAGAATAAATTAATAGAATGTTTAATAAAAACAACAAATCTTTATGATATGATACTCCATAAGTAGAAAACTACTTATGGAGTTTTTTTTTATGGTAAAATTGCCGCATACTCTTTAATTTTAAGCATCAAAAAAGGAAGTATGTGCTATTAAGCTTTTACTCCCTCTTAGTGGTTTTGTTTAATCGTTTTAGTGTGACAAACGGTAGGTATTTATATTAATTACCACTATTTGTACCAGTTATGTATAATTTATCGTCAAGACTATAGACTACATCTCCGTCAAGGCATTCAAGAAAGTATTTCCATTCATCATCCGTGACCGTTTCTTCTGCATATGCATAATGCAAGAGAGAAAAGTAGAAATCTGTAACCGGCATGTCATCCGATACATATACTTCTGTTGGATTTATTTCTCTATCAATATGTTAATTAAATCCTGACACTTAAGTCTAGATTCATAACCAACCCTATAATTTATTTAAGTTCTTCATAAAACAGATCTGTGACTCCTGTTGATAGTTGTTCTGAACGATAACCTAAAATATATTATTAAATAAATATTTTATTTAACTCAGTTAGCAACTTGTATTTAAGATCACTTAATTCAGTAGTTGAGGGGCGATTATAATCACTATACATTAATTCCATTGGATACCACCAAACCGGACCCTTTCCTTGATTTCCGTAGTTTTCTATATCACCAGCTACCCTTGGAAACAGATGCCAATGTAAATGAGAATCTCCGTTACCAAGTAGTTCATAGTTAATTTTTTCAGCATTAAAAGCTTTGTATACAGCCTCCCCTACCAATGACATTTCTTCTAAGAATTTTAATTTAAAATTATTTTCTAATTCAAAAAGTTCAGTCTTATGTTGCTTACACAAAAAAATTGTATATCCTTTAAAATGTTGATTGTCACCTAATACAACATAACCGGTTTCTAATTCTTTTACAAAATATTGATTTTCCCCTTTTTTAATCATTTCTATTCTTTCACATATGAAGCACATACTATTTACCTCTACAAATTCTAATTTGTCAATTTCTAATTTTTAACATTATATCACTTTTTCCATATTTTGATTTTTTGTTTTTAATTCTTTTATTTTCTTTTTAAAATTGGTGAAATTCTTTTGTATAATAAAGATGTTACTATTGAAGTAACAGCAGTTTTAACTAAGTTAAAAGGTAATACTGAGAATAGCATTAATGTAAAATAACTTTTTACAAGCGGATTTATCTTTGCAACCATTCCTACAAAAGCATTTAAGTCAATTTTTAAAAGTTTTGCATAAAGTGGAAATATTATAAAATAATTGCTCAAAGTTGCAACTATGGACATAGAAATACTGCCTATTACAAGTCCTAGTAAAGCTGATTTTTTGCTTTTATTATGTTTGTATATAAAAGCTGTTGTCAAAACGAAAGCTGATGAAACTATTAAGTTTGAAAGCTCTCCGACATAAAAAGTTTTTGTTCCGTTAATAACAATATTAAGTAAAATTTTTATAAATACAATTAAAAAACCTGCTAACGGTCCCATTGCAAATCCACCGATTAATGCAGGTAATTCTGCGATATCCATTTCCATAAATGTAGGTGCAAAAGGTAGTGGAACTTTAATAAACATTAAAAGTACAGATATTGATGCAAGAATTGCAATTTTTGTAATTTCTGAAATACCAAATTTTTTTTTGTTCATAATAACCTCCTAAATTTTAGCAAAAAAAAATGCCATCTTTAGGGCATAAATATTTCTTCTCTCATCCAGACTTTAACTGTCGGTATTGGAATTTCACCAATTCAGCATAATGCTCGCAGACTTTACTGCCGGTGAGGAAACGACCCTCGCCCTGAAGACAAGTTGAGTATATCACAAATAATAAGCAATGTCAATATAAGGATTTTAATTTTGAAAATATTGGCTAAATTTATAAATTATAGTAAATTTTAATAAGACTTTCTAATGAATAATGATTATTCATTAAAATTATTTATATATTGATAAAATATTTGCAAAAAAATTTTTTATGATATATAATTTAGGGGCATAATAATATTTTTAAGGAGGTAGCATTGAATGAAAATGCTTAAAAAAATCTTTGCATTTGTACTTTTGTTTTCAATAACATTTAGTTCCATCGGAATTAATACTTATGCAAAAGATACAAGTGCTTTAACTGAAGTTGAATATTCATATATTCCTTCTCCTACTGAGGATGGAAAGAGAGTTTTTACACTTAAGGGTTCTGATTTAGAAGAAAAAGACATTAAGGCAAAGATAGTACTTAAAGGAAGTACAGAACGTTTAACAGATGTTGAGAATTCAATTACTTTTTCTGAAGAAACAAAAGAAAGTTCAAGTAGAAAAATAGTTACTTTAACTTTTCCAAAAAATGAAAAAGAAAGTAAAACTTATGAAGTTTCTTTTAGTGTTAGAGGAAGTGAAGAATCATTTGTAGAGGAATTCAAAAAAATTGTAAAAATTAGAAAGAGTTCATCAGGTGGTGGAGTTGTAGTTCCTCCGGTAAATCCGGAACAACCTAATCCTGTTGAAGAAAATGCAATTTTAAATGCAACGGCAGATAAAGAAAATTTACCGACAGAAGGTGGAGAAGTTAATTTAACTATATATACTAAAAAAGTTAATAATCAACATATTTCTCCTGAAAATGTAAAACTTCAAATATCATTAGATGGTGTTGTAACGGAATTAGGAAAAAATGCTGTAGTAACAGGGGATAAGGCTAAAAAGACAATTACTTTGAATTTTCCTAAAAATACTACTTCTAAAGAACAAGTTTATACTATAAAATTTAATGCAAAAGGCTCTGAAACAGATTTTCAAGCTGAACCGACAGTTACTATTAAAGTTGCTCCTTCTGAACAAAATAATGATGAAAATGCAATTGTCAGAGTAACACCTGACAATCAAAATTTATCGGCAGAGGGTGGAAAAGCAAATTTAGAATTAATTACTAAAAGAGTTAATGATAATCATATCCCTGCTAAAGATGTAAAGGTTCAAGTACTATTAAATAATGTACCAACTGATTTAGGAAAAAGTGCTGTAGTAACAGGGGACAAGGCTAAAAAGACTATTTCAATTGATTTTCCTAAAAATAATACAACAAGCGAACAAGTTTATACTTTAAAATTCAATACAAACGGCTCTGAAACAGTATTTCAAGATAATCCGACAGTAACTGTTGCAGTTGCTCCGGGATCTGAAGAAAATAATATGGTAATAAACGAATTTAAAGTAAAAACTCCTAATATGCCAAAGGCAGGCGGAGTTAATACTATTACTGTAAAAGGTGAAAATTTAGAGTCTGAAAAACTTAAACTTGAAATTTTTAAGGTTGAAAACGGTGTTGAAAATAAAATTAATATGGATTACACTTTCAACGGAACAAGTAAAGTTCAAAGCGCTTCTTTAAATTTCCCTGAAGCAAATTCAAATAAGGAAGAAGTTTATAAGATTAGATTAAATGATAAAGAAGTTACCGTTACTGTAGGTGGCGAAGAAAGTGGAGATATTATAGATTTATTACCAAGTAATGTATATCTTGACAATAGTAAGACAAAAATAACTGTAAAATTTGATGAGAGAGTTTTTGAAGTTAAAAATAATGAAACTTTAAAAGCCGGTATTTCTTATAAAAAATCTACAACAGATAATTTTGAAAAGTTAAAAGAGGAAGATAAGGTTGAAGTTGTTGGAGATAAAATTGTCATAACTTTGGCTAATAAAATAGATATTAAAACCGGTGCGACAATTAGATTTGAAGAAAGAATAATAAAAGACGGGGAAAATAGAGAAAATAGAGCTTTTGAACAATTTATAAAAGATGCTTTTCCAACAGTAAATGAAGCTAATTTTGTTGAAGGAGAAATTTTAACTAAATTAGGCGGAAATTCAAAAGTTAAATTAGTTGGTGAAAATTTAAGCAAAGCTGTTAAGGTTAAAATTTTAAAAAACAATAAAGATAAAACTTCAAATTCTGAAATAACAGAATCATCTAATGTAAAAGTGGAAGTTGTAAATAATACTGAACAAATTATAACTTTTAAATTGCCGGAAAATAAAACTAAAAGAGCTGAAACTTATTCAGTTATGGTATCTTTAGACGATGGAAAAACATATTCTTCAGCAATTGGAGTAAATATATTACAAAACAGGGCAAAAAGATTGGTTGCAACGGTTTTAGCTACTGATAAAATAACTGATAAACCGATTTTAAGTTTTATGTCAATTCAATCTTATGGAACTTCAGGTGGCGGTACTGAACAACCTGATGTAACTCATACTTATACTCCGGTAGGTCAAGAAAGTAAAAAAACTTGGGTTACTATGTTCGGAGCTAATTTCAATAAGGCTTTGACAAAGATAAAAATTGTAGATGAAAACGGAATAGAATGGTATCCATTACAAAATGAAGGTACATCCGACAGTATGGACAACTTTATAATGGTTAGTTCAGACGGAACAGGAATCTATGGAAATGGAAATACACAAATGTTTGAACTTATTTGTCCTAGAAATGTTACAAATCCTAAAAATCCAAATGGAGATGTTACTTTTAAATTTTTAGTTGCTGTTGACGGAGAAAATTATGACGAGGAAGTTTTTGTAAGAGCGACTGTTGTAAATGACAAAGTAGGGAAAAAAGAAAAACTTACTTTAGATGAAGTTTCTGAAATAAAAGTAAAACATGAAACAGAAGATGGCAAAGTGGCTTTCAAGGGAGCTACAGTTAAAGGATATAGATGGTCTAAACTTAGATCTTTCAATGTAAGACCTATTGAAAGCAGTAAAGATTTTGAAGCTGTAAAATATAAGATAGTTAGAGCCGACGGAAGTGTTGAAGAAAAAGAAATCGGAAATATCCATGAAGAAAAAGTTAAAGATATTAAGGAAGTAACTTTTATCTACAAGAGTAATATTAAACTTGATGAATTGAACAAAACAATAGCAGATGCAAAATCAGCAAAGGGAACGGATAAATATAAATATGCTGCAGAAGAAATTAAAAATGAATTTGATAAAGCATTAGAAAATGCGATTAAAGCAGTTGAAAATCCGGTAAGTCAAGGAAATGTAGATAGATTAGCAAAGGATTTAAAAGAAAATACAGAAAAATTAGACGGTGTAAAACCTGAATACTCTGATAAAGAAATTACACTTACTGATAAAGAAACTAAAATTTCTGTTACAGGCAAAAACTTGTTAGGAAAAGAACTTGTGGTTGAAAAATTAAATCCTAAAGATTTTACAACTCTTAAAGATAAAAATATTTCACTGTTCGATATTTATTTTAGAGATTCAAAGACAAAGAAGAAGATAGGATTGCCTGTTGGACAATATACAGTTGTAATGCCTAAAGAAAAAGGAAAAGTTGTAGAAAAAGTTTATTATGTAGACGATAGCGGAAAAGTTGAAGAAAAAACTTTTACTCAAAATGATAAGGCTGTAACATTTGTTACAACTCATTTTTCAAAATATGCAGTAAAATATAAATTGGAAAACAAACTCGAAAATAACAATAACAACAATAACAATAATAATAGTGTAATAGCTGATAATAACAAGAAAAGCGGTAGAAAATCGAAATTAGCTAAAACAGGAATTGCACAAATGTCATTGTTGCCTACTGTTCTTTTAGGAATTGTGTCAGTTGCGCTTTCTAAAAAGAGAAGATAGGTATTAACAGAGCATAAAGAACTTCAATAATTTTATTGGAGTTCTTTTTTAATAATCAATAGAATTTTAAGATTTTATTATAAATTTTTGTTATGAATAAAGGCTTTCAATTAATATTTCTAATTTTACTACACAAAATATATGTGATATAATACAAGTATAACGATATAAAGTAATGTATTTGACTGAATAAAATGATGATAAATTGTTTAGTTTTATTTTTATGGTGTAGGAGGTGAATTTTTTAGAATTGTCAAATACATGGTTAAAAAGTTATTTTATCATAGAATTTCTTGAAAAATATCTAAAGTTATAAAATATATAATGTATAAATTTGAGGAGATATGATTAAATATCAAAAAAGATTATGGAAAATTTGAGAGAAGAAATTTTAGAGCTTAGGCGAAATGCTTTTGTAGAGACGATAATGGGTTTAGATAGTGAAAAATACATAATAGGATACTTGGGGAGAACCGTTCCGAAAGAAATATTTTACGGTTTTGACTTGGTGCCTCTACCTTTGGACGGAGTAGATAAATACATATTGGAATATTCGAATGAAAAAGATTTGTGTAGCATAATTGATTCAACTCTTACTTATGCTATGACTAAAAAATGCCCCTTACTTTATAATGCAAAATTGGTTGTTGTAGATAATTCTTGTCCTTTACTTTTAAAAGTATTGAAAGATAATTTAAAGGACAAAATTTTTTTCTACGATGGTAATCTTGAAAATTTAAAAAACAGAGTAGAGGAAGTCTATAATCGAGATTTTTCTGAAACAAATTTCTTAAAAGCCGTTGAATTATCTAAAAATATTTCTTCAAAATTGGAAAAACTTTCTAAAACTGATATTGAATCCAGATTTTTATATGAAGTTGAATTTTATACTCAATTTATTTTTTCTTTGGAAGAAAAAAATAATATGATTGATAGAGTGCTGTCTAATTTTAAAGATGTAAATAAAAAAAGACAAAAGATATACGTTCCAAGAGCAATTCAAATTTTGGACGATATTGATGAAAAATATAAAGATTATCAAATCATAGAAAATTTTTGTCTTGGAGAAATTTTTAAGACTTATAAAAGTAGTGGTTATGAGTTTTTGAAAGAAAAGTATAATAATAAGAAAACAAAAAAATTAGATATTTTGTATCAAGATTGTCCCTATGATAATAAATAGAATTTTATAGGAGGCAATAAAATGGCTGATTACAGAAAAATGTGGAAAGATTTGAATATGGATGTCGATACTCATGATATTTTATGTGAAGTTTTACCTGTCGCATTCGGAGATGTTTTTTTAAGTCAAGAAAATAGACCTGAGAGTATGGACTATTTCAATATGGTAGTTGCAGAAATTCACGGAATTAGACCTGCAGAACTTATTGAATTTCAAAAGAAGGGTGGAAAAGTTGTAGGCTCTTTTTGTATCCATGTTCCTGACGAAGTTGTAGTTGCAGCGGGAGCTATTGCAACAGGTTTGTGTAGCGGATCTCAATTTTGGGTTCCGGGTGGAGAAAAAGTACTTCCAACATCTACTTGCCCGTTGATAAAGGCATCTTTGGGTGCAAGATTTGATAGAACTTGTCCATTCTTTAGAATTGCTGATCTTTTTGTTGGAGAAACAACTTGTGACGGTAAGAAAAAGGCATGGGAAATTTTAGCAAAAGATGCTCCAATGTATATAATGGATATTCCACAAATGAAGAGAGAAAAAGATTTTGTAAAATGGAAAGAAGAAATAAAAGGCTATATGGCTGAATTGGAAAAATTGACAGGAAATAAAATTACAGAAGAAAGCTTAAAAAATGCGATTGTAACCTTGAATAATAAGAGAAAGGCTTTAAAAAGATTAAATAGTTTTAGAAAACTTGACAATGTACCTATTTCAGGAAGAGATGTACTTCTTATCACACAAATAGCATTTTATGATGACCCTGTAAGATTTACAGCACAAGTAAATAGACTTTGTGATGAACTTGAAGAAAGAGCAAAGAATAATGTAAGTGTATTTAAAAAAGATGCAAAAAGAATATTGTTGACTGGTACTCCACTTTCAATCCCAAATTGGAAGATTCATCAAATAGTTGAAAATATAGGTGGAATGATTGTTTGTGAAGAAATGTGTACAGGTAATAGATATTCTGAACATTTAGTAGATGAAAACGGAAAAACAATTGATGAAATGGTTGAAAATCTAACTCGTAGATATTTGGGAAATATAAATTGCGCATGTTTTACTCCAAATACTGAAAGAGTTGATGATATAATCAGATTGGTTAAAGAATATAATATTGATGGTGTCATTGATATAAACCTAAAGTTCTGTACACTTTATGATACGGAGGGAACAATAGTTGAAAAGGCTTTAAAAGAAGCTATAATTCCTGTTCTTGGAATCGAAACTGACTATACGGACTCAGACAGTGAACAATTAAAAACAAGAATTGGTGCATTTATCGAGATGTTAAGCTAATGCTATATTATATTTTTTTTAAAGATACAAAAAACGGTCAGGAACTTTATAAATTAATGAAACAAAATGGAATAAAATGTACAATAGCACCAACTCCGAAAACTGAAGATCACTGTTGCGGAATAAGTATTTTGTTTGATAATTTTGAAGATAAAGCATTAATTGAAAAGTTGATTTTAGAAAATGGTATAGAGATTTTAAAATTTTATGAAAAAGAGAAAGATATAAATCCTAATCGAATGAGATTTTGCTAGAAAGAAAAACCCTTCTTGTATTTAGTACAAGTTTAGGGTTTTTCTTTTTCTATGAAATTTTCATATATTTTTGCACAAAAAAACTCCAACGGAAATTATTGAAGTTTTCTCTTTGTTCAAATTATCTTTCAACACTTAATTTAAAAGTTTCTTCCTCTTTATCGAAAGCTAAAGAATAAGTTTTTCCCTTTTCAACTTCAAGTGAAAGTTTTGTAGGACCCCAAGTTGTAGTTACATTTTTATGCAATATTCCCGGTCTTGTATAACTGTAAGTAAGTTCAACATCAACAGTTCCCGGTAAAGCATAAATTACAGACTTAGTTCCTTCATAAGCAATACTTGGATAAGCATTTGGACTTAAAATTCTTCCTACAAGAGATTTTGAAGTGATTGGGCTAAAACTTGTAGATAAATAAATTTTAACCGCATCAGGATGATCTGAAAGCCATTTATCATATCCTTGTTTTCTTTTTTTTGACCAAATTACAATTCCAACAACATAAATAATTAAAACGGCGGGAATTATATAAGCCATAACTCCCATATTTTTAATCATCTGTGAAATATTATTCATAGTATCCTCCTAATATAAAATTATTTTGCTTTTAACGTAATTGATTCCGCTTCATCTCCGATTACACGGATATCTTCAATAAGTTTCTCGAATTGCTTGTATCCAAGTAATGACAAATCAAAACTTTTAGTATTTTCGTTTGAGTCTATAACATACAAAGTTAATATGTCGTTATTTTTTATTTTAGCTTTGATTGCACATTCATCCAATTCGTATTCATAAACTTTTTTACCATTTACTATTGTAAGGGTATCATCTGTAACCTTAACATACAATTTCCTGTCTTTAAGTGTCATAGCCAGTGAGAAAACAAATACAACAGCCACAACTATAGCATTTATATAGTCTTTAACAAAAAAGTGCAAAATAAAAGCTAAAAAAGCACAGGCGACAATTAACAGCACCAGCTCTTTTACAACTTGAAAAGATGTTGATTTGTAAATTCTTTCATTCATAAAATCCTCCATTCAAATTACATAATGTATTTATTTTAAATTCTTTCTTGTAAATATCATTTTTCCTGCAGGAGTTTGTAATATACTCGTTACAGTTGTTTCTATTGTTTGACCGATATAATCTTTTCCATCTTCAACCACAATCATGGTTCCGTCAGAAAGATATCCAAGACCTTGTTCGGGTTCCTTACCACGATTAATGACTTCAACAATAAGTTTTTCGCCTTGAATTACAACAGGTTTCACCGCAAGTGCAAGCTCATTTATATTCAGTATTGAAATTTTTTGAAGAGATGCAACTTTGTTTAAATTGTAGTCATTTGTAATAAGTTTTCCGTGATAATCTTCTGTCAATTTTAAAAGTTTATGGTCAACTTCTTTGATATTTTTGTAATCCTTATCTACAATTTTTATTTCAATATTTTTTTCATTTTGAAGTAAATCTAAAATATCCAGTCCGCGTCTTCCTCTTTGTCTTCTGTTTGGGTCTTCGGAATCCGCAATGTATTGTAATTCCTTAACCATAAACATAGCAATAATAATTGGACCTTCCAAAAATCCGGTTTTGATTATATCGTAAATTCTTCCATCAATTATAACAGAGGTATCTAAAATTTTAGGATATACATGTCCTTTTTTAAAGGACTTTTCTCTCGAAAAAAGTTTAAATTTCAATATCTCTTCTTTTTTATCCACAGCTATTTTGATTCCTATAAATCCAAGCGCACAATATATAAAAATAGTAATTGTTGCACTTAATAAATTTCCAATTACAGGAAATTTTATATTGGAAATCGGTAATGAAATTAAAAAAGCTATAATCAATCCAACTATAAGTCCGATAATTGCGGTAACAATATCAGAAGTCGGAGTTTTTTGAGCTTTTTTTATCATATTTTCAAAATTAACTGTAAGTTTCTTTAAAATCACCGGAAATAATAAATAAAAAATAATACCAAAAATAATTGCAAAAATGGAATAAATCGAAATCACAGCAAATTTGCTTAACTCTAACTCTACAACTTGACCGAATCCATAGGCTAGTAGAATACCTAAAAGCCCACCAAAAACAAAGGTCAAGTATCTTAAACCTTTAAACATATTCCCCTCCTAATGTTCTATAGAATACTCTATGATTTTATTAATTTTGTTTTTTGAAAAACCGCTAACCATAACAAATTCTGAAACTAAAATTCGTTTTGCAAGATTTAACATAAACAGTTCCTTTAAAGAAAGTTTACCTTTTTCATTCCTGATAGCCAACCCTTTAAGAACATAGGCTATATTAAAAATATCTGAAGACTTAAGTCTTTTTGTATTTTCCTTATATCTTTGTACCCAATTATTCGGCATAGGGAATTCTTCATTGTTAAGGTAATTGTAAACCTCATCAAGAGTATCTTCATTGACAAGTTTTCTAAATTCAAATTTATCAATGTCGTCTTCTTTAATGAAGATATGTAAATTTTGTTCAAAAGGAAGCTCAATAACATAAAATCGTTCGCAATAATCGCCCAAATCTTTGTCTTCTATGCTTTTAATCAATCCTGCTCCATGCATAGGATAAAATATTTTTTCACCAACATCCATAGCAATCTCCTAATTTTTATCAACAACTACATAACTACCTCCAGTATTATTATACACTAAAAGTCAAAAAAATTAAAGCGTTTTCTGTTACTTTATCTCAATTAAATTAAATTTAGTAAAAGAAGCAAATTTTCTTTTATTATTTTATTATTTTTTGTTATGAGAATAAAATTTTCAGTCAAATTTTGAGATTCTCTAAAAATTTTATTTTCATATTTTGATTTAAAAACTTTAGCTTTTATATTATTTTCAATTAGTCCATCTTCCAATTCCAATGAAATTTTGATTTCATCTTTATTGCTCGTTATACTGTAATTATTTTGATGAAAGTTTATATCTATATTTTTGGGATTGGAAATTCTTGTTATCAGATAGTTTTTTTGAATATAGATTGTTTTTAAAATTCCTGTAAATTTTTTGTTATTAATGGTCAAAATTTTATTTAAAATACTTTCCTTATATTCATAAATATAGCTTAGAACTTGCAGATCAATATAGTTATGGTAAATAAGTTTTGACAACATCTCCTTATCCTTAAGCTCTTGATACATCTTGAAAATTTTAGGCATTTCCTGTTGATTAACATGGTCATGAACATCAAAACCAAGTCTTTTTCCCAAATTTATAGCCTTTAGGCTAGGTTCATCAAGAAAAAAATTGAGCTTTTGAAGTTGCCTGTAAATATCAATATTTTCAAAATCAACTTTCGAAATATTATATTTTTCCATTTTTTTTCTGATAAAAGGAAAATCAAATCTGTCTCCATTATATGAAATTACTTTTTTTGTATTTAAAAGCTCATTTACCTTTAAAATCAATTCTTTTTCTTCTGATTCATCTTCAATATAATATTGAGAATAAATTAAGTTTTTACCTTTTTTTTCACAAATTCCAAACATATACATAAAGTCTTTTGTTCTGTTAAGTCCGGTTGTTTCTATATCAAATAAAATATAATCTTTAAAATTAGAGTCGGTTTTTTCAATGTTTACAACTTTTTTCATAATAACCTCTTTTTTAAATTTAAAAATAAGAACCCCACCCTTCCACGACGCTTCGCATCGGGAGGGTACCCGGGAACCTTGTTGTTTCGTAATAAGAACCCCATCCTTCCACGATGCTTCGCATCGGGAGGGTACCCGGGAACCTTGTTGCTTCGCAATAAGAACTCCATCCTTCCACGATGCTTCGCATCGGGAGGGTACCCGGGAACCTTGTTGCTTCGCAATAAGAACTCCACCCTTCCACGACGCTTCGCATCGGGAGGGTACTCGGGAACCTTGTTGTTTCACAATAAAAAAAGTAGAGCCTAAAAACTCTACTTTTTTAACTACTACCCATAGTAACAATGGTGCAGGAAAGAGGACTTGAACCCCCACGTCAATGACACTAGATCCTAAGTCTAGCGCGTCTGCCAGTTCCGCCATTCCTGCATATATGGGGTGGATGATGGGATTCGAACCCATGACCTTCAGAGCCACAATCTGACGCCCTAACCAGCTAGGCCACACCCACCAAACTTTTCATTCAAATTGAATGCTTGTATATTATATCAATTTATAAAATATTTGTCAATACTTTTTAAAAAAATTTCAAATATTTATATACAATGTTCATCCTTGCATTTATGTGTACTATGTAGTTCTTCATCGGAATTTTTTATACATTCCAATTCTTCTTTTGAAAGTTTTTTCTGACAATTTTTACAGATACCTTTAATTTCTAAATAATGACCTGTTACGATAAATTCAGTTTTATTTTCTATATCATCAATTAAGCTATGTATTGGGCAATGATTTATCGGTATTATTTTTTTGCATCTTTCACAAATCAAACTGTGAATATGTCCATTATTTAATTGAAAATATGTAGTTCCATCTATTTCTGCAGTTCTCTTTGCAATATTTTTTTCACAAAATTGATTCAATGCTCGGTATATACTTGAGATACTATATTTTTCGCCTTTTGTTGAAATTGCATTATAAATATCTTCTGCTGTTGTTGGAACTTCTCTTTTTTCCAATTCTTTAAGAATTGCCAATCTGTTTTTTGTGACTTTCAAATCATTATCTTTTAGAGTTTTCAAAAAAGCTTTTTTCATAAATACTCTCCTTTGCTTGATTTTTCGACGAAAAGGGTATATAATACACTGTATGTAAATGAGTGCTATTTGCAAATAAATTCACTCTTGATTAATCAAAAGGAGTAATTGTGAGAAAATCACAATTAAAATCATTTCCTTTACCATTATTATATCATTTTTTTCAGTTTGTGGCAAAGAATGAAAAAATGATTTAAAAAAAGAATATAAAAAAAACGTATATTTTATTTTATTCATTACAATTTTATTAGATAAAATTAAAGTTAAGAATTTAAACTAACTGTCAAAGATTTTAGGATAGTTTAAATTACAAGATAGGAGAATGTTTTGGAAAGTATTATTTCAATAAAAAATGTTTCTTTTTCTTACAGTGGAGGTGTAAATGTTTTAGAAAATCTTTCTTTTGATATTTATAAGAAAGATTTTATAGCTATAATTGGAGCAAATGGTAGTGGGAAATCTACTTTGCTCAAATTGATTTTAAAAGAGCTTAATCCTTCAGATGGAGAAATATTTATATCAAATACAAATATTAAGAATTTTAAAGAGTGGGATACAATAGGATATGTTCCTCAGATAAATGCCGGTAATATACCCGGTTTTCCCATAACGGCTTTAGAGATAGTAACTCTAAATCTTTATAATAAGATGGGATTTTTCAAATTTTCAAGGAAAAGTCATATTGAACTTGCAAAAAGGGCATTGTCGCAAGTTAATATGCTTGATTTTGCAAATACGCCTATGAATAAAATGAGTGGTGGACAACAACAGAGAATTATGATTGCAAAATCTTTAATAAATAATCCTAAGATTTTAATTTTTGATGAGCCTACAACGGGAATTGACAAAGAAAGTAAAGATCAACTTTTTAAGATTTTAACTCATCTTAATAGGATACATGGTATTACAATTTTACTTGTAACTCATGAGCTTGAAATCATGAAAGATAATCTTACAAAAGTTGTGGAAATAAGAGATAAGAAAGTGGTGGTGAGATAATGTTTCAACTTGAATTTATGAGAAGAGCTTTTTTGGTTGGAATTATGTTATCCATTGTTATACCTTGCATTGGAGTTGTTATGGTAAATAAGAGAAATTCAATGATTGGTGAAGCATTATCACATGTTTCTCTTGCTGGTGTTACGATAGGGCTTATTTTCAGAGTAAATCCAATCATAACGGCAATAATTTCTTGTGCGGTTGCAAGTTTTTCCATTGAAATCATGAGAAGATATTTTCCAAAAAATTCGGATATATCAACTGCAATAATTATGAGTTTAGGAATCGGACTTGCAGCAGTGCTTTCAGATTTTGTAAAAGGAGCGGCTAATTTCAACAGCTTTTTATTTGGAAGTATTGTTGCTATAAGTGATTTTGAAGTTATTTTGGTTACTATGGTATTTTTTATTGTAATTGCAGTTTTTGCCATATTGTATAAGGCATTGTTGTATGTTTCATTTGATGAAGTAGGAGCAAGACTTGCGGGAATTAGAGTTCAAACTGTAAATATAATTTTTACATTTTTAATTTCTCTATCAATTTCAATTGCTTCAAGAACTGTTGGAGTTTTAATGGTTTCATCCCTTATGGTTATTCCGGTCGCCTGTGCATTAAGAGTTTCAAAATCTTATTTTCAAACTGTAATTTACTCTATTTTGTTTGGAATGTTATTTACAATTGCAGGTATTGTTATCTCGTTTTATCAAGGATTGAAACCGGGTGGAACGATGGTTTTAACGGGAATTGTAATGCTAGTTACAATAGTGATTTTACAAAACTTAAGAAAACTTTTAAAAATTTAAAGAAAATCATTTTGGTTTTCTTTTTTGTTGTGGTACTATTTTTATATTTTGATTTGTGGTAAAATATACTTGAGTTAAAATTAATTTTTATGGAGAGATATTATGATTTTTGTTGAAAATAAAAATTTTGATCCTGCGTTAAATCATGCAATTGAGCTTTATCTAATGGAAAATTATGATGAAGATATTTTTATGCTTTGGAGAAATAGACCTTGTATTTTAATTGGACGATATCAAAATATTGATTTGGAAGTCAATTTGGATTTTACAAATGCAAATAATATGGATGTAATTAGAAGATTATCCGGTGGTGGTGCGATATATTGTGATACGGAAAATATGCAATATAGTTTTATAACTAAAAAAGCCGGAGAAGATGTGGATTCGTCTTTTAAAAAGTTTGCAAAGCCAGTTGTTAATTTTCTGAAGTCTTTGGGACTTAATGCGGAATTTACAGGAAGAAATGATATTCAGATAGACGGAGCGAAAGTCAGTGGAAATGCTCAATATCAAAATAAAGAAAAGATTTTACATCATGGTACTTTTTTATTCAAAGCGAATTTATATAATTTAACTAATTCTTTAAAATCAAGAGATATAAAATTTAAAGGGAAAGCCGTTCAATCTGTAAGATCCAGAGTTGGATTTATTGGAGATATGATTGATATGGATGTTGAAACTTTTATGGATAAAGCTATTGAATATATAAAAAATGAATATAAAATTACAGGTACTACATTTTTAACTGAAGAAGAGATGAAAAAAATTTACGAAATTAGAGATTCTCTTTTTGCAACAAAAGATTGGAATTATGGAAACGGCTCTTTAAAAAAGAATAGAAAAGCGGAAAAATATTCTTGTGGAGTCGTAGAAATAGGGATTGATATTGAAAATGAGACTATTAAAGACATTTCCATTGAAGGAGATTTCTTTAGTGAATTGGGTATAGATAAATTGTGTAGTATATTAAAAGGAGTTCAATGTTCAAAAGAAGCGATTGAAGAAGCTCTTAAAGATATTGAAATTGATAGATATATTAAGTCAATGGATAAAAAAGTTTTTATTGATGATATAACTAAATTATTTTAAGAGGTGTGATATGCTGAAAAGAAAAGCAGAAATAATGAGAAAACCTGAATGGTTAAAATTAAAAATTCAGGGAGATAAAAATACAACTGATGTTGAAAGTATGATTGAAGGGTTGAACTTACATACTGTTTGTCATGAAGCAAATTGTCCTAATAAAATGGAATGTTATTCAAGAAGGACTGCTACTTTCATGATTCTTGGGAGGAATTGTACAAGAAATTGTACTTTTTGTAACGTAACAAGACATACGCCCGACCCTGTCGATTTGAACGAACCTGAAAATCTTGCAAAAGCTGTTCAAATTTTAGGATTAAAACATGCTGTTGTAACTTCCGTTACAAGAGATGACTTGCCTGATGAAGGAGCAAATCAATTTGCAGAGGTTGTAAGGCAAGTAAGAAAATATAATCCTGAAACGACAATAGAACTTTTAATTCCTGATATGTCAGGAAGAAAAGAACTTATGGATATAATTTATGAAACAAAGCCAGATGTTTTAAACCATAATGTTGAAACAATTCCGGCGTTTTATCCAAAAGTTAGACCTGCTGCAAACTTTCAAAGAAGTTTAGAGGTTTTAAAATATGCAAAAGAATGTGGACTTAAAACAAAATCAGGACTTATGGTAGGTTTTGGAGAAACGGAAGAACAAGTTGTTGAAGTTTTCAAGGCTCTTAGAGATGTAGGATGCGATATGGTAACTGTAGGACAATATTTACAGCCGACAAAATTCCACATTGCTGTTAAGGAATATGTACATCCTCAACAATTTGATAGATATAGAGATATAGCTTTTAAAATGGGATTTTTGAGAGTAAATTCAGGTCCGTTGGTAAGAAGTTCATATCATGCAGAAGCGATTTAATTTTTAAAACTCATTTTTACAATTGTAAAAATGAGTTTTTTTGCAAAAACTATATTTATTAAGCAATTTGTGGTAAAATAGATATATATTGTGGTTATGGGGTGTTTTATGAAAGAATTTTATATATATTCAAGTCTTGACAACAAAAAATTATGTTGTATCGACTTTTCTGAAAATTTAAAAAATCCGAAAATAGTTCTGCAAATTTGTCATGGAATGGCTGAGCATATAAGAAGATATAAAGATTTTGCTCTATTTTTGGAAAAACAGGGAATTAGAGTTTTTGGAATGGATAATAGAGGACATGGGAAAACTTGTGAAGCTGAAGAAGAAAAAGGTCATATTGCCGATAAAGAAGGTAATATAAAACTTATCGAAGATGTTTACGACCTTAACAAATATATAAAAGAGCAATTTCCAGATAAAAAAATTGTTATATTCGGACATAGTATGGGTTCGGTTATCGTTAGGAATTTTTTAAATAAATATTCTGATTCAGTTGACGGTGCCATAATTTGCGGAACGACTGAACAATATGGAATGAAACACAAATTTGCAATGTTATTGGCTAGAATTTTATCGAGAAAAAATGGGAATAAAAGAAGTAATTTTGTAAACAGACTTGGCTTTAGTGGATATAATTCCAGAATAAAAAATAAAAATACCGATTTTGATTGGCTGACAAGAGATGAAAAAGTTGTTGAAAATTATATTTTAGATAAAGATTGCGGTTTTCTTTGCACAAATACTTTTTTCTTGGATTTGATAACTTTGATAAAGGAAGCTTCTGATAAAAAAAATCTTGAAAATATAAATAAAGATTTACCTATACTCTTTATTTCCGGAAAAGCAGACCCTGTAGGAGCTTATGGAAGAGGAGTTTTAAAAGGATATAGAATGTATAAAAAAGCAGGATTAAAAAATGTAAAAATAAAACTCTATGCACAAATGAGACATGAAATTTTAAATGAAATTGATAAAGATAAAGTTTATCTTGATATCTATAAATTTTTAGAAAGTATATATGAAAATAACTAAGGGAGGATAAAGAGGAGTTATATTAAAAGTTACTCCTCTTTAGTTTTAACTGCTATTTATTGGAGGAAAAACATTGAAAAAAAGACCGGAGTTTCAAGAAATTAAAACGTTTGAAGAATTTTGTAAATATTATTGGTATCGTGAAGAACTTTCTCAAATATGTAAATTACTAGGTTTAGAATATAGAGGGACAAAACAAGAACTTAATTGTACTATTGAGGAGTATTTTAAAGGAAATATCATTAAAAAGACTGTAATAAAAAAAGAAAAGAAGAAAGTGGAAAATATTACTTTAGATACGCCATTACTTGAGTGTGGTTTTTCCTTTAATGCAAAGTTTAGAGAATACTTTTCTAATTTAACAGGAATTTCACCATTTAAATTTAATGCTGATATGGCGACATCTTGGAGAAAAGTAAAAAAAGATAAAGATTTGAATTTTACAATTAAGGATATGCTAAATGTGTATTATGGAAAATCTGATTATGCAAAGTATGATAATTCAGTTTGTGAATGGAATCAATTTTTAAAAGACTTTTGCTCAGATAAATCTAGTTTAGACTATTCGAATAAGTTAAAAGTTGCTTCTATTCTTTGGAAAGAGGCTAAAGATTCAAAAAACGAAAAAAAATATTCGAGAGAATTGTTGGATAAGTATTCTCGTAAAGTAAAGGAATATCGAAAATAAATACCTGTTAATCAGACTAATAAAGGAATATTAAATCGTAAAGAATTGTTATTCCTTTTTTAAAATTAAATTGAGAATATTAGCTAATAAATAGATATTGACAAAAGAATTATTTACTGTTATTATATTGATGTGATATTGATAACTCAAAGAGAAAGTGCACATAGGGTTCCGAAGATTTTTCTTGCAGGTCCAAGCTGTGCAGGTGCTATGCACTACACCTAAGGGAGAAAAGCCCAGAAGGTAGGTTTCGCTTGAAGCCTACTTTTTGGGCGTTTATTTTTTTTAGATGTTATTTTTTAAGAGTTATTTTTGTTTTTTGCAAAAAAATTTTTTTAGGAGGAATTATGAGCACGTTTTTTGAAAATTTTTTCAAACTCAAGGAACACAAAACAACTGTTAGAACAGAAGTTTTAGCCGGTATTACCACATTTATGACTATGGCATACATATTAGTTGTAAACCCTACAATTTTATCCGAGGCCGGAATGGATAAGGGTGCTGTTTTTACAACAACAGCTATTGCATCATTTATAGGAACGGTCATAATGGGACTTCTTGCAAATTATCCTTTTGCGTTGGCTCCGGGTATGGGCTTAAATGCTTATTTTACCTATACAATTGTAATTGGTAAAGGATATAGCTGGCAATTTGCATTAACAGCCGTTTTATTGGAAGGTATTATATTTTTGATTTTAACTTTTACAAAAGTTAGAGAAATGATTGTAAATGCTATGCCTTACTCACTTAAACAGGCGGTTAGTGCGGGTATCGGTATTTTTATCGCATTTTTAGGATTATATCAGGCGGGACTTGTTAAACAAGGAAAGGGAATACCTCTTGACTTGGGGACAATTACAAGTACAACTTCGTTAATCACAATTTTTGGCATTTTATTTACTATTTTATTGATTGTAAAAAAAGTTCCCGGTGCAATTTTGTTCGGTATGTTGGCTACAACAGCAGTGTCAATAATTTGTGGAGTTTCTGAACTTCCAAAGGCAATTATAGGTAAACCGTCAAGTATAGCTCCTATTTTTATGAAATTTGATTTCAGTAAGATTTTATCAACTGAAATGTTTGTAGCTCTTTTTGCTTTTCTATTCGTTGATTTATTCGATACAGTAGGAACTTTAGTAGGAGTTGCATCAAAAGCTGATATGTTGGACAAAGATGGAAATTTACCTAGAGCAAGACAGGCTCTTTTTGCCGACTCAATAGGAACAACAGTTGGAGCGATACTTGGAACATCAACAGTAACTACATTTGTTGAAAGTGCATCGGGAGTTGCTGAAGGCGGAAGAACGGGACTTACAGCGATAGTTACAGCTCTTCTTTTCTTATTGGCTTTGATTTTTCAACCTATCTTTGCAGTCATTCCAACTTACGCAACATCTTCTGCATTAATTGTAGTAGGATTATTTATGATTACTGGAATTAAGAAAATTGATTTTGAGGATTATACAGAAGCGCTACCTGCATTTTTAACTATTATTATGATGCCTCTATCATACTCAATAGCAAACGGAATTGTTTTTGGAATAGTTTCATACGCGGTGTTAAAATTAATTTCAGGCAGAGGAAAAGAAGTTTCTCCAGTAGTATATATTTTAGCTTTGCTATTTATATTAAAATTTGTAGCAGAAGCATTTATGTAATTTAATAATATATTAATTTAAAATGAGCCTATAAGGCTCATTTTTAGTTGATTAATTACCCGAAATATAGTATAATCTAACTTATGTTTAATAGAGAATATAATATTATGAGGTGAAAGAATGATAAGTGTAATAGATTTAAGTTTGAGTTTTCAAGGACAAAAACTTTTTGATGATGTAAATTTATCTTTTACTCCGGGAAATTGTTATGGAGTAATTGGAGCAAATGGAGCGGGAAAATCAACTTTTCTTAAGATTTTAGAGGGAAGACTTGAACCGGATACCGGAAGCGTTGCTATAAAACCGAATACTCGTATGAGTTTTTTGGAACAAGATCACTTTAAGTTTGAAGATGAAAAAGTAATAGATGTTGTAATAATGGGAAATGCTCGTCTAATGGAAATAATTAGAGAAAAAGAAGCTATTTATGCAAAAGAGGATTTTTCAGATGAGGACGGAATTTTAGCTTCTGAACTTGAAGCTGAATTTGCTGATATGGACGGTTGGAGTGCAGAGGCAAATGCTTCTTCTCTTTTACAAGGTCTTGGTATAGGAACTGAATTGCATGAGAAAAAGATGAGTGAGCTTTCAGGCAAGGAAAAAGTAAAAGTTTTACTTGCAAAGGCACTTTTTGGAAATCCTGAAATTTTAATCCTTGATGAACCTACAAACGACTTGGATATCAAGAGTATTTTATGGCTTGAAAATTTCCTTATGGACTATGAGGGAACTGTAATTGTAGTTAGCCACGACAGATATTTTTTAAATAATATTTGTACTCATATGGTTGATATTGATTTTAGAAAGATTAAGATTTTTGTTGGTAACTACGATTTCTGGTATGAATCAAGTCAACTTGCAGCACAGATGTTAAAAGACCAAAATAAGAAAAAAGAAGATAAAATTAAGGAATTACAAAACTTTATTGCAAGATTCTCTGCAAATAAGAGTAAGTCAAAACAAGCTACAAGCCGTAAGAAATTACTTGATAAAATTCAAATTGAAGATATTCAACCTTCAACAAGACGTTATCCTTTTGTTGGTTTTGAAATGGAAAGAGAAGTTGGAAATCAAATTTTAGAAGTTAATGAAATTTCAAAGACAGTTGAGGGAAGACTTGTTTTGGACAAAGTTTCATTTATGGTAAATAAAAATGATAAAATTGGTTTTATTGGAGATGAGCTTGCAATTACAACTCTTTTTAAAATTTTAGCAGGAGAGATGGAAGCTGATAGTGGAAGTTTTAAATGGGGAGTTACTACTTCAAGATCTTATTTTCCAAAGGACAATACAGAATTCTTTAAAGACACTCCTTATAATTTGATTGATTGGTTAAGACAATATTCAACTGAACAATCTGAAATTTATATCAGAGGATTTTTAGGAAGAATGTTATTCTCAGGAGATGAGGCTTTAAAACCTGCGCAAAAACTTTCTGGGGGAGAAAAAGTTAGAATGATGTTATCATATATGATGCTTAAAAATTCTAATGTTTTAATCCTTGACCAACCGACAAATCATTTGGATCTTGAAAGTATTATCAGTTTGAATAATGGGCTTAAAGCATTTAAGGGAAATATCTTATTTGCAAGTCATGATACTGAATTTATGAATACAATCGCAAATAGAATTATTCACATTGAAGAAAATGTATTTGAAGATAGACTTATGACTTATCAAGAATATATTGACAGATTCGTTGAAATCCAATAATTATTAAATAAATATAAAGAAAAAATCCGAGTTTTGACACTCGGATTTTTTATCTAAAATAAATTTTAAGGAAGCTATTTAGCCTTATCTTTTAAGTAAAATTTTCCTTCAGTATGGAAAAATTCATCTTTTGCTTTTTTAATTTTTCCGCTCATAAATATTATTCCAATCATATTAGGAATAACTACAAGACCCAATGTTAAGTCTAAGAAAACTCCTGCGTGTTCAAATGAAAGAACTGCCGCTAGAACTATCATAATAGTTGCAATAAATCTCATAATTTTTCCTACCTTTGTTCCAAATAGATATTCTGCAAGTTTTTCAACATAGAATACTATTACGATTATTGTAGAAAGAACAAATAGGAATAAAGAAATTGAAACTACTACACTACCGATGTTTCCAAAGATTGAGTTAAATGCTCTTTCAACAGCTATTGATTTATATTCAGGATTTTTCCATATTCCTGTTGTCAAAACGATGAGTGCGGACATTGTACAAACTATTATAGTGTCGACAAATACTTCAAAAACTCCCCACATTCCTTGTCTTGCAGGATGATCTGTTATTGCAGTTGAATGTGCATAAGGTGCAGAACCCATTCCTGATTCGTTGGAATAAACACCACGAGCAACTCCGTTAGTTATTGCTTTCTTTATTGCCCAACCTGCAGCACCACCTGCTATGGCTTTAGGATTAAAAGCACCGACAAAAATCATTTTGAAAGCTTCAGGTACTTTATTTATATTAATTGCAAGAACTATAAGTCCGAAGATTAAATAAATTAATGCCATAAATGGAACTAATTTTTCAGTTACTTGTCCAATTCTCTTAATTCCACCATAAACTACCAATATTACTAAGAAGAATACAAGCCCTATAGCAATGTATTTGTGAACTCCCAGTTGTTCTAAAGGACCTGTTGCGGCAAGTGTTTGAACTGTAATTGAAGGTAAAATTTCAATCATAAAGAAAAATGCTACAAGTGAGCCTAAAAATTTTCCTATTTTCCCACCGATTCCATGTTGTAAGTAGTAACAAGCACCACCGACATATTCGCCATCTTCATTTTTTTGTCTATAAAGAATACCAAGTACAATTTCGCCAAATTTTGTTGCTTGACCTACTATTGCAGTAATCCACATCCAAAGTATTGAACCCGGACCCGCTATAAAAATAATCGAAGGCACAACTACTATATTTGCTGCACCGATTGATGAAGCAAGTGCTGCAGTTGCTGCTTGGAAAGGTGAAACGGTTCCTTCACCTGATTTGTTTTTACTAAACATCTTTCCGAAAGTTTGATTCATAATATATGGGAAGTAACGGATTTGGAAGAATCCTAGTCTTAAAGTTAAGAATATTCCTCCACCTACTAACAGAATCAACAGTGGGGGTCCCCAAAGCCAATCGGCAAAGCTTGACAATATTGAAATTAATGAATGCATAAAAAAATCCTCCTTTTGAATTTTTGAAACATTATATTATAATAATGTTTTCCTTAATTATATTATACAACTTTGGTTACTGAAAATAGGGACATAAAGCTAATATAGTTTTGTAAATTTTGGTGAATTAAAATAGTGAATATCAATTAAAATTATATTTTTGATGTAAAAATCTTCTACAAAATTCAATTCATTGTGTTAATTAATTGAACTGAATTTACACAAAAAATATAATATATTTTCCATTGAAATAATAGGAAATTGGCAAGATAGACAAAAAGTTAAGACAATAAGCAAATATTGAACATGATTAAGGTTTATAGTATAATATGAAATGTATTTAATGATTTAGAGGAGCTTTATTATGTTTGATTTTTTTAGGTATTTTTTGATAGGGTTCAAAAGCATGTTGCAATATATTATTATTCGTAATGCTTTTATTTTTATTGCTTTGGCTTTTGTAATTATAATTTTTCGCAGATTTTCAATAGCATCTAGAAGCGGTGGAAGTGTTTTTAGACCATATCATATTTCAGATGGGAATTTTTATATACATAATGCTCTTTATGTTTTTGATAGAGTTATACCTTTAAATGAGATAAAATCGATTGATGTGAATAGATTTAGAGGGATAAATTTGAATGGAAGAAAATATATACTGACTATTGAATTTAAAAATGGGAAGAGTAGAAGTATTTTCTTCGGTAGAAATAAAGCTAATGATGAGTTGGTAAAAAGTTTAAAAAAAGAAACTAAAAAATATAATATTAAAATTCATACATGTTTGTTTGATTAGTTAAAATAAGGAGAGAAGATGAAAAAGATAAAATTTCATAGTATTTATTATAGATTTATATTATTTATACTTACCTTTGCAATTTTTGTTATAAATATGATAATAGCTGATAAAAATGCAATAATACAATTCTCTAATTTTAATCTAAAACTATGGCAATTAAATTATATTTTCATTGGAATTTTTATTGCTATTACATTAATTTTTTCTTTTATTGGTTGGAAATTTTATGTCTGTAAAGAAGGAATATACTTAAGAAAAATAGATTTATTAGTTCCTTGGGAGGATGTTGATGCTGTAAGTCATGTTTGGATTAATGAATGGAGTAGACGACCTCATGGGCGTCAATATCTTTATAATCGAAAATCATTGGTGATTTACAGAAATAACTATAAACCAATTTGCATTTATAATATTTCTTTATTAGCTTTATATACGATAAAAATTTTAAAGCCTAGCATTAAAACCAATATTATTGTTGCTACATTGGCTACTATTTTTAATATGGCAGTTAATTTTGGAATACTTTACAGTGTTTACTCAAGGAAATTAGAATTTATAAAAATAGAGATATTCCTTAGCTATATTGTTGTATATATGATAAAGATGACATTAGTACCATTAGTAATGATCAAATATGAAAATATAAAACACGGGAAATACTTATTTCACGATAATGCATATAACAAAAATTCTTCAAAAGTAATTCAATTGTAAGTAATAAGGAGAGTTATGAAAAAGATAAAATTTCATAGTATTTATTATAGATTTATTTTGTTTATTTTTGCTATTTTTTTAACTAGTATAAATTCAATAGATAGAGTTAATAAAGTTACATTTGATTTTAAAGGGTTAAAAGTAGAATATTTGAATATTTGTTTTTTCGTTATTTCAATTGTTCTTATATGGTATTTTGAATTTTTTACTTGGAAATTATATATTTGTAAGGAAGGAATATATCTTAAAAAAATAGATTTATTTGTTCCATTTGAAGAGATAAATTCTGTGAGCCACGTTTGGTTTAGTTCAATAGGAAGCGTTAAACACCGTTCAAGTTATAGTAGAAAATCATTGGTGATTTACAGAAAAAATGACAAGCCCATTGTCGTTTACAATATTTCTTTATTAGCATTATATTTTATAAAAAAATACAATTCAAAAGTTGAAATAAATATTATGTCTGCAACTCTAGCAACACTATTTAATGTTTTAGTTAATACATGGTTTCTTTATAGAACATTTACAGATTTTAATGGTATGATTAATTATACAGAATTATTTATCTATATCATTATATTTATAATAAAGTTATTAATACCATTTATAATGATTAGAATTCAAAATAAAATACATGGAGATTACCTAGAACATGATGTACCATGGTATGGTTGGGGAAATGACAAGGTTATTAAGTTGTAGTTATGAAAAAGGTCAATTATTAATAAGAACCCCACCCTTCCACGATGCTTTGCATCGGGTGGGAACCCGGGAACCTTGTTACTTCGTAATAACAACCCCACCCTTCCACGATGCTTTGCATCGGGTGGGAACCCGGGAACCTTGTTACTTCGTAATAAGAACCCCACCCTTCCACGATGCTTCGCATCGGGTGGGTTCCCGGGAACCTTGTTGTTTCACAATATAAAAAAGTAGCTTATTACAAGCTACCTTTTTATTAAAATTTTATGGCAGAGTATGAAAATAGTGGATATTCTATTTCTTTTCCTTCATCAAAATATGCTCCTGCACCATAAACCCAGTTTGGATTTTTAAGTAATGTTCTTCCTTGATAAATCATATCACAGGCATTACTTTGAAGTAAATATTCACATAATCCATAGTTTTCCAAAAGACCAACAGCAGACACTGCAAGACCAACTTTTTTAATTTCTCTACTTAATTCCGCTTGATATCCAGGATAAACTAAAGGACTTTTTGGGACAACACCACCACTTGAAATACTGTTGAAAACAACTCCATCTTCCTTAGCAAGTTTTAGAATACTCATAATGTCTTCTAAAGAATTTCCTTTTTCATCATATTCATTAGCAGAAACTCTAATATGAACATCTATGTCAATATTTTTAATTGCTTTTAAAATATCTCCTAAAAATTTATATCTTTTTTCTAAACTACCACCGTATTCATCATTTCTTTGATTTGATAGGGGAGATAAAAATTGATTAATTAAATACCCATGTGCGCAGTGAATTTCTACAAAGTCAAAACCTGCTTGTTTTACAAGTTTTACAGAATTTATAAAGTCTTTTTGTAAAGAAATAACTTCTTCTTTAGTCAATTCTCTTGGAGCTTTTTCATCTGCAAAAGGAATTGCACTTGGTGCAATAATATCATCATAAGATGAGTCTGCTTTTCTTCCTGCATGACTTAATTGAATTCCGATTTTGCAATCATAATTATGAACTCTATCTACAAGTTCTTTAAAAGCTTTCATTTGAATTTCATTGTATAATCCTAAATCTACTTTTCTAATTCCACCTGTAGGATTAACCATTGTTGCTTCAACAATTATTCCAGAAACTCCACCTAAAGCTCTTGCAACATAGTGATCAAAATGCTCTTTAGTTAAAACTCCATTTACAGTTTTTGAATGGAACATACACATTGGAGCCATAACTACTCTATTTTTAAATTTATTTCTACCTATTTTCATAGGACTTAAAAGTTTACTCATAAAATACCTCCTAAATTTTTCTGACTAATTTATACCCTGAAAATTTTTGGATAATGATTCTTTATTAAATTATTTCATATTAATTATAAAAATAGCTTAAAAATACACAACAAAAAAGCCGTTATTTGCATAACAGCTCTTTTAAAATTTTAAATTATTTTGTATATTTTAATATTAATTCTTTAGCAGCTAATGTTTCATCAGGACGTTTAATTTCTGTGTCATGAGGAGCTGCATGAACAATTTCAGGATTTGTTTCAGCTTCTTTTGCAATCTTAATCATAGATTCTGCAAATCCGTCAAGAGTTTCTTTTGATTCACTTTCAGTAGGTTCAATCATCAACGCTTCATGAACAATTAATGGGAAATATACAGTTGGTGGGTGATATCCCATATCCATCAATCTCTTAGCTACGTCAAGAGTTACTAATCCGTTAGGGTTCTTTAATCCACCAAGTACAAATTCATGTTTGAATTTTACATTTTCAGGAAGATTGTAGTAATCTCTTAGTTGATTTGCTAAGTAATTAGAGTTCAATACTGCATAATCACTTACTTTCTTCAATCCATCAGATCCCATTGATAAAACATAAGCATATGTTCTTACTAGTACACCAAAGTGTCCATAGAAATCTTTCATCTTACCTAATGTCTTTGGAACATCATAAGATAAGCTGTATTTTTCACCGTTTTTAATAACTATAGGAACCGGTAAGAAGTCTTTTAAGAAATCTTTACATCCAACATAACCTGCACCAGGACCTCCACCACCGTGAGGAGTAGAGAATGTCTTATGAAGATTGTAGTGAATTGCATCAAATCCCATATCTCCAGGTCTAACATGCCCTAAAATTGCATTTGCATTTGCCCCGTCATAATATACTAAACCGCCTGCTTCGTGAACGATTTTTGTTATTTCTTGAATGTCTTTTTCGAATAATCCTAATGTGTTAGGGTTAGTAAGCATAAGTCCGGCAGTATCATCGCCAACGGCTGCCTTTAATGCTTCAATATCAACTAGTCCACTTTCACAAGATTTAATTTCGATAATTTTATATCCTGCCATTGTAGCTGTTGCAGGGTTAGTTCCATGAGCTGAATCAGGAATTATAATTTTATCTCTTTGGAAATCTTTGTTGTTTTCATGATATGCTTTAAATAACATAATACCTGTTATTTCACCATGAGCTCCGGCTGCAGGTTGTAATGTACAAGCATCCATTCCAGAAGTTTCATTTAAAGCTTCGCCAAGTTCATACATCAATTGTAAAGCACCTTGAGCTCCACATTCAGGAACATTTGGATGAAGTGTTGCAAAACCTGGAAGAGCACACATAGCTTCGTTGATTTTTGGATTGTATTTCATTGTACAAGATCCTAGTGGATAAAATCCTGTATCAACACCAAAGTTTTTATTTGAAAGATTTACAAAATGTCTAACAACTTCTGGTTCAGAAACTTCCGGTAAATCAATTTCGCCATCATTTAATAGTTCAGCAGGAATTAGCTCTTTAATACATACATCTTCAACATCCAATTCTGGTAATTTATGACCAATTTTACCAGGTTTTGATAGTTCAAATATTAATTTATCGTATTTCATATTATGCTTCCTCCAATACCTTACATAGTTTGTCTATTTCTTCCTTAGTACGTTTTTCAGTAACTGCAAACATAATAACATTTTCTAATTCAGGATAATACTTTCCAAGATCGAAACCACCGATTATACCATTTTCAAATAATTTCTTATTTAATTCACAAATCGGTTTTTTAGCTTTTAATGCAAATTCTTTATAGAAAGGTGCATCAAAAACTTTTTCGAATTTACCTGTTTCTAAAAGTTTCTTGTAAAGATAATGAGATTTCTTTATACATTGTTTTGAAAGTTCTTTAAGACCTTCTTTACCTAAAAGATCCATATAAATTGCCGCAGTCAAAACATTGATACCTTGGTTAGAACAGATATTTGAAGTAGCTTTATCTCTCTTAATATGTTGTTCTCTGGCTGATAGAGTAAGAACCCAACATCTCTTTCCATCTCTGTCAACAGTTTGTCCAACTATTCTTCCTGGAATCTTTCTTAAAAATTCTTTATTAACAGCCATAAATCCTAAGTATGGTCCACCATATGAAATAGGAATACCTAGTGATTGAGCTTCACCAACAACTACATCAACATTACAATCAGATGGTTTCTTTAAAGCTCCCAGAGAAGAAGGGTCAACAGAAACTACTGAGTAACATTTTTTAAATCCATGTGCTAGTTCAGAAACCTTAGTTACATCTTCAATATTACCGAAGAAATTTGGATTTTGAACTAAAACAGCTCCAACTTCATCATTTAATTTTGCTTTTAAATCATCAATACAAGTTACACCGTTACAAGTTTTAACAACTTCCATTTCAATATGTTGAGCATGAAGATAAGTTTTTAAAACTTCTCTTGACCAAGGTGCAATGGCTTCGGAAACTAAAACTTTTTTCTTTTTAGCATGATGAGCAGTCATAATTGCAGCTTCTGCTAAACTTGTTCCTTGATCATAAAGTGATGCATTCGCATATTCCATACCAGTTAGATTAGAAATCATTGTTTGGAATTCAAATATATATTGTAAAGTACCTTGACTGATTTCTGGTTGATATGGAGTGTATGAAGTTAAAAATTCACTTCTGCTAATAATTGTTGGAATAACAGCAGGAATATAATGATCATAAGCACCAGCACCTAAAAATGTTGTATATTCACTTGAAGATGCATTTTTACTTGCTAACTTAGTTAGATAGTTATATACTTCCAACTCACTTTTTGCTTTTGGAATATTCAATTCTCTTTTTAATTTTAACTCTTCAGGAATATCTGAAAATAAATCTTCAACAGAATTAACACCAAGGCTATCTAACATATCTTTAACATCTTGTTCTGTTAGAGAAATATAAGGATACATATAGAATTTACCTCCTAATAATTTAATTATTTTTTAAGAAATTTCTTACTGATTAATACAGCAGGAACTTTTTTATTTCTAATTTCAACTTGAACTTCATTTCCTATTTCAGCTTGATCCGCATCAACAATTACATTTGCAATAGTTTTGCCCAATGTAGGTGACATATAACCTGTTGTAACAAATCCGATTTCTTTATCGCCTTTAAATACTTTCGCTCCATGTCTTGCAATGCCTTTGCCTGTCAATTCAAGACCGATTAACTTTCTAGGAACTCCTGCTTCTTTCATTTTTGCTAAAGGAGCTTTACCTATGAAGTCTGCTTCTTGTTTTAATTTTACAAAATAACCAAGACCTGCTTCAAGTGGAGTTATAACATCATCCATTTCATTTCCGTAAAGTGGAAGAGCTGCTTCAAATCTCAAAGTATCTCTACAACCTAAACCGCAAGGCATAACTCCGTCTTCTTTGCCGATTTTTAGGATTTCATCCCATAATTTATTCATATCTTCACCGGAGCCGTAAATTTCAAATCCGTCTTCACCTGTATATCCTGTACGTGAAACTAAGAATTTTCCGCAATCTCCAAGTTGAACATTTTCTTTAAAAGTGAAGAATTTTATTTCATTTGCCAAATCAACATCTTTAGCTAATTTTTGTAAAATTTTTTCGGCTTTTGGACCTTGCAATGCAATTTGTGCAGTTTCTGATGAAATATTTTTAATTTCTACATCGTAGTTTCCTTTTTGTTTTAAGAACCAAGCAAAGTCCTTATCTGTATTTGCAGCATTAACTACAATATACATATCATCTTTACCTTTTCTGTAAACTAGTAAATCATCAACAACTCCACCGTTCTCATTACATAATAAAGAGTAAATAACTTGTCCGTCACCAATAGTTGTCAAATCGTTAGTGATTAAATGATTTACATAGTCAAAAGCGTCTTTGCCTTTAACAGTAACTTCTCCCATATGTGAAACATCAAATAATCCGGCATTATTTCTAACTGCATTATGTTCAGCAGCTAGTCCTTCGTATTTAACAGGTAGTAACCAACCTGCATAGTCAACAACTTCTCCTCCATATGAAATGTGTTTTTCGTACAATGGTGTTTTTTTTGCAGCCATATCAAATTCCTCCTTTAAATTTAGAATAGAAATCAATTACCTCTCATAAGATAACTCCTTTCCTTTAATGTAATTATAGTATAAAAAAATAAAAAATACAATAGTCTTTTTACAAAAACATAAAAAGTTTTTTATCAAACTAAATTTCTTGTTCATAAAATTAACAAAAAAGAGTTATATTAAAATAAAAGCGTTTTTATTTTAACTTATAGATTTGTAATATATGGAAAACATACCCTAAAAATTTATAAAATAATTATAAATTAAAAAACTTTTTTTAAAAAATTTTAAAATATTTTACTTATAAAAATAATATTGATAACTTACACTATAACTATTAACAAAAAAATAAAAAATACTAATTTTTTAAAAAGATTAAAAAAATTTTTCAATAAAATCATTTTTTTTTATAAAGATTTTTTAATTTTACAAAAAATATGTTACAAAAGTTAAAATAACAATAAAACAATGACGAATTGTCAATAAAAGTTTTTGCATATAATTATAAAAAGTTGTTGTAAGTTTATTAAATAAATCTATCAAAAATGTAAAAACGTTAGTTAAAAATATTTGTTTATATTTTTATATTTGATATTATTAGGGTATAAAATTCCTATAAAATAATTACATATACGATAATTAAATCTAAATTAAATTTGTAATTGCGGAGGTCATTATGAAAAAAATTGGACTTTTGGTAAATCCTATTGCCGGAATGGGTGGTAGAGTGGGACTTAAAGGAACTGATGGAGCAGATATTTTAGAAAAAGCAATTTCACTTGGTGCTGTTCAAGAAGCTCCTGAAAAGGCAAAGAAAGCTTTAGCTAAAGTTGTTGAATTAAAAGATAAGTTTAAAATTTATACTGCAAGTGGTCTAATGGGAGAAGATGAATGTAAAGAGCTTGGACTAAATTATGAAGTTGTCTATAATTCAGCTGAAAAATCTTCAGTTACAGATTCAAGAGAGCTTTTGAAATACTTTTTAGAAAATGGTATTGATTTGATTTTCTTTGTAGGTGGAGATGGAACAGCAAGAGATGTTTATTCCGTTATCGAAGATAAAATAGCTGTAATCGGAGTTCCTGCAGGAGTAAAAATTCATTCACCTGTTTATGGCAATACTCCTGAACAAGCTGGAAGTTTGCTTTTTGAAGTTATAAATGGTGTTGAACTACCTGTAATTGAAAAAGATGTTGTGGATATTGATGAAGATGCCTTTAGAGATGATAGAGTAGAAGTTAGACTTTACGGTTATTTAAAAGTACCTTTTGATCAAAGATATTTACAAAACAAAAAATCACAAACTCCTCAATCAGATAGTGATGCTCAAGTTTCAATTGCATGTGATATAATTGATGATATGAAAGATGATATCTTTTATATAATTGGATCAGGAACAACTCCTATGTACATTATGAAAGAATTGGACTTACCATACACTGTATTGGGTGTCGATATAATAAAAAATAAAAAACTTGTGAAAAAAGATTGTAGTGAAAAAGATATACTTGAAGTAATCGGAGATGAAAGAGCTATTTTGGTTGTGACTCCAATGGGGGGTCAAGGTTATGTTTTTGGTCGTGGAAATCAACAACTAAGCGCAAATGTTTTAAGAAAAATTGATAAAAAAGACATTATAATAATTGCGACAAATGGAAAACTGGAAAGTATAACATCAGGGCATCTAGTAGCTTACACAATGGATGAAGAAGTGGATAAAAAATTAAAAGGCTATTATAGAGTTAAAATTGGATATGAAAGAGAAAAAATGATGTTAGTAGATAATGAATAAAATATTAGGCGATAGGAATATCGTCTTTTTTTGTCTAAAAATTTAATTGAGATATTATAGAAAACAATATCTAGTAGTTATTTATTAAATAGATGATACAATAAAAAAGTGACAAAATTTATTAATATGCCCGGTTTTTTATAAATTCTGTATAAATTCTAAAAATTTTTTCTATACATTTTTATTTTGTACTACCTTTTTGAACTAAAGTGTGTTATAATAATATTGTCTAAGGTTCCTGTTTAATTATACCTACATTTATTATAAGGGATTACGGAGTTCTTACTTTGATGGCAGCCTTATTTTAGGAAACCGTGAGATTTAAGACAGTTTGCCCACCTTCAATTGCGAAGGTTTATAAAATAACAGGAACCAAAAGACTTTATTAATAAGTTAATAATTAGGAGGTTTTTATGAGTTTAACAAAGTATATTGAACAAAGACGTATTGAAAGAGAAAGAGAAGTTAGAAGAAAAATAAGAAATGAAAAATTATCAAGTCTTGCAAAAGTTGCTGCGGGAGCTGCTGTTGGTGCCGGAATTGGAATTTTATTTGCTCCTAAATCCGGTAAAGAAACGAGAGAAGATATTGCTAAAGCAACTAAAGAAGGTGTTGAATATGTAAGTGAAAATGTAAACAATGCTGTTAAAGTTGTTGCTGATAAAGCTAAAGAAGTTAAAGAGGCGGTAGGAGAAAAATACGATAATTTTGCTAACAGAAATATGACTGAAATTTCTCCTGAATCCAAAGAAATGGATATAACAGATATAACTGAAACAACAGAAGAATAGTGAGGATAAAATGGTAACAATAGATTTAGATTTAACTTTGAGGGTTATTCTTTATTTAGTTGCGATAGTTTGTTTATTATTATGTATTTATTTCTTTATCAAGTTGATAAAAATGTTTGGAAGAATAAATACGATTTTGGAAAAAAGTGAAGAAAGTTTGATTTCAAGTGCTGAAAAATTACCAGGCTTGATTGAAAATACTGATAAAGCTATCGTAAATGCAAATGAAATTCTTGAAAAAACAGACGGAATTTTAACCGATACAAAAGAAGATATAACAGAGAGTATTGAAAATGTAAATTTGACACTTGAAAATGTAAAAGATATTACCGAAGATATTAATGTATCTACAAGATTTGTAGCAGAACAAGTTGTAGATACTACAATGGATATTAGAGAAAATGTCGATATTATGATTGATAAAGTAGATATGATTATGAATATCATAGAAACTATCAGATCTTATTTTAGGAAAAAATAATTTTTATACTATCGACTTTTGATAAGTTTCTATTTTTTTATAAAGATAGGAGGATATTATGGGAGTTATAGGAAAATCAGAATTGTTGGAATCGTTGTATAAGATTGGAGAGGGAAAGGCCGGTTATAAGTTAAATAAAATGTTAATTTTGGCATTTTTAGCGGGGTTGTTTATAGCACTAAGCGGATTGTCTTATGTAGTTGTTAATACGGGAATGGCGAGTTTAAACGCAACTTATGGAAAATTTATTTCAGGGATTTGTTTCTCTTTTGGTCTTTTTGCCGTAGTTGTTGCCGGAGCTGATTTGTTTACAGGGAATGTTTTGATGTTAGCTCCTGCATTGGGAAAGAGAATTACATTTTCTAAAATGTTTAGAAATTGGGTATTTGTTTACTTATTTAATTTTGTCGGTGCGATTTTTGTATCACTGATTGTTTATTTTGCAAGTATTATGACACCGGAAATGCTTGCGTTTTTACATAAAATTACTGTTGCTAAAACTACAGAAAGCTTTACAGTTCTTTTGTTTAAGGGAATAGGATGTAATATTTTCGTTTGCTTGGGTGTTTGGATGGCTTATGCGTGTAAAGATGGTGTCTCAAAGTTCTTTGCTTGTGCAATTTCCGTTATATTATTTTTAATTTGCGGATTTGAGCATAGCATTGCAAATATGTTCTATCTTTCATACTCTTTTATAATATCAGATATAGGTGTAGGTGCAGTTATATATGATTTAATTCCTGTTACAATAGGAAATATAATAGGAGGAAGTATAGTGGCTATTTGTTACTATTTTGCTTATAAAGATTAGGAGTTGTAATTATGTTGGAGTTTCCCCAAAAATTTAATGTAAAAATAACTTTGTATAATAAAGATTACTCATTTGGAAATGGATTATACAGGCTACTCTTATTAATTGATGAATATAAGTCAATCAATAGAGCATGTAAAGAAATGCGAATGGCATATTCCAAAGCCTACAAAATGATACTTCGATCTGAAAAAGACTTGAATTGTAAACTTCTTGTCGGAAAAATCGGAGGAAAAGGTGGTGGAGGTTCAACACTCACACCCGAAGCAAGAAAATTAATATCTTTTTATGAAAAAGTAAATTTAGAAACAAAAGAATTTGTCAAAAACGAAATTGAAAAATTTGAAAAAGAAATTAGCAAAACGGAGAATTAAAAAATCTCCGTTTTTTTGTCGTGAAGTAATAAATATTTCTGTTTATAAAAAATATTTTTCAAAGTTTTATAAGTAGAAGATAATTAAAATCATTAAAAACGGGTATATAATACAAAAATATATAAGGAGGTCTTTTAAGATGGATCATGTAAAAGGATTACAAAATGTTGTAGAAAACTCAAAAAATTTAGGAGCTGCTCTACCTAACGAAATGAAAGCTTTTAGCAATCTTTTTGGAGAAGTTTTTAAGGATGGAGCATTAACTGTAAAAGAAAAAGAATATATTGCACTTGGAATTGCAGTAGCAGTTCGTTGTGAAGGCTGTATCGAAGCTCATACAAGAAATCTTATTAATTTGGATGTTTCAAGAGAAGAAATTGCAGAAATAATTTCCGTTGCGGTTCTTATGGGTGGAGGACCTTCAACTATCTATGGCGGAAAGGCATTAGAAGCATTTGATCAATTATCTAAATAGTCTTAATAATAAAAATAAATAACAAAAAGTGGTGAAAATGTGATGAACTCAAAAACACCACTTTTTTTGTTTTTACAAAAAAAAGGTTGAAGATTTTACTCATCAACCCTAATTACTAAACTCTATTTTTTGCTAAGATTTTTTAGGCCGAATTCATAGCCTGTTTTTGTGTCTAAAATTACATTATCATTAACTATTTCAAGTCTTTTTTCTTCCAAATTATCCGCTCTTAAATATCTTTTATCTCCAATTGTTACAATACTCGGATTATCATAAACACCGCCCATGATTTTTATACCGTCTTCTTTAAATTTAAAATCTTCTCCTTCCGGTAATTCAAAACTTAATGCGGTATAGTCCTCTGTCTTTTTTACTATTGAAACATGTCCGCCTTTAGGTCCTTCATAGATATTTCCGTAAAATTTTTCTATTTCTTTATCCGGAGTTTTAGCATAATAAGAAAATTCATATCCTGTATAAGTATCAAGAATCATATTTTCTGACACTATTTCAAATCTATCATCGGGCAAATTTTTAGCAGTTAAATATTTTTTTCCATTCTTTGATACAACCTTCGGATAATCAAAATAACCACCGGATACATTTTCTTTCGTACTGTCTTTAAAAGTAGCATTTTCAGGTAATGTAAAGTATAAAACAGAATATAGTTTACTTTTTTTCATAATTGAAATGCCTGAACCTACAGCTCCATATCTTTTTCCATAAAGTTGTTCCACTTCATTGCTCTTTGAAGCACAAGACGATAACAAAACAGTTGATATCAAAACCATAAACAAAATTTTTAATTTTTTCATAAAATCACTCCTATTTTAATTTACCAAAACAAATATAGTTGTAAAAATTTTATAAACTAAACAACTATTTTTATACTATTATATTAATAATCTAAATATTTAGATTTTACTATAACATATTTTATCTTAGATATAGCAATGCCTATATTACACAATATAAATATATCACTTTATTTAAATTAAGTCAAGTATTTTATGAAAAAACACTTTTTTATTATATTTTGTTTTTGGTTGAAAAAATAATATTTTTATGTTAAAATTATACAGTAATTTTTATAGAAATTAAATTTAAATAATAGTGTTTTGCTTGGCACCCACTTTAAAAATCAAGTGCTGGGGCACTTTGCCCTTTTTTTGTTGAACAAAGCACTCCAAAGAGGAGGAAAATATGAGCGTAAAAAAAATTACAAGACAAGGAATGGTTGCAGCAATTTATGTTGTATTGACAATTCTTTCAGAAACTTTTGGACTGGGGTATGGAAGTTTGCAATTTAGACTTTCAGAAACTTTAGCGATTTTACCATTTTTTAATCCCGAATATGTAATAGGGGTAACATTGGGCTGTTTTTTGGCAAATATTGCAAGTACAGTGGGAATTGTTGATATGGTGGTCGGAACTTTGGCAACATTTGTAGTTGCATTAATTATGACTAAAATTAAAAATTTCTATTTAGCTTGCTTGGTACCTGTAGTTGTAGGAATGGTTCCGATAGCATTGGAAATATATTTATTGATGCCAAATCCTGTAGGTTTTTGGGCTATATTAGGAGAGCTTATTCTTTCTGAAAGTTTGGTTATCTATGCAGTAGGAGTTCCTGTTTTTTATATTTTATGTAAAAACAAAGCTTTTGTAAAAGCTTTGGAATTTAAAAAAGAAATAAGATAAATGAGAAAGTTGGTGTGATAATTCACATCGATTTTTTTATTGAAATAATTTTTGTGAAAAATATAAAATTAATTTTATAAATATTTTAAAAGCCCTTTTCAAATTTATCAAAATGTGGTAAACTTTGACTAGAATTTTTAATTTAATATTAAGGAGAAATATTATGTGGTTATTAGATATAATCAAAGTTATTATTTTAGGTATCGTTGAGGGAATTACTGAATGGTTACCTGTGAGCAGTACCGGTCATATGATTTTGGTAGATGAGTTTTTGAAATTAAATCAATCTGCTGAATTTAAAGAGATGTTTTTAGTTGTTATTCAACTTGGAGCGATACTTGCAGTCATAATTATGTTTTTTAACAAGTTAAATCCGTTTTCTAAAAAGAAAACTAAGGAACAACAAAAAGATACAATCAATATGTGGTTAAAGGTTATTGTCGGAGTTATTCCTGCAGGAGTATTGGGAGTGCTTTTTGATAAAACTTTGGAAAAATATTTTTATAATTTTCCTACAGTTGCATTTACTTTAGTTTTATATGGAATTTTATTTATCGTTGTTGAAAATAATCCGAAGTTTAAAAAACAAAATGTAAAAAGATTTGAAGATTTAAGTTATTCATTAGCTTTTTATATAGGTTGTTTTCAAGTTTTAAGTTTAATTCCGGGAACTTCAAGATCCGGAGCTACGATTCTTGGAGCGTTAATTCTTGGACTTTCAAGGAGTTTGGCAGCAGAATTTTCATTCTTTATGTCAATTCCTGTGATGTTTGGAGCAAGTTTGTTAAAACTTAGAAAATTCGGCTTTGCATTTAACCTTTTCCAATTTTTCATCTTAATACTTGGGATGTTTGTAGCATTTGTAGTTTCTGTTATGGCAATTAAAATGTTGATGAGATATATTAAAAAGCACGATTTCAAAGTATTTGGATATTACAGAATTGTACTTGGAGCGATTTTAATTTTATATTATATTTTACATTGATTTAATTAAAATATTATTTAAATATTAATACAAAAAGTTAAATAGAAGAAAGTTTTTTCTATTTGACTTTTTTTGCCATATTTGGTAAACTGAATTAACATAATAAAGGAGGAAATATCTATGAAAAAAAGATTTCTGATTACAGCCTTAATAATTTGTTTTTGTAGTGTTATTGTTTCTTGTAAGGCAAAGGAGAAACCTGAAGAAAAATCGAAAGATAATAGTCAAGTAAATGTTAAAGAGAAAAAAGTTAAAGAAAATATTCAAGAAGATAATTCAGATAAAAAAGAAGATAAAAAATCTGAAGAAAATAAAGAAGAAAAGGGATTAAATTTCGTCATAAAGGATTTGGGAAACAACAATGTAAAAATGATAGCAAAAAAAGGTTCTAAAATGCCTTTTGATATTTATACTGTTGGAATGGAATTTAAATTAAAAATGGACGGAAAGGAGTATTCTGTTAAAGATGCCATTTCAAATGGAATTTTAGATGAAGATAAGCTGTTACAAAAACTTGAACAGGATAAAAAAGATAATAAATCTACAAGTGAAATGTATAGAGATAGTGGTACTATAATATATAGATATAAGGATTATTCTATAGTTAAATACAATTCAGATGATGAAAGTATGTATGTTACTAAAGAAAAAGATTTAGATTCTTTGGAAAAAATATTGAATAAAAACTAGGTGAAAAAGGTCAACAACTGAGAAATTGTTGACTTTTTTTAATAATAAGATTTAAAATTAATCATAATTTAAATTTATATTTAAACGATGATTAATATATATTTGGAAAGGATGTGTTTTTTATGTGTAAAGAATGTTATGTAAGTCAAAATAGGATTACCCCTCTCTTAAATCCTATAGAGTGTTTAAAAAATCATGTTCAGTACATTTGTGGAACTTGTGGAAGATGTATTTGTATTGACCACGATCCTGTAAGAGATTTACAACGTTGGAATTTTCCGTTTAAGTCTTTAGAAATTGCAAAATTATATTTGCGTACTGCTGATTATACGATGAAAAAATCATGTGGAATTTATGAGATAAAAAGCGAAAATGGAAGACTTTCATATAAGATTTTTGAAAATGAAGAAAGTTTAAAGACATATTTAAAAAGAAATAAAGGAAAAACTTGTGAGACTATGAAACCTGCTTTTATAGTTGATGAATACCGCGAATATAAAAATACACAGGTTAGAAAATTAACTCCTGAAGAGGTAGAAAGATATATGTTGGAAAGATAAAGAAAATCTTATTTTTAAAGGAGCTTTGGGAGAATTTCAATGTATCTTCGATACATTTACTTTTGCTAAAGCAAAAGTATGAGATCTCTCCGCTACACTTAGCTTCGCTTCGCTCCGGTCGAGATGACGTATAAGGCAGGAAGCTTTGTTTAATAGCCTAACGTGAACAATAAATAAATATTAAAAATAATTAAAAAATTGTTTGAAAAACAAACAATTTCATGTCATAGTAATTAAAAAGAAATGCTCGCAATACGTCATTTCGACCGAAATGAGCAAAGCGAATGAAGTGAATCTAGCCCTAACTTATATTATTTGCTTGTAAATAATATATAGTAGGTCTGACAGGGCAATTGTATCTAAAGATACAGTTGTTCTGGATGAGTACCTATAGTATCAAAAAGCTTTGTATCTAAAAATACTTTTTAAGAATGAAAATTCTGCAAAAAAATCGCAGACTACTTGTCTGCGATTTTCATTTAAAATATTATTTTTTTACTTAATCAGCTATTATTAAACCATAATTTCCGTCTTTTCTTTTATAAAGAACATTTATTTTATAATCTTTTGCATTTTTGAAAATAAAAAAGTCATGATTTAAAAGTTCTATTTGTAAAATGGCTTCTTCTTCAGACATTGTAGATACATCAAAGTTTTTAACTCTTACAATTTTTGATTCTTCTTCCTCCAAAGGTTCAGCTATTTTTTCGAATCTTATAGTTTCTAAGGCTTGATATTTTTTTTGTAACTTTGTTTTGTTTTTTCTAATTTGTCTTTCAAGATTATCCAAAACGATGTCTATTGAAGTGTACATATCATTTGTACTTTCTTCTGCTCTAAGTATTGTACTGTTTGGTAAATAAATTGTTGCTTCAAAAATTTTATCATTTTTAACTGCACTGTAAGTAACTTTACCTTCAATGTCTTTAGAGAAAAATTTATCCAATTTTTCAAACTTTTTAGCAGTAATTTCTCTTAAAGCGTCAGTAACTTCAATATTTTTACCTATAAATTTTAATTTCATACAAATACCTCCCTAACATTTTTTATAATTACACAAAATGTAAATATAATGTTACCTATATTATACCATATTTTTTACTTAAATACCTAAACTGAAACTAAAATTTTTGTTTTATATTTTTTTGTGGTATACTTAATTAGTATTTATTTTAAAAAGGAGATATTATGAAAAGAGATACTGTACTTATAACGGGATCATCAAGAGGCATTGGCTCCGCAATTGCAAAGACTTTGGCAAAAGAAAATTATAATATAGTTATAAATTATAAAGAACACGAAATAGAGGCAAAAAAAGTTTTTGAAGAGATAAAGATATATAATCCTAATGTTTTGATGATAAGAGCTGATATAAGAAAAACTACCGAGGTTGAAAATATGTTTAATGAAATAGAAAAAGTATTTGGAAATGTCGATATTCTAATAAATAATGCAGGGATTGCAAGTGTAAGATTTTTTCAAGATATTACAGAAGAGGAGTGGGAAGATATTTTTAATGTAAATGTGCATGGAGCATATCGTTGCATAAAAAGAGCCATTCCTTCGATGATTGATAATAAATATGGGAAAATAATCGGAATAAGTTCAATATGGGGAGTTACTGGAGGATCACTTGAAGCTCATTATTCGGCTACAAAAGGGGCGATTATTTCTATGAATAAGGCTCTTGCAAAGGAGCTTGGATATTCAGGAATAACTGTAAATACAGTTGCACCCGGTGGAGTTGATACTGATATGTTAAAGGATGTTCCAAAGGAAAGTATTGAGGCTTATTGCTCTGAATTTCCTTTACAAAGACTTGCAAAACCTGAAGAGATTGCAGATGTGGTAAAATTTTTGATTTCCAAAGAAGCCTCTTATATAACAGGACATGTTTTAAATGTAAATGGGGGAGCTTTTATTTAAAAAATATTGAAAAAAACATAAAAAAGCTATTTACAAAAGTTTAAAAAAGTTGTATAATCTATGCGTGGCTATAAATTATCGCGGCAAATAATTTATGGGGAGTATGAAAATATGGCAAAAATGATGGGACCTAGATTTAAACAATCAAGAAGACTAGGCTTAAATGTATGTGGACACCCAAAAGCTAACAAAAGAATGGGTAAAGGTCTTGCAAGAAACGACAAAAAATTAACAGAATATGGTTTACAATTACTTGAAAAGCAAAGATTAAGAGCTTACTATGGAGTTATGGAAAAACAATTCAGAACTTATGTAGAAAAAGCACTTAGACAAAAAGAACGTATAACAGGGGATGCTCTTGTTATGATGTTAGAAACAAGATTAGATAACCTTGTTTACAGAATGGGTTTTGCTTCTTCAATTAGACAAGCAAGACAAATGGTAGTTCATGGACATATGCTTGTTAATGGAAAGAAAGTTGATATACCTTCATACGCAGTACAAGTTGGAGACGAAATCACTTTAAGAGAAAAATCACAAAAAGTTGAAATGTTCAAAGAAAACTTTGAATCTACATTCTTAGGAGTTGTTCCTTACATCGAAAAGAAAGAAGGATTAAAAGCAACTTTAACAAGAATGCCGGAAAGAGACGAAGTTCCTATTGAAATTCAAGACTCATTAGTAGTAGAATTCTACTCAAGATTAATTTAACAAAACAAAGCACGAATTATCGTGCTTTTTTGTTTGTAAAAAAAGGTGATATTATAATATAATATCACCTTTTGTCTTAAATTACTATTTTTTTATTATTTCTTTTTAAGAAATAATGCTATTACAAATGCTATAAAACTTGGAATTATCCAGTTAAAACCTATACTGCTTAATGGTAAAATAGTTATAAATTTTAAAATTCCTAATTGTTCATAAAGTACTTGAATAAAACTTATTGTAACTGCTGTAAAAGCAGGTAATTTAAAGATTAAATCATTTTTTATTTTATCTTTAAAGAATGCAAGTATAATCAGAATTATTGTCGGTGGATAAACAACGGCAAGTATTGGAGCACCGATTTTTACTATTCCACTAACTCCGATTATTGCAGTTACAGTTCCGAATAAACATATACAAAGTATAAATGTAGAATATTTTATCTTTCCTTTTGTAATATTCACTAAATATTCTCCGGATGCAGATGTAAGACCTATCGAAGTTGTCAAACAGGCAAGAAATGATGCTAAACCTAAAGCAACTTTTCCTGCATTTCCTAAAAGATTTTGTGTTACATTTACAATTATTTGTGATTGCTCAACATCCAGTCCATATTTTGCAGAAACGGTTGCTCCTAGATATGTAAGTCCACCATAAATCAATCCTAAAGTAGTACAAGCAATAAGACCTGATTTAAACAGCATTTTTATTTGTTGTTTAGGTTCACTATAACCTTTATTTTTTAGTGTTAATAATAGAACTGATCCTACTGCTAGAGATACAAAACAGTCCATTGTTTGATAACCGTCAATTAATCCTTTTCCTAAAACACTGTTTATTTTAGCAGTTTCTGCAGGAGCTCCAAGTGGAGAAATAATTCCTTTAACGATTATTACAACAAGTGCAAGAATTAAAAAAGGAGTTAAAAATTTTCCAATAATATCTACAACTTTTGATGGTCTTACAGTTAAAAAGTAAGTCAGCATAAAAAATATTATAGCTACTGCTGTTATAGTAAAAGTATTATGAAATCCCAATATAGGTTTAATTCCCATTTCATAAGCAGTCGCACCTGTTCTTGGAATTACAAGAAGAGGTCCAACACACATAATAACCATAAAACTTAAAACTAAAGCCGGTTTCTTTCCTATTGGGCTGAAAAATTTCATTATATCACATTCATAGCATGTAACTGCCATTAAAGCTACAAGGGCAAGCCCTACAGCTGTAACTGTAAAACCTAAAAATGTTATAAACCATGAACTACCGGAAAGAACTCCCAAATATGGGGGAAAAATCAAGTTTCCTGCTCCAAAAAACATTGCAAAAAGTGCAAATCCGAATGTTAACATATCAATTATGCTATTTTTTTTGCTCATTACATTCTCTCTCCTTAAAAATAAAAAAATTAAAATATCAAAACTTACAAAATTTTGTATTTTGTATAACAATATTTTACAAGAAATTCAGAAAAAACTCAATACTAAAAATGGTGTTTATAAAAATTTTTTATGTATTTTTTGCTATTTTTAAAAAATTTAAACAATTATTTTAAATTCATTTTTTTGAGTCAATTATTTTACAATAAACTAATGAAAAAAACAATAAACTAATGAAAAAATTTTAAAAATATGGTAGAATAAATATTGTGGAAGAAAACATTTTTGGAGGTATGATATGAAAAGAAATGAAGTTGATAAAAGTTTAACTTGGAATTTGAGTGATCTTTTTAAAACAGAAGAAGATTACAAAAAGGCTCTTAAGGAAATTGTTGAAAAAACAGATGAACTTGTAAAGATTTATGAAGGAAAACTTGACTGTTATTGTACTATTAACAGTTGTTTGGAAGATTTAAAACCTATTTATGTATTGATTGATTTAACTGCAAATTATGCAAGTTTGGATTATGAAACAGATTTAGGTGGAAAAGAACAATTTGAAAGAATGGTAGATTTTGAAAATACCATTGCTCCGGTTTATGCTAAACTTAGCTTTGTAGAAACTGAAATCTTAGCAAATGATAAAAGAATTATAGAAAAGGCTATGAAAGAAAATTCTGAAAATAGAAGATTTTTAGAAAAACTTTTAGACAGAAAAGATCATACTTTATCAAAAGAAGTTGAAAGCACACTTTCAGCTTTATCAGGAAGTTTTGAAACCCCTTATAGAGTATATCAACAATCAAAAATGCAAGATTTATCTTTTGAAGATGTTGAAGTAAATGGTGTAAAAACTCCAATGACTTACAATATTTTTGAAGGATGTTTTGAAGTTGATTCAAATACTGAATTTAGAAGAGAGGCTTTTAAAAAATTCTACAAGACTTTAGCAAAATACGAAAATACATTTGCAAGTGCATATTATAGCAATGTTCAACAAGATAAGGCAATGTCTAAAGTTAGAAAATACGACAGTGTCTTTGATTATCTTTTGTCTTCACAAGAAGTTACAATGGATATGTACAATAGACAATGTGATGTTATTATGGAAAAACTTGCACCACATATTAGAAAATATGCAAGACTTCTAAAGAGAGTAAATAAATTGGATAAGATGACTTTTTCAGATATGAAAATGCCATTAGATTCTGAATTCCAAAAAGTTTATAGCATCGATGAATGTAAAAATATGGTAATTGATGGACTATCAGTTTTAGGAAATGATTATAAAGCATATTTGGAAAGAGCTTTTGATAATAGATATATCGACTATGTTGACAATGAAGGAAAGGCATCAGGTGCTTTTTGTGCAAGTCCTTACAAAGTTCATCCCTATGTTCTTTTAACTTGGTCAGGAAATATGTCTGACATCCTTACTATTGCTCATGAACTTGGACATGGTGGACATTTCTCACTTTGCCACCAAAATCAAAATATTTTAAATGTTGATTGTTCAACTTATTTTGTAGAAGCACCATCAACAACAAATGAATTGATTATGGCTCATTATCTTCTTGAAAAAGCAAAGACCGATAGGGAAAGAAGATGGATTCTTTCTGAAATCATTTCAAAAACATATTATCATAATTTCGTAACACATTTCTTAGAAGCATATTATCAAAGGGAAGTTTATAAAATTATAGATAAAGGTGGAGCTGTTGATGCCGAAACTTTAAATACTATTTTTAAAGAAACTATGGAAAAATTCTTTGGTGAAGATGTTGAACTTGTAGATGGAGTTGAAAGAACATGGATGAGACAACCTCATTACTACATGGGACTTTATTCATACACTTACAGCGCTGGTTTAACAATCGGAACACAAATGTGTCTAAATATTTTAAAAGATAATTCAAAGGCAAAACAATGGATTGAAGTTCTAAAAACCGGTGGAAGCAAAAATCCGGTAGATCTTGCAAAAATGGCAGATGTTGATATTACAACAGATAAGCCACTTCTTAATACAATAGAGTATATTGGAAGTCTAATTGACGAAATGGAAAAATTAACTGATAAGATAGAAAAAGAATAATTTTTTAAAGATACTGATTTATTCAGTGTCTTTTTTTTACACAAAAATAGGAGCTTTAAGCTCCTTAAAAATTTTAGATAAAAACATTCATGTAGATAAATGTTGTTAGTATTGATGCAAATACAGTCAGTATCATATTTCTAGTTATATATGAAACCGCTGATGCAACTGCGATTGTAATTATATACATTAGTTTTGCAGATGATTCTGCAACCAAGACTTCTCTTAAAATCAGCACAGTCATTGAAGTAAAAGGCACGATTTTAAAGAAAGTCATTAGTTTTTTATTAAAAGTTTTTCCCCTAAGAAAGAATAAAGGAAGAACTTTCGGGATTATTGTTACAGCAGCGGCAACCAATGTACCGATTATGTAGTAGTAATATTTGTCCATATTTTCTCCTTATTCTTTTATTTCTTCTTTATCTTCTAAAGTTTCATTTCCAATTAAGAATATACCTGCTATTGAAGAAAGTATTATTGAAAAAACTATATCCCAACCTAGTGGAAATACTTTTGTGTAATAGATAATAGCATATATTACTGCTGTTACGATGACAACTCTCACAGTTACTAAATGCTTTTTTACATTTGGAACAAGTAACGCTACAAAAAGTCCAAGAAGACCGACACTAAAAGCAACTTTTAAGTTTTGTGGCAAAAAATCGCCCAAGAAGTAACCTACTATTGTAAAAATTCCCCAAATAAAATATGGCGGAATTTGTACTCCAAGTGTAAATGATGTATTTACTTTTTCTTTATTAAATGAAAGTATGGAAAAACTTTCATCTGTTAATAACCATCCTACAATAGGGAACGCTTTATGATTTACCTTATCTACAGTCGCCCCAAGTGTGGCGGACATAAGGAACAGTCTGGTGTTTAATAAAAATACGGAAACTGCAATTCCAACAAGAGGAACACTTGAGGTTAAAAAACCCACTAGCATAAACTGGGCAGCACCTGAATACAAAACAAAAGAACTCAAGAAAGCGTGTAATAAACCTAGCGAATTAGTATTACATAGAATACCTAAAGTAATCGCTGACGGGATATAACCTATCCATATAGGAATTGAATGTCGAACACCTGAAATAAAATTGTTCTTTGTCGATTTCATATTTTCTCCCCATAAAATATTAGAAACCTAATATTCTATTTCTCTCCTATCCTCTAATGCTTTTAAAAATGTTAATTCATCATAGCTGTCTATACTTCTACCTACCGGAATTCCATTAGCAATTTTTGAAATTTTTAGGTCTTTGAAATTTTTTAGTAAATCGACAATATAAAGTTCAGTCAATTCGCCATCAATAGTTTGACTAATAGCGAATATAACTTCTTTTACATTATCTTTTTCAATTCTTTCTAAAAGTGAATCTACATTTAGGTCATCTAAAGTTATTCCTTCTCTTGGAGTAACAAGACCATTTAAAATATGATAAGTACCTTTATAAACTTTAGTTTTTTCTAAACTTATAACACCTTGCATATCTTCAACAACGGTTATAATTGACTTATCTCTTTTTTCATCCGCACAAATATTACAAATTTCATCTTCTGTTAAATTTCCACAAATTTTACAATGATGAGTATTTTTTTTCATATTTATAAGACTTTTAGCAAATTCAATTGTAAAATCATCATCCATTTCTAAAATTTTCAAAGCCATTTTTGTTGCAGACTTTCTTCCAATAGAGGGAAGTTTTGACAGGTAGTGAATAACTTCATCTATAGACTTAGTATAATTATTCATCTTTATAATCCCGGAATATTAATTCCGCCTGTTATTTTATTAATTTCTGAATCATGTTTTTCTTGAGCTTTTCTATTCGCTTCATTTATAGCTGTCATAATTAAATCTTGTAACATTTCTATATCATCAGGATCAACAACTTCAGGATCCAGTTTAATATTTAAAACTTCTTTTTTACCATTAACAGTTACTTCAACTGCACCACCGCCTGAAGTTGCAGAAACTTCTTCTTCGTCCAACATTTTTTGTGTATTTTCAAGTTCTCTTTGCATTTTTTGCATTTGTTTCATCATATTACCCATATTCATTCCGCCACCGAATTTAGGGAAACCGCCTTTAGCCATAAATACCTCCTAAAAATAAATAGTATAATTATTTAGTGTCAAATTTACATTACATTAAAAAATTTGTTAATCATATAACATAAAACTTTAAAAATCTTCTTTTATAATAGCATTTTTTTTATGATAAATCAATAATTTACAATAACAAGATAAAGTAAATATATTTTTGAAAAGATAAAAAAAGACAATATCAGACTTAAAACTTTCCCATATTGTCTTTATATATTTATTATTGCGAAGCAACAAGATTCTCGAGCATCATCCGATGCAAAGCATCGATGAAGGGTGAGGTTCTCATCTACTAGGATCTGCAATATGTGCTGTAAAAGTAATTAAATTTGCCTTGCTATTTTCGTCATGGTCTTCTATAATGATGTAGAAAGGTCCGTTCATTTTTATATCAATATTCTCGTTTTTTTTCGGCATACTTATTTCTTTAACTTCTGTTTTAGTTACTGATTTAGCTTTTGCACCTTTTTCATCCATTTTTAGTGTAGAAGTTTGTTTCGCATCACTTACTACAAGTTTCATATCAGGCAATAATTTTTCTAATTTAAAAGTATTTAGCATTTTACCAAGTCCAATCTTTTGAAATAGAGCTTTAAAATCAACTTGTGATTTAATATCTATCTTTGGTAAATAGAAATTTACATCATATCTTTCGCTACTTTCTTTAAACGAATTTATAAAACCAAGTAATTGCTCTGTAGATAAAATTTTATTATCTTTATGCTTTAAGAAATAAATAGTTGAACCATTTGAGCTGATTGAAAAAATATCTACATCATAATTTGAAGTTGCTCGTACATTTTCGAAATGATTACACATTGTATCTACTTGAATTTTTGTGCCGTCCGATTTTGTGAAATCTCGTTTTTCTGTCTTTTTTTCATCAAATGGGTGTTTCCATTTTACTTCATAATTTACTGTGTCGATAAAGGTCGCTACAAAATCATTTCCTAAACTGTTTTTATCCAAAACTTCATCTAAATTGGATTTTTGAAATTTTTGATAAACTTTTGTTCCTTCTTTTGTTGATTTAACGGTCTTAATATTACTATATTCAAGATTTTTAGTTTCACCTTTGATATTTTCTAAATTTATTAAAATTAAATTTGCCAACTTTGTATTTTTAAATTTTAGATTTTGAAGATGAGCTTTATCGTAAAATTCAAAAAGTGGTAAATCTTTCCTATCATCTGTACAAAGAGAGATAAAATCCAAACATCTTTGTATTGATAGAGGAGATAGAACAAAATTTTCATCAGTTTTTTTCTCTTTCAGCAAAGTAGTAAAAATATCCAGATTTACTTTATTTGTCTTATTTGTTTGAGATGCATCAAATAGCAATTTCTCTCTATTTTCGGGAAATAATTTCTCTGTCTTCGTACAAGATACTAAAGGAATCGAAATGAATAGTAAAAAAATAATTTTTAATAGTTTTTTCATAGCATACCTCCGTTTTAATACTACAATAACCTAAAAATTAACATTTTGAACTAATTTATAAAATTTGCATAAATGGTCAATGAATTTTGAACGGGCATATTAACCTTTGTAAAAAATTCGTTTAAAACAGCAGTTTCCTTTAAAGTGAAAGAATTATTTTCATCCAACTTATAACTTCCAAACTTAAATAAATACTCTTTACAGTCGATGTGTAAGAAATTTTCTTTTGGGAAAAAGTAAATTTCTTTTACACTCTCATCGAAAAGTTTAGAAACAGTTTTTTTGAAAACAGTTGTTTTTAAAACATCTTTAAAAGGAGTTAAATCAATTTTTTCGTAAATTTCATCATTATTTTCTGTAGGTTGCTCTACATCTTTTGTGTTTTCTATATCTTCTGTATTTTCAGTATCTTCGTTTTCTGTCTCGCTTTCTATATTTTTTATATCTCCTGTATTTTCAACAGTTTCGACATTTTCTACTTCTTCTTCATTTGAAATCTCTTCTTTTTCTATAACTTCAACTTTTAAATTTCCACTCTTTATAATATTTTCAAGAGTTTCAATTCTCTTTTCCATTTCGGATTTTTTTCTTTTAAATGAACAGATTTTTATAATTAAAAGTTCAGCCAGAGCATTTTGCATATCACTTTTTTTCATCTTATCTTCAACATCCAAAAGATTTTCTAAAATGAAAATAAGTTCATCCATTTCAAACTTATTTGAATGTTCTAAATATTTCTTATACTCAACATCATTTAGTGTTGTAAGTTCTTTTTTTATGCTCTTTACTAAAATTATATTTCTAAAATGTTTGATTAAATCAATGATTATATTATGTGGAGTCTTTCCGTTTTTTACCAAATTTCTAAAAGTTTCAATAGTTTCATTTTTGGATGAATTCAAAATTGAATTTGAAAGCTCAAATAACATATTTAAGTTTACAAGTCCTAAACATTCATTAATATCATCAATAGTAATTTTTTCCTTTCCAGTTGCAACAACCTGATCCAAAAGACTTAAAGCATCTCTCATTGCGCCTGAAGAAAGCTCAGAAATTAAATTGATTCCATCTTCTTCTATCTCTACATTTAGATTATTTAAAACATAGTTTATATTTTCAACAATGTCTGAATTATTAATTCTTTTAAACTCAAATCTTTGACATCTTGAAATAATTGTATCAGGAAGTTTATCAATTTCTGTTGTCGCAAGAATGAAAATTAAATGTTTAGGGGGCTCTTCTAAAATCTTTAGAAGAGCATTAAAGCCTTCATTCGTAATCATATGGGCTTCGTCTATAATATAAACTTTGTATTTTACGATTTGTGGGGGATAGATTACTTTTTCCTTTAATTCCCTTATATCATCAATACGTCTATTACTTGCAGCATCCATCTCTACAACTTCAAGTGCCTTGTCTTCTAAAATCATTTTACAATTTTCACATTCATTACAAGGATTTCCGTCAATTGGATTTAAGCAATTTACTGCACGAGCGAAAATTTTAGCACAACTTGTCTTTCCGGTTCCTCTTATTCCTGAAAAAAGATAGGCATGTCCTAAATTTCCCGTTCTTATTTGATTTTTTAAAATTTCAACAATATGAGCTTGACCAACTACTCTTGTAAAATCTTTAGGTCTAAACTCTCTATAAATAGCTTGTTTCAAAATCACACCTCTAATATTTTAATTAAGATACTATATACATATTATACCATAGTTTCCTTTTGATAACTAAACTAGTGTAACCATGGTGAAATATTAATAGCTTTATCATTAGGCATAAAGCTATTAATATTATATCATAGTTCCTTTTTTATAACTAACTTTATGTAACTATGATGAAATATGAATATACTTATCATGTATAAGCATATTCATATTATATCATAAAACAGGAAAGATTGAAAAAATCTTTCTAAATTGCTTTAGGATTAATAGATATAAAAATTAACAAAGTTCTTTTATAAATCAATTTTTTTGTATTGACAAGAATTTCTATTTTTTATAAAATATCTAGGTAGGAGAGAGAAAGATGAAAAAAGATAAATTATTTATTAGGATTGCTATGTCCATAATCGGAATGATTATTTTGGGAATAGGGGTATTTTTTACAATTAAAGTTAATTTGGGAGTTGACCCTGCAAGTACAGTTGATCTTGGAATGTCAAAACAATTAGGATTAAGTTATGGAACTTGTGCAGTAATTTTCAATATAGTATTTTTAACTATAATATTTTTTGTGGATAAAAAGTATATAAATATATCATCAATTTTAGCTATTTTTATAATAGGTTATACAGTTGAAGCTATGAATTTGATTTTTGGTTGGATTAATTTACAAGATTTAGATTTAATTTATAGAGTCATAATTTGTATTGTAGGAACTTTTATTATAGCTATCGGTGTTACAGTTTATATTTTTGCAGATTTGGGAGTTGGAGCAACTGACGGAATTTCTGAATTAATAAGTAATAAGACAAACTTTTCTTACAGGACTGTAAGAGTTATTTCCGATTTTTTACTTGTTATTATCGGATATTTAATGGGTGGAGTTGTTGGAATTGGAACTTTGATTATTACATTTTTTGCAGGACCTTTTATTCAATTTACAAGAAAATTACTTACTCCTTTTCTTGAAAAAATATTGGGAAAAGAATTGGTTGATAGTGTAAACAAAGATGAAGAAAAATTTGAAAAAGAAGTTATTGCTTAAATAGGGGAAACCCTATTTTTTTTTATTGCAAAAAGTGGTATTATATGAGTATATTATTAAATTAATATGAAGGAGGTTTTTATGGATATTTTAAAGCTGGTTAAAGAAAAAGAAGAAAAAGTTATAAAGATAAGACGCGATTTACATCAAATTCCGGAACTGGAGTTGGAACTTCCAAAAACTATGGAATATATTTCAAAAGTTTTAGATGAAATTGGTGTAAATTATAAAAAATTATTAAATGGAAATGCAATTGTCGTTCAAATTGACGGAGAACAAAAGGGCAAATGTATTGCGATAAGAGCCGATAGTGATGCACTTCCTGTCGTTGAAAAAACAGGACTTTCTTTTGCTTCCACAAACGGAAATATGCATGCTTGTGGACATGACGGACATACTGCTATGGCACTTGGAGCTTGTATGATATTAAATGAAAATAGAGATAAACTTAAAGGAACAGTTAAAATATTTTTCCAACCCGGAGAGGAAACACCGGGAGGAGCTTTACCTATGATTGAAGAGGGCTGTATGGAAAATCCAAAAGTCGATGCAGTAATTGGACTTCATGAAGGGTGCTTAATTCCTATTGAATATGGAAAAATAGGAGTAAAATCAGGAGCCATAATGGCATCAGCGGATATTTTTGAAATCTATGTAAAAGGAAAATCTTCACATGCTGCAACACCTCATCTCTCAGCAGATCCGATTGTTGTTTCATCAGAAATCGTACTTGGACTTCAAAAGATAATTTCAAGAGAAATAAATCCTATTTCAAATGCGGTTTTAACTATCGGCATAATAAGGGGAGGAACTGCTCATAATGTAATTCCGGAATCTGTTTACATCAAGGGAACAGTTAGAACTTTAGACGAAAAAGTTAGAGAATTTATTGCAAAGCGAATTGAAGAAATTGCAGATGGAATTGCAAAAGCTTATAATTGTAAGGCGGAAACAATTTATCACTTTATGTATCCAGTAGTTATGAATGATGAAAAATTTACTGAATTTTTTATAGAAAATACAAAAGAAATTTTAGGAGAGGATTCAGTTGAAATTATAAAAAATCCGAGCATGGGTGGAGAAGATGTTGCTTATTTCCTACAAAGAGCAAAAGGAACTTACTTTATGCTTTCAAATCCGAAAATTTATGATGGAGATAAAATATATCCGCATCATCATAGTAAATTCGATGTTGAAGAAAGTTTGTTTTACAAGGGAATGTGTGCAGTTTTAGGAACTGTTTTTAAATATTTGAGCTAGAAAAATGGATTGTCTATAAACGGCAATCCATTTTGTATTCTCAAATTTATTTTTTATGTATCGAAGATATATCAGTTAGAAGAATTTCATCCTAAAGAAGCTTTAGGAGATCTTTCGACTCCGTTACACTCCGCTCAAGATGACGTGTTGGGGGGCATTTCTATACTAGTTGCTATGACGTAAAACTTTTTATTTTCTTGGAAATTTTTTATTTTTTAAGAATATTTACTGTTTACGTTAAGCTACTAAACAGAGAAAATTCCTTTATACGTCATCTCGAGCGTAGTCGAGAGATCTCATGGTTTTGCTTGTAAACAAGCAAAACTAAATGTATCGAAGATACATTTAAAAAACATTATAAACTAAAAAATAAAAGCAAAAAAATCCCCAACATTTGTTGAGGATTTCACTACTAAATATTTACTATTTAACTTTTTCTGCAACTGCTTTTGCAACTGTATCAGCTACATTTTCTTCAAAAGCTGAAACAATAATATAATCTTCTCTAATTTTGTCATCAGGAATCATACTTGCAAGTCCGTATGCTGCAGCTAATTTCATTTCATCAGTAATTTTCTTAGCCTTTGCTTGTAAAGCACCTTTAAAAATTCCAGGGAAAGCAACTACATTGTTAATTTGGTTAGGCATATCGGATCTGCCTGTTGCAGCAATTCTTGCTCCAGCTTCTTTTGCATCTGCATAAAGAATTTCAGGTTGTGGATTTGCCATTGCAAATACAATCGCATCTTTATTCATTGAAGCGACCATTTCCTTAGTAACTAAATCTTTTTGACTTACACCAATGAATACGTCGGCACCTACAAATGCTTCTTTCATAGTCATATCTTTTTGTTCTTTATTTGTAATTTCAGCTAATTCTTTCTTTACAAAATTATAATTTTCTGAATGTTTTTTGTTGATTGCACCTTTTGAATCGAATGCAATTACATTTTCAACACCCAACATCATAATTAATTTGATGATTGAATATCCTGCAGCACCGGCTCCTGAAACAACAACTTTTACATCCTTAGCTTCTTTTTTTACTAATTTTAATGCATTGATTAAAGCTGCAGTAACAACTATTGCAGTACCATGTTGGTCATCGTGGAATACAGGAATATCAAGTTCATCTATTAATGTTCTTTCAATTTCAACACATCTTGGAGAAGAAATATCTTCAAGATTAATCCCACCAAATGTAGGAGCAAGAGCTTTTACAATTGAAATAATTTCCTTAGGGTCTTTTGTATCTAAAACTATAGGAACAGCATTAACTCCACCAAATTTTTTAAATAAACAGCATTTTCCTTCCATAACAGGCATAGCGGCTTCAGGACCAATATCTCCAAGACCTAAAACAGCAGTTCCATCAGAAATAACAGCAATAGTATTAGCTTTACTTGTATATTTATAAGCTAAAGAAGGGTCTTTGCTTATTTCCATACAAGGTCTTGCAACACCTGGAGTATATGCATAAGTTAAATCTTCAGCATTTTCCAATTTTGCTTTTAATTCTGTTGATAATTTTCCTTGCCATTGTTCATGAAGCAACAAGGCTTTTTCGTAAACATCCATTTTTTATCTCCTTTATATAAAAATATTCATTCGTTGTTAATATACTACAAAGATTTCTAAAAGTCAATACAAGCATATAATTTAATTAATAATTTAATTTGCAAAAATTTAATTCAAATTTCGCCTATTGCTTTTTAAAAGTTTTTACATTAAAATATAGTTGGTGATTAAAATGAAGATAAAGAAAAAATATATATGTTCAAATTGCAAGAAAGAGTCATTGGGTTGGCAAGGAAAATGTAGTTTCTGCGGTAGCTGGGGAACGATAGAAGAAATTGAAGTTTCCGACGTTAAAAGTCCAACCGACAAAATTGTTGCAAAGGGAAAAGTTGAGAAGTTAAAAAATGTAAATATAAATGAAAATGATAGATTTATAACTGGAATTGATGAGTTAAATCGTGTTTTAGGTGGTGGAATTGTAAGAGATAGTGTAAATATTTTGACTGCAAGACCCGGCTGTGGGAAAAGCACATTGCTTTTACAACTTGCACTTGACTTTGCAAGTAAAAATGTAAAATCTATTTATATTTCTGCAGAAGAAAGCTCCTCACAGATAAAGTCAAGAGCAAATAGAATTGTAAAAGAAATTCCAGAAAATATTTGGATACAATCAACACAAAGTATGGACGAGGCTTTGAATTCAATCGAAGAAGTTGATGCTGAAGTTGTTATTTTAGATAGTATTCAAACTGTTATGTTAAGTTCAATTCCGTCAAGGGCAGGTGCTCCAACACAGACTGTCGAATGTATAAATGAATTAGTTAGAGTTGCAAAAAATGCTAAAAAGCCGAGGACAATTTTTATAGTTTGCCATATGACAAAGCAAGATGAAATGGCAGGACTTAGGACTTTGGAACATATGGTGGATTCTGTTTTGCTTTTAGAGGGAGAGTCTGACGAAAGTTTAAGAACTCTTACAAGTACAAAAAACAGATTTGGAAGAACTGGAGAAATCGGACTTTTTAAAATGGAAGAGTATGGACTTTTAGAAATTAAAAATCCATCAGAATTTTTTGTAACTCAAAGAGAAAAAGATATTTGTGGAAGTGTACTATCTGTTGTAAAAGAGGGAAGCAGAATGTTAGTTGTTGAAGTTGAAAGTCTGGTTTCTCAATCTTTTACAAGCTATCCTGCAAGAATTGGAGACAGTCTTAAAAAAGATCAATTAAATACATTGCTTTCTATTTTAGAAGAAAGAGCCGGATTTAATTTATATAATAAAAATGTAATTTTAAAAACTACAGGGGGATTAAAAATTTCGGAGCAATCTGTAAATTTAGCTGTAATTATTTCCGTTGCATCTTCAATTTTAAACAAATCAGTTCCAAGAGATAATGTATTTATTGCAGAAGTTGGACTTACAGGAGAACTAAAAAAAGTTCCGAATTTAAGCGAAAGATTAACGGAACTTGACAGAATGGGCTACAAAAAGGTATATATTTCAAATGAAGTTGTGGATATAAAAAATTTAAAAACTTTAAAAGTAGAAAAATCTAAAACTCTAAAAGAAGTTATTGACAAAGTTTTTAGAAATGTTTAATATTAAAAAAATAAGGTTGTGTATGTGCTACACAACCTTTTAAATATTTGTATTAACATAGTCATTAATCTTTGAAATTCTAATCTCATCAATAAATATATTCTTTTCTTTTAATTTCTGTAAAATTTCAATATTCATAGAATGAAAAATTGCAAAATCAACATCTTTCACAACAATTTCAAAAAGAGAATTGTTAAGTCTTTTTGAATTCATATCTATAAAATAGGATTCTGTAGTTTTTTCATCTAAGAAGTCAATCATCTTTAAAAGATGTTTATCTTTTTCTGCATAATAATTATTAGATTTCATAAGATTTTCATTATATTTTTTTTGTTTTTTCTTGTTATTTGAATACAAAATTGATTTTTGTTTAAAAAATTTCGCTAAAATATTGTAGTATTGGTAATTATACATCCCTTCTTCCAGCGATAATATATTTAAAAGTGGTTTCATATTTAAATTTTGTATCAATTCATAATTTTTTTCTAAAAAAGATATTTTATCAATTTTTCTTATCGAAAGTTCTTTAATTAACTCATTTCTTCTTTTGAAAAAAATCTCAAGTTGTTTTGTTGGTATATTCATACTCAAAAAAAAAGCATCCCGACGATGCCTTTTAAATTTAGTCTAATTTTAATTCGACACAAGTTGCTTGAGCTCCCTCACAAAGTTCTTCTTTAGGAATATTAATTCCCATGAAAACTTCAAGATTGTGCTCTTTGCAAAATGCTTCGACATCCTTTTTAAATTTGCAAAGCTTATCGCTATCAAGATCAATTATTGAATAGATACCGTCGATGTAAATTTTTTCCACATCATAATCTCTTGAAACAATTCCGAAGATAAATCCGAATAATTTATCAAGATTTACTATTCCATATTCTTTAGCATTTGTTAATCTTACACTGTGGTCTAAGCTGAAAATATGAGAATCATCTGTATCTATAAAGATGATATTTCCGTTTCCTTTTCTCACTTCTTCATTTGCTTTATCTATCAACCATTTAGTTTTTCCGGATCCTGACGGACCAAGTACAAAATTTAACATTTAAACCACCCCTTAATTTCTTTTTTTCATTATACCATTTTGCAATAAATAATACAAGTGTTTTTTTATAAAAAAGGTTAATAAAAATTATTGAAAAATAAATATTTTTTATTAAATTTATAGAATATTTTTGCAAACGATATTAAAAATTTGATTAAAGAACAGTTTTGGTTGTACTTAAAATCTTGATTTTTTATCACTTTTGTGCTAAAGTAAAATTAGGTTAGTTTGAGTAATTTTATGAAATATTAAATATTAAATGTAATATATTTAGAATAAATTAAAATGGGAGGCAATTATGGCTTTTGTCGAATTTAAAAATGTTTATAAAAAATATAATGAAGGAAAGAGTTCAGAGATTGTTGCAAATAGAGATGTTTCTTTTGAAATAGAACATGGAGAATTTTGTATTATCGTTGGACCTTCCGGTGCAGGAAAATCCACAATCCTTAATATTTTAGGGGGAATGGACGATGCAACAAGTGGAGAAATTTTTATAGACGGAAAAGATATTTGTAAATTTAATAAAAGACAACTTAACGACTATAGAAGATATGATGTAGGTTTTGTTTTTCAATTCTATAATTTAATTTCTAATTTAACAGTTTTGGAAAATGTTGAACTTGCAGGGCAAATCGTAAAGGAAAGTTTAAATCCGGCAGGGGTTTTGGAATCTGTTGAATTATCTCACAGGCTGAAAAATTTTCCAAGTCAATTATCCGGAGGGGAACAACAGAGAGTTGCAATAGCCAGAGCACTATGTAAAAATCCTAAACTGCTTTTATGTGACGAGCCTACAGGAGCTTTAGATTACCATACCGGAAAGAGGATTTTAGAACTTTTGCACCAAAGATGTAAAAGTACAAATACAACTGTAATTTTAATAACTCACAATCAGGCAATAGCGCCAATGGCAGACAGAGTTATTGAAATTAACGATAGTACTGTAAAAAATGTGATATTAAATAAAAACCCGAAGAACATAAAGGAAATTGAGTGGTAGTATGAAAAAAACATTGTTTAAAAATTTTTACAGAACAATTTTTAGGACATTTCCGAAATTTGTATCTATTGTATTTATGATAGCACTTGGAGTAATGGTCTTTGTAGGACTTAAAATAACTCCATACATCATGAGAGGAAGTGTTGATGAACGTGTAAAAGAAGGAAATTTATACGATTATAAAATTTCTTCTAATTTTGGCTTGCAAAAAGAGGATGAGAATATAATTTCCAATTTAAAAAACTTAAAGGATGTTGAATACGGATACAGTATAAATCTTAAAGATGAGGATAGGAAAGTAGATTTTACCATTGAAAACAAGCCTGAAAAAATCAGTACCGTTCAAGTAGTAGAGGGGAAAGATATTGAATCCGATTCTGACATTTTGTTGGATGAAAGATTAAAAGATAAATATAAAATCGGAGATGAAATAGACTTTAAAAATGTTGAAAAATTTGGAATTTTTAAAGATGAAGTAAAAAAATTAAAACAAAGTAAATTTACAGTTAAAGGCTTTATCAAAAGTCCTGAGGTTTTAACTACATTGTTAATGGGAACTACCGAAAATGGATATTTGGCGATAGTTTCAAAAGACACTTTTGATTTCAGTTATTTTTCTTATGCAAAAATTACTTTTTCAGACCTAAATGGTTTGAATAGAAATAGTAAAGAGTATAAAAAACTATCAAACAAAAGAAAAATAGAGTTACAAGACTCATTCAAAGGTAGAGCCGGAGAAGTATATAATGTTATTTATGCTCAAAAAAGAGAAGCATTAGATGATAGCAAGGAAGAGGTTAATAAAAATAAATTTGATATTGAAGAAAGTGAAAAGAAATTACAACAAAATCTTGAAAAAGTACAAAGTGGAAGAAAAGATTTAAGAAGAGCATTTGCGGATTTGGATTATCAAAAAAATCAATTTATTAAGCAGATAAATCAAAATGAATCAAAATTGACAACAGCCCTAGATGAGTTGTATTCTAAAAAAGCAGAGTTGGATAAAAACAAAGAAATTTTAACTGAAAAAAATAATTCTTTAATAAAAGATAAAGCAGATTTGGAAAATTCAAAAACTGATATTGAGCTACAAATAAAAAATGAAAACAAAGAATTAAAATTGCTTGAAGAAAACTACAAGGCAAACTTAATTGAAGAAAGCGAATATAAGGCAAAAAAAGAAGAAATTACTAAAAAATTGGCTGTTTTAAATGCAACTCTTGAAAAAATCAAAAAAAATTCAGCTTTGCTTGATGCTGGTCTATCAAATATTTCTTCAAAGATTAATGAATTGTTTGAAGCGGAGCAAAAATTATCTTCCGGAATCGTAAATTTGGAAAATAAAAAGTATGAATTGGAAGCAAAGTACGAGGAAGGGTTGAATAAATTTGACAAATACTATTCAAAGTTGGTTCAAAAAAAGGCTGAAATTGAAGAAAATAACTTAAAATTAAATAAAGGTAAAGATGAATTGGAAGATGCTAAAGGAAAAATTTCCGATGCAGATAGCAAAATTTCTGACGGCGATGAAGTTTTATCTAAATTGATAGAGCCAAATTACAATATTGAAGAAGGATTTGTTTCATCTGCAATGTCAAAAGTTTATTTTGCAGCTAATGGAATTTATGGCGTTTCAAATGTATTCTCACTATTTTTCTATTTCATTGCCCTTTTGGTATCACTTACAACAATGACCAGAATGGTAGATGAAAATAGAATACAGATAGGAACTTTAAAAGCTTTAGGATATAGCAATATCGACATTGCAAAACAATACTTTTACTATGGACTTTTAGCAAGTATTATTGGAGGAATAATAGGTACTATCTTAGGTTTTAAAGTGATTTCTCCACTTGTTTACAAATCCTATCTAAAAGCATTCATATTTAAAAAAGTATTTGACAATTATTATCCACAAATAATTATCGTTGGAATATTAATTGCAATTTTCTGCACAGCTTTTGTATCATATATAACATGTATAAGAACTTTAAAAGAAAAAATCTCATCACTTATGAGAGCAAAGGCTCCAAAGTCAGGAAATTTTGTTTTTCTTGAAAAAATACCATATATATGGAAAGAACTCTCATTTTTACAAAAAGCAACTTTAAGAAATGTGTTTAGGTACAAACTTAGATTGTCAATGACAATTATAGGTGTAATGGGTTGTATGGGACTTTTAGTTCTGGGATTTGGAATAAAAGACAGCTTAGACGGAGTTTCCGATTTACAATACTCAAAATATACAAAATATCATTCATCAGTTATCTACAATCCAATGTCATTGGGGAAAGATTTGGAAAAATTTAATGAAGATATAAAAGCAAATAAGGATATTAAAGAAAGTATTGATATATCATTAATATCCGTAAACATAAAATCCAAAAAGAGCTTTGATGAAAAAATAGGTGTATTTACAATTGACAATTTGGGTGATTTTTCTAAGTTCTTTGGACTATACAATGGAGATAAAAAAATCGAAAAATTAGATGACGGAATCTATATAAATAGAAAATTAGCTGAAAAATTTTCACTTTCAGTTGGAGATGAAATAAGATTTATAAATAACAACAAGGAATATAAAGGAGTCGTTGCAGGAATCTTTGAAAATCATGTTGGCAATTTTTTTATAATGAATGAAAAAACTTATGAACAAACTTTTTTCAGAAAACCTATAAAAAATACTAAACTACTAATTTTAAATGATGGAAGCAAGAGCAATGTTGAAAAAGTAATAAATGAATTAGAAAAAGATCCCGTTTCCGTAAAAGGCACAAACATACATTCCTTGAAAAGAATAATTGATGACGCATCTTACAGCATAAACTCAATTATTTTAGTAATCGTAATATGCTCAGGCTTCTTGTCAATCGTAGTTTTATATAATCTAAGTAATATAAACATCTCTGAAAGAAAAAGGGAAATTGCAACACTTAAAGTTTTGGGATTCTATCCTTTAGAAATTGACAATTACATCTACAAAGAAACTGTAATACTAACAATGTTAGGAATAGGACTGGGAGTCTTTGTAGGTCATAGCCTGCACATAAACATAATGGAACAACTTGCTATGGACTCAATCAGATTTTTCAACAAAGTAAAACTCATAAGCTACATTTACTCAGCATTAGTAACGCTATTATTCACATTTGTAGTTTACTTTATAGTAAAAATAATGCTTAGCAAAGTTCCGATGATTGAATCTTTAAAAGATGTGGAATAGAAAATATTTTTAAAAAAGAGAGGTAGAAAAAATGGATAAAAAAAATAAGGATATTAATATTCCTGAACCATCAATCGAAGAAGTTGAGAAATATCTTGAAAAATGGAAACACAATAAGGAATATTGTAATAAGGAGGAAGCACTTAATAAACTGTTCTTTGAAATATGTCCAAAGAATACAGATATTAAAGATATTCTATTAAAGGCATCAACACTTAATGACTTTTATAGTACAAATATTTTTTCAATCTATCCAGTTGCTGAGCATATACAAGCTAAGGGTATAGATTCAAAACTTAAAAAAGGGGATATTTCTGCGGTTAGTGATATTCAAAATGTAACCATTGGAGGCAAAATTAAAAATTTTTACTCATTTGCTTCAAAATATTGTAGTCATCATAATTCAAAAGATTATCCAATTTATGATAGTTATGTCGATAGGGTGCTTAGATATTTTAGAAAATGTGATAAGTTTTTCGATTTTAAAAACGAAGACTTGAAAGATTATGTTAAATTCAAAGGCATAATTATAGAATTTCAAAGATTCTATGGTTTAAATGAATATAGTTTTAAGCGAATTGACCAATATCTTTGGCAACTTGGAAAAGAGTACTTCCCTAAACATATAAATATAGAAACAAAAAGGTGTAGGATAAGACAATTTAAACAATCAGATGTAGATGACCTATATCTGATATTAAGTAACCCTAAAGTGATGGAATACATTGAAGAACCCTTCACTTTGGAAAACACAAAAGACTTTTTAAATAAAAATGCACTGTCTTATCCTCCACGAGTATTTGCTTTGGAATATAAACAAAACAAAAAACTAATTGGACATGTTATTTTTCACGAATACCACGAATACGACGAAGAAAGCTACGAAATTGGCTTTATTTTAAGTCAAGACTATTGGGGACAGGGCATAGCAGATGAAATAACAAAATCACTCATTAACTATGCAAAAAATAAAAATATTCATTCACTCATTATCGAATGTGATAAAAGACAATTAACAACACAAAAAATCGCAACAAACAACAATTTTAAGCTAATAAGTAGTGAGAATTTGCTTGTTTATGAATTGGTTTTAGAGTAAATATGTGTGGATTATGTATCTACGATACATTTACTTTTGCTTGTAAACAAGCAAAGTTAGGACTAGATTCGTTTTGCTAACGCTATAGTCGAAATGACATATTAGGTAAGATACTCCGATTAAGAACAAGATGTTATGAGTAAAAAACTTAAAAATATTTTTTAAATGAGATTTTTATTATTAAATATACATTAAAAAAGGGGCTGATAACAGCCCCTTTTAGTATTTTACCTAAATTATCTACCACTATGGTCAAATCCCTTAGCAGGGTTAGAGTTCTTTTCATTGTTACGAAGAACAACTCTTGAATTGTTTAATATTTCAATTTGTTTTTTCATTTCGTTTATGCAAAGAATTGCTAAAGGCATTCCAAAATCTTGACGAAGAACAAGTCTTTGTACATCTACATCTTTTAAATTTTCAGGCATAGGATATGCAGGAATCATCCAGCCATGCATACGAAGTCTATCTTCAAGGTCGTATAATGTCCATTGTACATTTGCATTTTCTTTTAGTCTCCAGCATACAATAGGGATTTGATTTGCTTCTTCAAGCAGTTCAAATATTTCCATTTTTTTGATTTCATCTGCCATGTATCTTGCTACATCTATTGTTCTTTGATGAATTTCTTTATAGCCTTTAAACCCGTTTCTCATAAGCATATAGTATTGACCGACAATTTGAGATGCACTACGTGAGAAGTTGATTGCCATAGTAGCTTCTTCTCCTCCTAAGTAACTAACCCAGAAAATTAATTCTTCTGGAAGAGCTTTTTTGCTACGCCAAATTACCCAGCCTACTCCCGGATATACAAGACCATATTTATGACCTGAAGTACTAATTGACCATACATTTTTTAATCTGAAGTCCCATTTTAATTCAGGTTCTATAAAAGGAGCAACCATACCTCCAGAAGCAGCATCAACGTGGATTCTAATAGGTAAATCAGGTTTCTTTTTATTATATTGTTCAACTAGTTTGTCAAGAGCTTTTACATCATCATATTTTCCTGTATAAGTAATACCTAAAATAGCAACTATACCTATTGTGTAATCATCAACATAATCCATTACTGTATCCATATTAAGGGATAAATGTTCCATATCTAGTGGAACAGTTCTCATTTCAATATCCCAGTAGCGACAGAATTTTTCCCAACATACTTGATATCCTGAAGAAATTACAAGATTAGGTCTCTTTTTGGTGAATCTATTAACTCCTGCTTTATCTGCAAGATGTTTCCATCTGAAAAGCATAGCTAGTCCACCTAGCATACAAGCTTCTGATGAACCGACAGTAGATGTTCCTATAGGTTCTTCTTTTGGATTCATATGCCATAAGTTTCCAATAATATCGACACATCTGTTTTCAAGGTCTGCAGTCATTGGATATTCATCTTTATCAATTGCATTTTTTTCAAAATTCTCTGCCATCAATGCTGTTGCAGTTGGTTCCATATAAGTTTGACAGAAAGTTGCAAGGTTTTGTGTTGCATTTCCTTCTGTTTTTAAATATTCTCTAATAATTTCTGCTGCAACTTGAGGTGATACAGGATTTTCATTTATTTTTTTGTTTGGCATTTCAATATCGCTAGCTTCTGTACCGAAAATTGGTGTAAGATATCTAGTTTCTTGATTCATTGATTCAAGAATATCACTGATATGATTAGTGCTTTTTCTACTTGATTTTGATATTTTTTTACTCATATTAATCTTCCTTTCTTTAAATAAAATTTGAACTATATCAATGTATTTAATAATTTATAATAACTACTTACTTTTATCATCATATTTTGTTGCCCATCTATGTTTATTTGAATAAATAATTATAGGAACTATTAAGGAGATAATAAAGCATATAATTAGCACAATTTGATATACTTGATTATCTGCAGTTGTTAATTTTGATGATGGGAAAAATGAAATAATTAAAGTTGCTATTGTAATAAGCAATCCTACTGTAGCAACAATTATTTTAAATACTTTTCCACCAGGAACTTGGAATGTACGTTTTAAATTAGATTTTTTCAATATTAAAACGAAATATCCTAAGAAGAATAATATATATCCAACCAAATAGATTACAACTGTAAGTCCTATTGCTGTTAAATAACCGACTGATGAATCAGAACCTCCTGCCAATGCTATAGAACCACATAGAACTGCATCCCAAATTGTTACTATAATTGCTTGAAGTATAACTGTTTTTACTGACACTCCATTTTTATTAGTTTTTGCAAAAGATGGAGGGAGAATCTTATCATTTGCCGCTTCTAAAAGCGCTCTGGATGGGCCAACAATCCAAGAAGATATTTCTGCTAATACACCAAGAGCTAATAGTATTGCAACTATTAAAACAAGCCAATTATATTGTGAACCAAAATGTTCTGTAAAGATTGCTTCAAATGCCTCAATAACTCCATAAGATAGATTACCATTTAATATTTTGTCTGGAAGAGTTGTAGCTATAGCAAGTCCGCCAAGAGCATCAAGTACAATTGTAAGTATAGTTAAAACAATCATAACTGAAGGATATGTTCTTGTCGGATTCTTAAGTTCGTTAACGTGAGATGCTGATGCCTCTACGCCCATATAACCGAGAATAAAAGAAGCAAAAATTACAAGAGTTCCTGTTTCCTTGAAATTTGGAATTAGAGTTTCTGTCGTAATCTTAATTTGAGAAACACCACCAGTACTAAAGTATGCAATTAAGCCAATGAAAAGTATAATAACAGGAAGAACTATTCCTCCAAGAAAACCAATCTTAGAAATTCTTTCTGTATATTTTGTTCCACCTAGTTGTGTAAATGTTAGAACCCACACAATGATTGCAACTCCAAAAAACATAACCATTGGGTTATTGTAAAGTGCATCAAATTTAAATACGTACGCCAATGCTGCAAGTATAAAAAATGCCATGGTAACAAATCCTACTGTTATTTGAAACCATTGAAAGAATAAAGCTGAAAATCCCCATCGTTTACCTAGAGTATTTCCAACCCATGAGTAAATACCTCCAGATTCCCATCCTTCTACTGTTGCCATTTCTGCAGAGCATAATGCAACAGGCAAGAACCAAAAAAGTCCTCCGACAATTAGAAAGAATACAAGTTGAAATCCAGAACTAGCAAAAGACGGATATTCATATACCGTCATTACCATAGATGCTGTAATAGCAAAAAAATCAAAAAATCCCAGCTTATGCGCTGATTTGTTATTTGATTTTACTGATGATGTTGTCTTATTATTAGTCATAAAATTCCTCCTTTCATTCATCATAATCAAAATATCTTTTGGTGGTAATTTATACCATTGCTCTTTTTTAAAAAATATTAAAAGTATCAAAATTTAATTCAAAAAATCGAAGTAAATTTATAAAACTTTTATGTAAATTATATATATGTAATTTATTGTACAAAAAAATAACTTGTATTATAGTGATACCCCTATATAGATTATTATATCGATAATTTTTAAATTTATATTTAGTTTGATTTGTATAGTTATATATTTTTTTAATTTTTTTCAAGTAGTTTTATTTTTGTTAGCTAAATTAGTCAAAGGGTATATTTGAAACAGTAGAGTAATATTTTTTTGAAAGTTATAATTTGGTTTATAAATTATTTAAAAACATTTATAAGAGGCGAATAGATATGAGTAGTACTATGGAATATAAGAGTAATCAAAATTTAGAGCTTTTTTTAGATGATAATATTTTGGATGAGAGAGAATCTTTTTCTCCAAAAGTTAAAGTAATTTATTTTTCACCTACAGGAACTACAAAAAGAATAATTAAAAATGTAATTAAAGGAATTGAGTCAAAAGAAGTATATTATTTTGATTTAACAAAGGAAAATAGAATTTCTAAAACAGAAAACATCGATACAAGCAAAGCTGATCTAATTATTTTAGGGGCACCAGTTTATGGTGGATTTTTGTATAAAGAATTTAGAAATTATATAAAGAATATTGATTTTAATAATAAAGCTGTCGCTATAGTTTTACTATATGGAAATGCTGCAATTATGTTTGCTAAAAGAGAGATTGTTTCTATAGTAAAAAAGAATAATGGCAATGTTGTGGGATATGGAGAGTTTATAGGAGAACATTCTTATTCAACAAAAGAACTACCTGTTGCTATAAATAGACCTAACACAGAAGATATTAATATGGCAATTTCATTTGGAAAGGCTATAAGAGAGGAATTAAAAAATAATATAGAAAAGAATAAAAGCTTAAGCTTATTTGATAGATTTATAGGCAAAGTTGCTGATATAAAACCTGTACATACTGGGAGAAGAATATTTACTATTCCTAAAACTGATTATGAGCTTTGTGATAATTGTGGTGTTTGTATAAAAAAATGTCCTAAAGCTTGTATTGATAATCATATTATAACGGATAAAAATGCTTGTATTGTATGCATGGCTTGTGTAAAGTCTTGCCATAAGAATGCTCGTATAAGCAAAGCAAAAAATCCATTAATAAATATAGGATTGAAAAAAATTAATAAAAATAAAAACGAATCAAAGTTTATTGTTTTTTAGAATTAGTAGGTTTCGTGTTTTAATTAAAAGAAATTAGACGGTTGAGATGCCGTCTTTTTTTGTTGTAAAAAATAAATTAGTATTTTATGTATCTTCGATACATTTACTTTTGCTAAAGCAAAAGTATGAGATTTCCGCAGTTGATTGTACTCAAATCAAAGATTTGAACAATTTTCCATCGTACCAACTTTTTGTTGTTTATTCATAAACAATAAAAAGTAGGTCTGACGGGGTCGTTGTATCTTTGATACAATGACTCTGGAGATCTCACTACTATTATTTGCTTGCAAATAATAGTAAGTCCTGTAAAGGACTTAGTAAATAAACCAGTTGTAACAATCTATACAAAACCCCTAAAGCTATCGTATAATGAAATTATTATAATATACAAGATTACGATACATTTTTGTATAAATTTTTCTAATTTGCAAGCAAAAAACTATTTGAGAGAGTGAGAAATCACTCTCTTTTAAATTTATATATAGATTAGAATTGTAACAAGTGGTATAATAGAGTTAAATTAGAAAGATTACAAATAGTATAAAAGTTAAGGAGTAAAAAATGAATTTTGTTGATATTAATGAGGGTAGCGAAAAGGTAATATTACTTATTCATCCTATGTTATCTTCTGCTGAAGGAATGAAATTTTTAATTGCTGATAATATATTAGGGGATTATAGATATATAATTCCGGACTTATCAGCACATGGAAAGTCAAGAGAAGTATATAAGTCAGCGGAAATGGAAGCTGATAAAATAAAGAATTATTTAGTTAAAAATGGAATAGATAGGATAAATTTAGCTTTTGGAGCTTCTTTAGGTGGAGTAGTATTGTTAAATTTATTAAATAGCAAGGATATAATTATAGATAAATGTGTTTTTGAAGGAGCTAGTTTGTGGCAAAAAGCCTATTTTTTAGATTTTCTTTTTAAGAAAATTTTTTTGAGAAAACATAAGAAAGCTCTTAAAGATAAGAATTTTGCTGTAGAAAAAATGACCGCTCTATATGGAGCGGAATTTGGTAAAATAATGGCAGAGTCTTTTATAAGGATGGATGATGAAAGTATTGTGAATATAATTCACGATTGCTCTTTTGTAAAAATCCCAGATTTATCTAAGGATGAGCAAGAAAAGCTGATTTTTTGTTATGGTTCTAAAGAGTTTGATTATAAAGAAGCGAAGAAGGTGATACCCAAAAAACTACCTTATGTTAAATTAAAAGTATGGGAAGGTTATGGGCATTGTGATAAAATTACAAAAGATAATTTAGAATATTGTAAATTTTTAGAAAGTCAAATATAAAAAAAAGTACTATTTTTGGGGGGAAAGTATGAATATAGAATTATCACGATTTCGTGTCAGAAAGGGGAAGTCGGAAGTAGTAGATAAGTGGATGAATTTTTTAAATGAAAATATGGAGGAAGTATTACTTACTTTGGACGGAGAGAGAATGTATGTAGAAACTATTTTTCGAGAAAAATGTGAGGATGAAGAGTATCTTTATTGGTATTCAATTCAAGGAGAAAATGGAATAAGAGTAGAAGAGTCTGATTCGTGGATAGATAAAAAGCATCTTGAGTATTGGGATGAATGTATAGATAAAAATTATCATGTTGAAATGTCAATGCAAGTTTCTATGATTCCTCATCATATAGCTAATTTGATGACGGATAATTCAATTGTTAGATAAATAAAATAGATATTTAAGGAGAAAAACATGGATAAACAGACACTTTTAAATGAATGGTTGCATGAGCAGGAAATTGCTCATATTAAGGGTTGGGATTTTTCTCATATTAGAGAAAGATATAAAGAAGAAGATGATCTTCAATGGGATTTTGGAAGCATTATAAAGTCATATTTAAGAGAAAGTGATTATTTGTTGGATATGGAAACTGGTGGTGGAGAATTTCTTTTATCTTTTTTATTAAATCCCAAACATACTTCAGCAATTGAAGGCTATGAGCCAAATATTAAGATATGTGAGGAGAGACTTATTCCTTTGGGAATAGATTTTAAAGCAGCTGATGGTGGTGATGAACTTCCTTTTAAAGATAATTATTTTGATATTATTACAAATAGACATGGTAAATATAATGTTAATGAGCTTAAAAGAGTTCTTAAAAGTGGAGGATTATTTCTTACACAACAGGTTGGTGCTGAAAATGACAGAGAATTAGTGGAACTTTTAATAGGAGATGTTGATGTTCCATTTCCTAAAGCTTATCTGAATATTTCAAAAGAAGAATTTATAGAAAATGGTTTTGAGATTGTTGAAGAAGCAGAAACTTATAGACCGATAGAGTTTTATGATGTTGGAGCTCTGGTTTGGTTTGCAAGGATTATAGATTGGGAATTTCCTTATTTTGAAGTCGAGAAGTATAAAGAAAATCTCTTTAAAGCACAGGAAATTCTTGAAAAAGAAGGAGTAATTAGAGGTAGAATTCACAGATATTATTTTGTTGCCAGAAAGAAATAAAGAAATTACAAATTTAGGAGGAATAAAAGTATGTTAATTAGACCGATGACTATAGATGATTATGAGGAAGTGTATTCTCTTTGGATGTCCTGTAAGGGAATGGGATTAAATAATCTTGATGATTCAAAAGAAGGAATAGAAAAGTTTTTGATTCACAATCCTAATACATGTTTTGTCGCGGAGGAAAATTGTATTGTAGGTGCTATTATGGTCGGAAATGACGGAAGAAGAGGTTATATTTATCATACAGCTGTTAATCCTAAATATCAAAATCAAAAAATTGGAACTAAATTATTGAATACAGCTATGAATGAACTTATTAGATTGGGAATTAACAAAGTTGCTCTTGTAGTTTTTGATAGAAATGAAAAGGGAAATATTTTTTGGAAAAAACAAGGTTTTACTATTAGAGATGATTTAATTTATCGTAATAAGTCACTTAAAGATATAACGAGGATTGACACTTAAAATTATTATAAAAAATGTACTTTTAATATTTTGATAATATAATTAACTGCAAGTACTTTATAAACTCGCAGTTTTTATGTGTGCATTTGAGCTTGATTTTTTGTTAAAAACCTTTACAAATTAATATAATTGATATATAATTATTATAGATATATGTTATTTTTTAGGAGGGAAATAGGAATGGTTAGATTGCGTTTTGCACCAAGTCCAACAGGATATTTACATATAGGAGGACTTAGGACTGCACTTTATAATTATTTATATGCTAAGCAAAAGGGAGGAAAGTTTTTGCTTAGAATAGAAGATACCGATAGAACCAGATATGTTGAGGGAGCTATTGAAAATTTGATTCACGAACTTAAATGGGCAGGAGTTGAGGCAGACGAAGGTGTTTGTCTTGATGAAAACGGAAAGATTACAGAAGTTGGTGAATGTGGTCCATATATCCAATCTGAAAGAGTTGAAAAGGGAATTTACAATAAATATGCAGAAGAACTTATCGAAAAGGGATATGCTTATTATTGTTTCTGTAGCAAAGAAAGACTTGATGATGTAAAAAATCAACAAAAGGCTGATGGAAAAATTCCAAGATATGACGGACTTTGTAGAGGTGTTAGCATTGAAGATGCTAAAAAGAGAATTGCAAATGGAGAAAGCTATGTAATTAGATTAAAGTTACCTGAAAATAGAGATATTGTTTTTGAAGATGTAATCAAAGGTAGAATTACAATAAATACAAATGATATGGACGATCAAGTTTTGATTAAGGCTGACGGTTTTCCAACTTATCATTTTGCAGTAGTTGTTGATGATCATTTAATGGGAATTACTCATATTGTAAGAGGAGATGAATGGATTTCATCAACTCCTAAACATATTTATCTTTATGAGGCTCTTGGTTTTGAAAAGCCTACTTTTGTTCATTTACCAACAGTTTTAAATAAGAGTGGCAAGAAATTATCTAAGAGAAATGATGATGCATCTGTTGAAGATTTTAGATTAAAAGGATATCTACCGGAAGCACTTATTAATTATCTTGCGCTTGTGGGTTGGAGCCCTGAAAGCAATGAAGAAATTTTATCCTTAGATGAAATGGTTAAACAATTCTCTTTTGATAGAGTTTCAAAATCAGGTGGAGTTTTTGATGTAGATAAATTAGATTGGGTTAATGCTCAATATATTAGAAAGATGGAAGTTTCAGAACTTGCAAAACTTGTTAAACCTTATTTAGTTAAGGCAGGGTTTATAAAGGAAGATATTTGTGAAAAAAGACTTGAACTTATTACGAAGATTTTTCAGGAATCTATTTCAAGACTTCCAGAAATTGTTGAACAATCAAGATTTTTATTTGAAGATGTTGCAGTTGAACCGGATGCTTTGAAAATGAGGAATGTAGAGCATATAGAAATTTTAAAAGAAAAAATGAAGGAGGAATTATCTCAAATCGAGGAAATGGATGAAGAAACTGCCAAAGGCTTTATGAAAAAAGTTCAAAAGGCATCAGGTTTTAAGGGCAAAGACTTGTATATGCCGGTTAGAGCATTACTTACAGGTCAAGTTCATGGACCTGAACTTTCAAACATTTTAGAGATTTTAGGTAAAGGTGAAATTCTAAGAAGATTGTAATAGGAGGCGGAGGCTTATGAAAAATCTTAGAAATTTGGCAAAAAGAATTTTTGTTTTTTCTGCTGTATTACTTAGTCTATTTGTAATACCTTTCAATAATTCTTTTGCAGATACTTTTTACAAAAATACGATAAATGTTAGAATTAACAAAGATGGAAGTGCTGACATTGAAAGTATTATGGATTTTGAACCATCAAAAGGAACTGAATACTTTGTTCCTGTTAATAATTTAGGGAAAAGTGAAATAGTTAATTTCAAAGTTTCGGAAATTAAAAATGGAAAAGAAGTTCCTTATGAAAGTTTAGAATCTTGGAATACAAAGAAAACAAGAGAAGAAAAGGCTAAAAAATCAGGAGTTGTAAAGACTGATAAAGGTTATGAACTTTGTTTCGGATTTGGAGAATATCAGAGAAAAACTTTTATTTTAAGATATAGAGTTACTAATTTCATAAAACTTTTAAAAGATTCTGATATGATCTATTGGCAATTTGTAAACAAAGGATTAAGCGCTGCTCCCGGCGAAGTTAAACTTACTATCACAAAAGGAGAAGGAAGTTTTGACAATACAAACTCTAAGATTTGGGCTTTCGGGAACAAAGGAACAATAGAATTTTCGGATGGCAAAATAGTTTTTAATAGTTTGACTGGACTTACAAGTTCTAATTATGTTACGGTTTTGGTTCAATTAAACAAAGGGGATATCACTTCCGGAGAAACTATAGATAAAGATTTTTCATATTATAAAGATTTAGCATTTAAAGGCTCTGATTATACTAAAAAAGCCGATAAAAAAAGTAGTAATAAGATTTTTTATGTTGCAGGAGGTATAATTGTTGCCATTGTTGTTCTTGTTAAAATATTTGGCAAGAAAAAGAGCAATGGATATCAAAAAGGAGACTTTAAAGGAGAATATTACAGAGATATTCCTGAAAAAGAATGGTGGAAATTGTCCGATATTTTAGAAGATATAGGTTTCGATGGTCAAGAATCGATAATTAGAGCATATTTTCTAAAATGGATACAAGAAAAAATATTAATACCTGTAACTGAAGAAAAGGGACTTATTTTTAAAAAAGACACATTGGCTTTGAAAATAAAGAGCGGTTTTAACAATGATTTCGAAGAAAAAGTAGAGAGAAAACTATTTGCTATGTTTGCAGGTGCTGCCGGAGCTGATGGAATCTTACAAGAAAATGAGTTTTCTGATTATTTGGAAGATACGGATAATCAAGAAGAATTTGAATCAATAGAAGAAGATTTAGAAGAACTATCCAATGAATATGCAAGTAAAAATGATCTTTTTGAAAAAAGTAGTAAAGGCAAATATTCTCATACTTATAGTGAAAAAGGTAAAGAATTTACCGCGAAATTAGTAAAAAATTATAATTATTTGAAAGATTTTTCATTATTGAGTGAGAGAGAAATTTCAGAGATAAAAGTTTGGAAAAACTTGTTAATTTATGCAACGCTTTATGATGTTGCAGATGAAGTTGAAAAACAATTAAAGAAATTATCTCCGGAATTTTTGAGAAATATAGATATGGATGTAGAATCATTGCATACGGCAGTTATTTATTCTAATGCATTCTCTAATGATTTCGTGGATGCTTATTCAAGAAGTGTTGAAGAGGCTTCTGATGGAGGTGGAGGCTTTACAAGCATCGGCGGTGGAGATGATTCCTTCGGTGGCGGAGATGGTGGTGGAACTAGATAGTTCCAGCATAATAAAAAATTAAAAATTTGCAAAACTTGTAAAGCTATATAGTAATACAAGTTTTGCAAATAATATATTAAGAAGGTTGGTATATGAGGCTTATGAAAATTTTTAAGAATTATTTTAAAAGATTTTTTATATTTTCTTTTATACTGCTCGGACTTTTTGTTATTCGGTCCAATAATTCTTTTGCAGATACTTTTTACAAAAATGAAATAAATGTTAGAATTAATAAGGATGGAAGTGCAGATATTGAAAGTATTATGGATTTTCAAGCCTCAAAGGGAACCGAATACTATATTCCTATAGGAAATCTTGGAACAAGTAAAATAGTTAATTTTAAGGTTTCTGAAATACAAAACGGGAAAGAAATTCCCTATGAAAGTTTAGAAAATTGGAATACAAAAAAAAGCAGACAGGAAAAATCCGGCAAATCAGGAGTTTTAAAAACTTCAAACGGTTATGAACTCTGTTTTGGATTTGGAGAATATCAAAGGAAGACTTTTGTATTAAGATACAGGGTAACAAATTTTATAAAACTTTTAAATGATTCAGATATGATTTTTTGGAAATTTGTAAATGACGGATTAAGTGCCGCTCCAAAAGAAGTTAAGATTACTATTTCTAAGGAGGAAGGAAAGTTTGATAATACGAATTCTAAGATTTGGGCTTTTGGTAATAAAGGGAAAATAGAATTTTTAGATGGAGATATAGTTTTTAATAGTTTGACAGGACTTTCCAGTTCTAATTATGTAACTGTCTTGGTTCAATTAAATAAAGGTGAAATTACTTCCGGAGAAAGAATAAATAAAGATTTTTCATATTATCAAGATATGGCATTTAAAGGGTCAAGTTATGATAAAAATTATAAAAAAAATACAAGCTCAAAAGATCGTCAAAGAATTTCTAGACTTGCAATACAATTTATTATAATTCTTTTTGCCGGAATGTTTGGAACTTCTGCAGTTGTTTCTGCAAATAAGAAGATTAAAGGTGGATACAAAAAGGGAGATTTTAAAGGAGAATATTATAGAAATATCCCTGAAAAAGAATGGTGGAGATTATCCTTCATTTTGAAATGCGCCGGCTTTGATGGAGCAGAATCGATAATTAGAGCATATTTTTTGAAATGGATACAAGCTAAGCTTTTGATACCTATGACCGAAGAAAAGGGATTTATTTTTAAGAAAGAAATTTTATCTTTAAAAATTAATAATAAATTAGAATACGATTTTGAAACTACAACAGAGAGAAAATTATTCACTATGGTTGTTAAAGCAGCCAGAGATGATGAAATTCTACAGGAAAATGAATTTTCAAACTATCTTAAAAAGACGAGCAATCAAACATCTTTTAAGTCTTTACAGGAAACATTAAAACAAGACTCTTTAAGTTATGCAAGAGAGCATAACCTGCTTAATACTAGTGATAGAGGAAAGTGGACATACAGATATAATGAAAATGGTAAAAAGTTTACTGAAAACTTGATAAAATATTATAATTATTTGAAAGATTTTTCACTGTTGAGTGAAAGAGAAATTTCTGAAATAAAAGTTTGGAAAGACTTATTGATTTATGCAACACTTTATGATGTTGCAGATGAAGTTGAAAAACAATTAAAGAAACTTTCTCCGGAATTTTTAGAAAATTATGATGTAGATATATATTCATTGCATACAGCAATGATTTATTCTCACGTGTTTTCTAATAACTTTTTAGATGCTTATTCAAAAAGCGTTCAAAGTTCTTCCGGAGGAGGCGGAGGCTTTACAAGTATTGGCGGCGGAGGAGGATCCTTCGGTGGCGGTTCCGGTGGAGGAACTAGATAGTTGGCTATAAATTTAGTACAATATATATTTAGAAAGGAGAAAATTATGATAGCATTATATGTAATTCTGGGAGTGGTGGTTTTATTAGGATTATGGCTTATGTCAAGCTATAACAAATTAATAAGACTTAGAGAAATGGTTAAAAATGCTATGGGACAAATAGCAGCAAATGTTGAATCAAGATGGGATGCTTTAAAATCTTTGATTGATGCAACTAAAAAATATTCAGCACATGAAGCTGAAACATTAGAAAAAGTTATTCAAGCAAGAGGAAGTGTAAACAGTAGCAGTTCTGTAAAAGATATTGAAGCTGATGATAATATGTTTACTCAAGCTCTATCAAGACTTGCTGTTGTGGTTGAAGCATATCCTGATTTAAAAGCTAATACATTATATCTAAATACAATGGACAAGATTGATGAATATGAACAAGACGTAAAGAATTCAAGAATGATTTATAATGACACAGTTACCAGATTTAATAGGACTATGTTAGTATTCCCTGTAGTATTAATTTCAAGAATGATGGGATTCACTGAATACGAATATTTCAAAAACACAGAAGAAAAAGCAGCTCCTCCAAGCTGGGATTAATTAAAAGCACTCGAAAGGGTGCTTTTTTAGTAAAATTTTTTAGAGAAAATGTCGGGAGAATAGTATAAAAAATATTTGAAAAAAACTTTTTAATGTGGTAAAATAAGTTATAAAAATTTATACGGAGGTAAATTATGAAAAGATTAAAAAGTATTTTATTATCTTTAGCAATGATTTTTGTTGTGGTACTATCAACAGCATGCTCAAGCAAAGAAGCTACTACTGCTACAAAGACTTTTGTTAAAGAACAAAATGGAATGAAAGTAACTTTGGTTTATACTTACATTGAAAAAGAAGACAAGGTTATAAAGCAAACAAGCAAAACTGAAGCTCCATTTTCAGCATTTCAAGGTAAAGATGTAGAACAGGTTAAACAACAATTACAAGCTGTTTCTAAACGATATCAAGGAATTAAAGGTTTAAAAGAAACTCTTGATATTCAAGAAGATAAATTTCTTGAAGAAGTTGAAGTAGATTATGCAAACTTTGATTATGAAAAGGCAAAAGATCTTCCTGGAATGACTTTCTCAGGAGATCCTTCAAAAACTAAAGTTAGTATGCAAAAAAGCGAAGAATTAGTGTTAAAACAAGGATTTGTAGAACAAAAATAATATGATTTTATTATAAAAAGGTAGTATAATTTTATACTGCTTTTTTGTTTGTTATGATATTTTCCAGTTAGTGGTTTTAATTTTCCAATGCATTTGAAAAAAGTTTTATAATGTGGTAGAATAATTATAGAAATCTTTGTGTGAAGGAGATTTGTTAAAGATTGTTAAGAAGGTAAAGATTTGTGAAAAAAAGATAATATTAGTATATTATTTTGATTGTAAGGAGGTAGCTATGAAAAATTTTAAAAGAATACTTACAAGTTTTATGTTGATTTTTTCAATTATATTACTGATAGCTTGTGGCGGAGAGAAAAGTAAAACTTATTACATGTCAGAAAACGGAAGTGAAATGACGGTAAAGGTAAAATATAAAGATGATGTAGTAAATGAATTGGATATTGATGCTAAAATGTCATATAAATCACTGGATGTAGAAAATCAAGAACAGGCAAAACTTCTATTTTCTATGATAAAGAGTATGGGAGCAAGTCTTGAAGGGATAAAATTTGATGTTGAATATGGTAATAATGAAGCCACATTAAAAGTTAATATTGATTTGAACAAAGTGAATCCTGAAAAGCTAAAAGCATTAGCCGGTTCATTTGGAGGAAAAGTTTCTGAAAAATCTTCAGGAGAGCTTGAAGAAGGGCTAAACAAAATAAAGAGTTTTAAAGAATTGGAAAAATCTCTTTTGGAAGCCGGATTTAAAGAAAAATAATATTATTCTATAAAAGGTAGTACAATTGTACTGCCTTTTTATTTTATAACTGTCATTTTATCATATTTTGATATTTTATTTAATGAAATTGCATATTAATATTAAAATTTACTTGAAAAAATTTTTTAATTATGATAAAATGTGTCAAGAATATTTTAATGGAGGTATATTATGAAAAAAATAAGAAATGTTCTATTATCAATGGCTATGATTTTTATCGTGGTACTGTCAACAGCTTGCTCAAGCAAAGAAGCTGCTACTGCTACAAAAACTTATGTACTTGAAAAAAACGGCTTGAAAACAACTATAGTTTATACTTATATTGAAAAGGAAGACAAAGTTGTAAAGCAAACAACTAAAAATGAAGGTATATATGCTCAATTGCCAAGTACGAAGACTAAAGAAGAGACTCAAAAGGTATTAGATCCAATCGCTAAAAAATATCAAGGAATCAAAGGAATAAAACATTCAATAGATTATCAAGAAGATAAGTTTATTGAAGATTTAGAAGTTGATTACACAAATATTGATTATGAAAAGGCAAAAGAAGTTCTTGGAAAGAATTTTCAAGATCCTGCAAAAACTAAGATTAGTATGAAAAAAACTGAAGAATTGATGAATAAGATGGGATATACAGAACAAAAATAATATGATTTATATCCAAAAGGTAGTACGAATTTGTACTGCCTTTTTTGTTGTAATTTATAAAATATTTTAGAAGGTTAAAAAATTTTTTACAAAAATAAATAATAATTATTGATATTATTTAAAAATTGTGATAATATATATTAGTAAGAGAAAACAAACTCTTTATAAAAATGTTTAGGAGGGAAAAAATGAGAAAAAAAATTATATTATTACTTGCATTGGTACTTTCCGTTGGGGTTTTAGGAGCTTGTACCAAAAAAGATGATAGTAAAAACAAAGAGGGAGAAAAGAAAACTGAGCAAAAGACTTCAAAGAAAAAAGTTGTTGCTACAAGTACAATGCTTACAGATTTGGTAAAGCAAATCGGTGGAGATAACTTTGAAGTTGAAGGAATGATGAAAGCGGGAGTTGACCCTCATCTATATAAGCCTACAGCAGGCGATGTGGAAAAACTTGAAAAAGCAGATGTTGTAGTTGTAAATGGATTACATTTGGAAGGACAAATGGGAGAAATTTTACAAGGTTTAGAAAAACAAAATAAGAACGTTGTAACTGCAGCAAAAAATATTCCATCAGATAGATTACTTCCTTGGGATGAAGAAGGAGCAGGTCCTAATGATCCACATATTTGGTTTAGTGTTAAGAACTGGAAAATAGCTGCGAAAAATGTAGCAGAAGGTTTGAAGAAAGCTGATAGTTCAAAAGCTGAAGAAATAGATAAAAATCTTGCTAAATATGAAAAAGAACTTGATGAACTTTCCGATTATATAAAGAAAAAAGTTTCTGAATTACCTGAAAATCAAAGAGTTTTAGTTACTGCTCATGATGCTTTTAACTATTTTGCAAAGGAATTCGGATTTAAGGTAGAGGCTATTCAAGGAATCAGTACAGAATCAGAAGCAAGTGCAGCTGATATAAAGAAACTTTCAGATTTCTTGGTTAAAACGAAAATAAAAGCAGTTTTTGTTGAATCTTCAGTTCCTAAGAAAACTATTGAATCTTTAGTTGAATCTTGTAAAGCTAAAGGACATAATGTTAAAATAGGTGGAGAGTTGTATTCTGACTCATTAGGAGATGATAATACAAAAGAAAATACTTATATCTCAATGTTTAAATATAATATTGATACTATAGTTGATGCTTTAAAATAATACTTGAAAAAAATCTCCTAAATATATATACTTATATTGTGGAGATTTTTTGTTTTTTGGAGGAAAAAATGGACGAAATAGCTGTAAAAGTTGAAGATTTAACTATTGCCTATTATCTTAAACCTGTAGTTTGGGATGTAGATCTGGATATTAAAAGAGGTAAACTTACCGCGATTTTGGGACCAAACGGTGCAGGTAAATCGACTTTGTTAAAGGCAATGTTAAATTTAATCCCCATTTCATCCGGAAAAATTTCATTTTTCGGCAAGCCTTATAAGGAATTTAGAAAAGATATTTCTTATGTGCCACAAAGTGAGTCTGTCGATTGGGATTTTCCGACAGATGTTTTGGATGTTGTTATGATGGGAACTTATGGGAAGCTCGGTTGGATAAAAAGAGCAGGTAAAAAAGAAAGAGAATTGTCTTTAGAGGCTTTAAAGAAACTTGGAATGGAAGAGTTTGTCGATAGGCAAATAAGCGATCTTTCCGGCGGCCAACAACAGAGAGTTTTCTTAGCGAGAGCATTAGTTCAAGATAGTGAAATTTATTTTTTAGATGAACCGCTAAAAGGGGTTGATGCTAAAACGGAAAAAGAAATTATGAAAATTTTGAAAGAACTTAGAGATAGCGGAAAGACAATCATAGTTGTTCATCATGATTTGAGAACTGTTGAGGAATATTTTGATGAGGTTGTACTTTTAAATAAATTGGTTGTTGCATCAGGTTCTGTTAGAGAAGTTTTTACTGAAGAAAATATAAATAAGGCATATAGGGTGTAGATTATGAACGGAATTTTAGATTTACTTACTGACTATACTTTTTTGATGATAGCTTTAGGTTCAGGACTTTTGGGACTTTTAAGTGGAATTATGGGAGTATATGTTACAGTGAGAAAACAAGGACTTATCTGTGATGCAATCAGCCATTCAACTCTTCCCGGTGTTTGTATTGCTTTTATGGTACTTGGAATTAAAAATTTGGAATTTTTACTTCTTGGAGCTTTTATTGCAGGAGTTATAGCGGCACTTCTTATTTTCGGAATTGATTTAAAATCAAAAGTAAAATTTGACAGTGCATTGGCAATTGTTTTGTCAACATTTTTTGGGCTTGGCGTTGTTTTACTTGCACTTATTCAAAGAGAAGCAAATACTAATCAAGCGGGTCTTGATAAATTTATATTTGGGCAAGCTGCCGCTTTTTTGAAAAAAGATATATATTTTTTAATCGGAATAATTATTTTGGTACTGTTTGTAATTTTACTATTTTGGAAAGAATTAAAACTTTTTTCCTTTGATCCGGAGTTTGCACAAACAAAGGGATTTTCTATAAATTTAATGACCGGAATATTAATAGTTTTACTTGTAATTTCAATAGTTATGGGAATTCAATCAGTTGGAGTAATTCTTATGAGTACAATGTTAATTGCACCACCTGTTGCTGCAAGACAATGGACGGATAAATTCAATGTTATGATGATTTTATCAGGAATTTTTGGAGCTTTTTCAGGAATTACCGGTTCATTTATAAGTATGTACTATAAGGGGTTGTCAACAGGACCGGTTATAGCGATAGTTGCAAGTTTAATTGTATTTTTTAGTATATTATTTTCGCCTAAAAAAGGAATTTTATTCAGTAAAAAGAGAACTATGCAAGGAGGGACTAAATGAGACAATTAGAAATTTTAATAGCTGTAAGTTTAGTTTCAGCTGCTTGTTCACTATTGGGACCATTTTTAATTCTTAGAAAAATGTCTATGATGATAGATTCTATAACTCATACAATTTTACTTGGAATCGTAATTGCTTTTTTCATTACAAAAGATTTGACAAGTCCTTTGCTGATTGTCGGTGCCGGACTGGTTGGAATACTTACTGTATTTTTGACGGAGCTTATAAATCAAAAGACAACTTTGCATGAAGATGCGTCAATAGGGCTTGTATTTCCATTTTTGTTCAGTATTGCTATAATATTGATTTCAAAATTTTTAAGAGGAGTGCATCTCTGTATTGACTCCGTTTTAGTTGGAGAAGTTGCATTTTCAATAATTCCGAGAATCGAGTTTTTCGGTTATGAAATGTCAAAGGTTATTTTTGTAATGGCAGTAATATTTTTAATTGATTTGATTTTTATTTGGGTGTTTTTTAAAGAATTAAAAATTTCTACATTCGACAAAAATTTAAGTTTGATTTCCGGATTTGCACCGGCTGTTATTTATTACGCTTTGATGAGTTTAGTTTCTATAACAACTGTAGGAGCATTTAATGCGGTGGGTTCAATACTTGTAATTTCATATATGGTTGTTCCATCTGCAACGGCATATCTATTAACACATGATTTGAAGAAAATGATATTTATAAGTGTTTTCACGGGAGTTTTAAGTAGTGTAATAGGATTTTATATGGCATATATTTATGACCTTTCTATTGCCGGAACAATAGCCATAGTTAACGGGTTGATATTTTTATTAGTATTTATATTTGAACCGAGAAACGGAATTATCAAAAAAATATTAAATGAAAACAGAAAAAGGGCTGAATTTGCAGAGGTTACAATGATGCTTCATATTATAAATCATGAAAATACTGAAAGAGCTGACATCGAGTGTAATGTTGTAAAAATAAATGAGCATTTATGTTATGCAAAGAATAAATTTGAAAAAGTTTTAAAGAACATAGTAAATAAAAAATTTGCATATATAGAAAATGACATTATAAAAGTTACTGACATTGGTAGAGAGAAAACTTTGGATAAATTTAATGAATGGATGAAGTAGATTAATAGAAAGAGTAATTTTTTAGAATCGTTTTCTAAATTTAATCTAAATTTTAAACAAATTATTTCAAAAAATTAATATTTTTTTAAAAGAGAGACAATTTTTCATAAATGATCTCTCTTTTTTGTTTTTAGTATGTTTTAAATGAGAACTAACAAATAGGGATGGATATTTTTGCAGGGACAATAAAGTCCCTTTTTAATTGTTCAAAAATTTAAAATTATTTTGAAAATTGATGAAAAAAATATAGATTTTTTTTAGGATTTTGAATATAATTAATCGTGGAGTGTGTACTCAACAAAAAGATAATATTTCTATTTAGGGGGAATTATGAAAAAGAAATTTTTGGCACTTATGTTGTCAGCATTAATGATTGGAACTACTGCTTGCGGAGGAAGTTCTGGAAAGAAAGATGATACGAGTAAAAATATGAAGGCGAATGAAGAAGTTACCGGAAAAATTAGAATCTATACTTCAATGTATGAAGATATAATTGCTAATATGAAGCCTGCACTCAAGAAGAAATTTCCTAATTGTGAAATCGAATTTTTCCAAGGCGGAACAGGAACTTTGCAAACAAAAATAGCCGGAGAAATTGATGCGGGAAAACTTGCTTGTGATATTATAATGGTTGCAGAACCTTCTTATGCTTATGAATTAAAAGAAAAGAAAGTACTACATAAATTTGATATCGAAAACAAAGATAAATTAGCTTTCGAATATGATAAAGAAGGATATTGGTATCCAGTTAGAATTTCTAATATGGTTTTAGCTTATAATCCTGAAAAAACAAAGAAAGAAGATTTAGCTCAAACTTTTAAAGAATTTGCTGAAAAGGAAAGTCTTACAGGAAAAATTTCAATGTCAGATCCTTTAAAATCAGGTACAGCTCTTGCAGCTATCAGCGGATTAAAGGATAAATATAAGGATGAATATTTCACTAATTTAGCTAAGAGAAAAGTTGCTATTGAAGCGGGTAGTGTTGCTTTAACTAAACTTGAAACCGGAGAAATGGACGAACTTATGATTCTTGAAGAATCTGTTTTAAAGAAAAGACAAGATGATAACTCTTCATTGGAAGTTATATATCCTAAAGACGGAACTATTGTGGTTCCTTCACCAATTATGGTCGTAGATGAAAAATTAACAGAAAACAAGAATACAAAAGCGGCAGAAGCTATTTCAAAATGGTTTTTATCAGAAGAAGGTCAAAAATATATAGTTAAAGGATGGATGCACTCTGTATTAAAAGATTTTCCTGAAGTTCCTTATGATGCAATTAAAACTTCTGAAATTACATCAAACAGTATAAATGTTAAATGGGAACAATTAGTTAAAGATAGAGATTCTCTAAGAAAGATGTTTACAGATACAATTGGTAAAAAATAAATTCACAGAATACTTAGAGATTGTTATTTCACAATAAAAAATATATAACGGAGGGAGGAAACTCCCTCTTGTTAATGAAAGGTTTATTTTATGCAAAAGACAGAAAGAAAATTTAGAATAGATATAAAGTGGATAATAATACTATCGATTATAGCATTTTTACTTATTTTTGAAGTTTTTCCGCTTTTATATCTCTTTGTTAAATCTATATTTCCAAACGGGAGTTTTACTTTAGAAGCTTTTAAGAGAGTTTATAGTTATGATGCGAATTTTATAGCTATAAGAAATACGATTGTTACTGCGGTTGCAACAACATTTTTTGGAATGTTAATTGCTTTTCCGCTTGCTTTTTTAGTTGGAAGAACTAATTTATATGGTAAAAAAATATTTAGAACTATGTTTGTTATAACATATATGGTTCCACCTTATGTAGGGGCTATGGCTTGGCTTAGACTTTTAAATCCGAGAGTTGGAACTTTAAATATGTTTATTCAAAAATTATTTGGACTTAGTGAACCGATTTTCAATATTTACAGTGTATGGGGAATGATTTGGGTACTTACTTGTTTTTATTATCCTTATGCTTTTATCACTATTTCTCGTGCAATGGAAAAAATGGATCCTTCTTTAGAAGAAGCTGCTAGAATTTCAGGAGCAAGTCCTTTAAAGACTTTATTTACTGTTACAATTCCAATGATGACACCAAGTTTAATTGCTGCGGGACTTTTAGTTTTTGTAACGGCTGCATCTTGTTACGGTATTCCGTCAATAATTGGAGCTCCGGGACAAATTCATACAGTTACAACTAGAATAATAGAGTTTGTTCATATAGGAAATGAAGAAGGCATAATTGATGCTACAACTTTAGCAGTATTCTTGATGATAATTGCAAATTTAGTTTTGTACTTTTCAACATTTGTACTGGGGAAGAAACAATTTATAACTATGAGCGGGAAATCAACAAGACCTACAATAGTTGATTTAGGAAAATGGAGAACACCTCTTACAATATTGGTTTCAATTTTTTCTTTTATAGTAGTAATAGTTCCGTTTATAACAGTTGCTCTTACTTCTGTAACTATCAATATGGGTAAGCCTTTGTCTGCAAGAAATATTTCATTTAGATTTTGGAAACAAATGCTTACAAGAGATAGTATATTGAGTTCTACAATGAACAGTTTGATTGCAGCTTGTGCTGCAGCATTTTTGGGGATAATAATTTCTTGCATGATGGCTTATTTGCTTGAAAGAACGAGAGTTAAAGGAAGAAAGATTCCGGACTTTTTAATAACTGTAGGTTCAGGAACTCCAAGTATTGCAATAGCTCTTGCTCTTATAATGACAATGAGTGGAAAATTTGGAATAAATATTTATAATACAATTTATATTATGATAATTGCATATATGATTAAGTATATGTTAATGGGAATGAGGACTGTAGTTTCAGGAATGAGTCAGGTTCATCCTTCTCTTGAAGAGGCATCACAAATCTCCGGAGCAGGCTGGCTTAGAATGGTTAAAGATGTTACCGCACCGCTTATAATGCCTTCAATAGTTGCAGGGATATTTTTAATATTTATGCCTTGTTTCTATGAACTTACTATGAGTACGCTTTTGTATTCATCACATACAAAGACAATCGGTTTTGAACTTTACAATTATCAAACTTATCATAGTCAACAAATTGCAAGTGTACTTGCTACTGCAATTTTGATTTTTGTATTGGTAGTTAACTGGATTTTAAATAAACTTACAAAAGGTAAGTTTTCAATTTAGGAGGAAAAATGTCAACGATTACTATAAAAGAATTAAGTAAATCTTTTGGTAATGTAGAAGTTTTAAAACCTTTTACAGATACTTTTAAAGATGGTGAATTTATAACACTATTAGGACCTTCAGGTTGTGGTAAAACAACAATGTTAAGACTTATTGCCGGATTTGAAAAACCTACAAGCGGGGAAATTCTAATAGGAGATAAAGTTGTTTCAGGAGGAAAAACATTCCTTCCACCTGAAAAAAGAGGAATAGGAATGGTATTTCAATCATATGCAGTTTGGCCTCATATGAATGTTTTTGACAATGTTGCCTATCCTTTGAAAATAGCCGGTATAAAGAAAGAAGAAATAAAAGAGAGAGTTGAAAAAGTTTTAGAAATAGTTCACTTATCTCAATATAAAGATAGAGCACCTTCAGAACTTTCTGGTGGACAACAACAAAGGGTTGCATTAGGACGTGCTTTGATTGCAAAACCTAAATTACTTTTACTTGATGAACCACTTTCAAACTTGGATGCGAAACTAAGAGAAGAAATGCGTTTTGAAATAAAAGAGATACAAAGAAGACTTGGAATTACAGTTGTATATGTAACACATGATCAAATAGAAGCTATGACAATGAGTGATAGAATTATTTTGATTAATAAAGGTGTTGTTCAACAAATAGGAACTCCTAAAGAAATTTACAGAAATCCTGTAAATCCTTTTGTTGCAAACTTTGTGGGTCGTGTTAATTTCATTAAAGGAGTTGCGAAAGACGGTTTTGTTGAACTTGCAAATACAGGAAAGAAATTACCTTATGACGGAGATAAGTCAGGAAATGTTATAGTTGCAATAAGACCTGAAGCTCTTAGAATTGATGAAAGAGATGGAACAATTGATGCTAAACTTGTAAGTCAATTCTATCTTGGAGATGTAAATGACTGTAAGGTAGATTTGGGGAATGACAATGTAGTCAGAGTTATTGACCACGTCGAAACTTATGGGGTTTACGAAGAAAATGCAAATATCAAATTGAGAATTAAAAACTTTATGGTATTTGACGATGACGGAAAAGATTATACAAAGATAATAACTTAAGAATAAGAACCCCACCCTTCCACGACGCTTTGCATCGGGTGGGTGCCCGGGAACCTTGTTGTTTCACAATAGGAGCTATTGAATTTTTTCAATAGCTTTTTTGTATTATTTTCAATTTGATTTTTGTGGTTTAATGTAATATAATAGATTATAGAGATAAGAAGGGATGTGAATATATGGAAACTGTAAGATTATATACCAGACAAGATATTAGATCTTTAAAAGAAATTGAAGAGAAAGGATATTTTACAAATAAAATTTCTTATGTTAAAGAAAATTTTGGAGTGATTTCTGACTATATTTTAAATTGTTATAATTATTTTGTAAAAGAGGCAAGTAAAAGAGTTCCAAAACCTGATGAAGTTGAAATGCCTGTTTGGTGTGGAGTAAGTAATAAGAATTGTATGCCCGTAATTGAAAATACAGTTGTATATGTTTTAGATGTTCCAAAAGATGAAGTAATCTACTTTGACGGAGTTAAATGGGATTATGTACTCAATCATCATTATATCCCTTTGAATGAAGAAGATGATAAAAAGTATAAAAAAAGATTAAAAGAAAAAGGGATAGATAACGGATTTGAGTTTTTTGAGGGAAAGTATAAGAATGTTTTTCCAGAAGAAAGACAAATAGTTATAGACAGTTGGACTAGAATATTCGATATTGATGAATGGGATATTTATAGAGTACAGGCAAATATTTGGAAAATAAAAAAAGAATGGATTTATGCCATTGTAAATATGGGAGATAAAATCCCTTAAATTTCATATTTAAGCGATAATTTAATAAATATTTATTTTGAAATTATTGACATTTTTTTGGAATATGCTACAATAAAATAAAGATAATAATTTTTTTGTTTAGTATATTATCATACGTCATTTGATGTACATATTTTTAGATTAATCCGTGCATACTTCAAGGAGGATTTTATGAAAAAATTTTTTAGAAGATTGGCTTTGATTTTGCCTGTTTTTATTGCTTTGTCAGGTTGTTCTAAAAGTTCCAAAGTTGATGACGATAATACAAAAAAGCAAGTAGTTAGAAAGGCAAGTAAAGAGGTTGAAAAAATTTGTGGATATTATTATGCGTATGATTCACAAATTGTTTTAGATAATGGTGAATATTATGGTGTGCCTTGTATGTATTATAAGGCTAAACCTATAGACTTTGATAAATGTTCAAAAGAATCCGTTAAAAAACTTCGTGGTAATTTTACGGATGATGGAAATTTTTTAGAACCCAAAATTTTTGAAGAAGGCGGAAAAAAGTATTTAACAGCTAATTTTTTCCCTGAAAAGAAGTTTTGGATAAAAGATGAAAAAACCATTGTTGATGTTGAAACGAATACGGAATATAAAAAGGGTGACCCTAAATAAATATGTAAAATTAATTAAACAACTAATGGTTTTTGCCATTAGTTGTTTTTTTAAAAATAAGAAGTAAGGGGGATGTTATGAAAAATAAATTTAAAATTTTATTTCTATCGTTCTTTTTATTGACTTCTTGTAGCAATGGAAGAACTAAATCGTATGAAAATAATTTTAGAAAATATCAATATGGGAATGATATTTTTATAGAGGCTAAGATGGATGCTTATAGAAATTTGAATGATGTTGAAAAGGAAACGGAAGTAATTGTTTTAGGTAAAAAAATAAAACAAAATCCGTCAACAATACAAAAAAATAATGGTTATGTTAATGGTGTATATACAATCTCGAATTTTAAAATAGAAAAGGTTTTTAAAGGTAATTTTAAACCGAGAGATGTTGTAGATGTTTTTGAAAGTGCTGGAATAGATGAGAAAACAGGAAAGATTTATCATATTGAAGGATATGAGTTAATGGAAAAGGATGAGAAATATTTACTGTTTTTAAGACATTCGGAAACTGATCCATGGTATATGATATCAGGATTGAAATTTGGCAAAATTTCACTTTCAGGTAAAAAAGGAGATTTGCGATTAGAAATGGAAAAAGCAAATGAGTATTTGGAAGAATTTGAAAATGAAGATAGAATAAGAGAAGAAGCAATAAAAAAATATATTGAAAAGTAGTAATTTAAAAGATAGAATAATCATAAAATTAAAGAGTTGGAAGTCCAACTGTTATCACGTACACAACCAGCAAATAATTCAAGATCTGTTATGAGAGCAACAGAATTTAATTATAAACCTTATCCACTATCAGATGATAAAGCTGGAATTTTAGCTAAGTATTAGTATTAGGAGGAAGTTATGAAAAATAAATTTAAAATTTTATTTCTATCGTTCATTTTATTGACTTCTTGTAGCAATGGAAGAACTAAATCGTATGAAAATAATTTTAGAAAAAATCAATATGGGAATCATATTATTGCAGATGCTAAGCTAGATTATTATGGAAATTTGAATGATGTTGAAAAGGAAACAGAAGTAATTGTTTTAGGTAAAAAAATAAAACAAAATCCATCTACAATAAAAAAGGATAAAGTTTATAGAGGTGTTTATGGGGCATATACAATCTCGAATTTTAAAATAGAAAAGATTTTTAAAGGTAATTTTAAACCGGGAGATGTTATAGATGTTTATGAAAGCGCCGGAATAGATGAGGAAACGGGAAAGATTTATCATATTGCAGGATATGAGTTAATGGAAAAGGATGAGGAATATTTACTGTTTTTAAGACATTCGGAAACTGATCCGTGGTATATGATATCAGGATTGAAATTTGGTAAAATTTCACTTTCAGGTAAAAAATCAGAGTTCAGAATAGAATTAGAAAAAGCAGATCATTATCCGGAAGCTTTTGAACTTGAAGGTAAAATAAGAGAAGAAGCGATAAAAAAATATATTGAAAAGTAGTGATAAAAAATTTTGAATGCAGTCTGTTGAGTGGTTTTTACAGACTGCTTTTTTATGAAAAATATCCTTAACTTTTATAATTTAATTTTTTTACTTTAGGGAAAAATTTACTTACAATATTGACAAAAAAATTTTTTTGTGTTCTAATTTTTAAGTAAAAATTTTAAAGAAAGGAGATATTATGAAGATAAGTGCAAAAGATCTCACTTTAGTAGCCTTATTTAGTGCATTAATTGCCGTTGGAGCATTTATAAAGATTCCATTTCTACTTGTTCCGATTACATTACAAACGCTATTTATTGTTCTGTCAGCATTGGTGTTGGAACGTAAATTAGCTGTATTAAGTGTAATTGTATATATAATGATTGGGCTTGTAGGATTTCCTATATTTGCAAATGGTGGAGGAATAAATTATATTTTCAGTCCAACTTTTGGATACTTGGTATCATTTATATTTGCAACTTATTTTATTTCTAGCTTTAAGGAAAAGAATATTTATATAAGTACTGCTATTGGAATGTTAATTATTTATGCTCTAGGAATGATGTATTTTGTATTTATACAATATGTGCTTAATGGGAAAGTGTATTTAATAAATTATTTATTTTATAATTTATTTTTAGTTTTTTTACCCGGAGATATACTTTCTTGTGTAGTTGCAATCATTGGATATAGAAAGATACTTAGATTAAAGAAATAGAACTTTTTAATAATTTTTTAGAAACAATACTCTTTTTGATTTTTTATCAAATTAAGGGGGGTGTTGTTTTTTTGTGTTTTTATAAAAATTTAAGTTTCTTAAAAAATACTTGACATTATAAAACAAATAATATATAATTTGACTGTCAAAACTTTGACTATCAAATATTTGATAATCAAAATAAAAAAGGAGATAAAATTATGTTAGAAAAAGTTAGAGAAATTTTAGTAGAATCATTAAATATCGAAGGAAGTGAGGTAGTTCCTACTGCAAGATTAAATGAAGATTTAGGAATTGATTCTTTATCATCTATTGAACTTGCATTGGAAATAGAATCAGAATTCGATATAAAAATTGAAGATGAAGAATTAATGAAATTACAAACTGTACAAGATGTAATAGATATTATTAACTCAAAGACGAAGTAGTAAGCTATCAAAATTAGCTTACTAAATTTTTAGGAGAAATTTATGGATATTGACAAGATAAATAGTATTATTGAATTGTTTAAAAATTCAGGTTTAGATGAAATGACTTTAGAACTTAAAGATTTTAAGATCAATTTGAAAAATAATAAAGTTGAATATGTTACTAAAGAGGTAGTAAATGTTGTAGAGAAAAGTAATTCTGTAAAACCTGTAAAAGAAGAGAAACAAGTTGATGATACTAACGGTGAATGGATTAAAGCTCCTTTTGTTGGAACTTTTTATGTTGCACCAAGTGCTAATGAAGCACCTTATGTAAAAGTTGGTCAAAAGATAAAAGAAGGTGATATTATTTGTATTTTGGAAGCTATGAAAGTTATGAACGAAATAAAATCCAATAAGAGTGGAACTGTGCTTGAAATTAAAGCACAAAATGGAAATATGATTGAATTTAATGAGGAGCTTATCTTGATAGGAGATTAAGATGATTAGAAAGTTACTAGTTGCTAATCGTGGTGAAATAGCAGTAAGAATAATTAGAACTTGCAAAGAAATGGGGATAACCTCTGTTGCAGTTCATTCGGTTGGAGATAAGGAAGCGTTGCATGTTAATTTGGCAGATGAAGCAATATGTATAGGTCCTGATAATCCTTTACAATCATATCTTAATATGAATAATATTATTCAAGCTGCTTGTAGTAGCGGATGTGATGCAATTCATCCAGGATTTGGATTTTTAAGTGAGAATCCTAAATTTGCAAAATTAGTTGAAGAATGTGGTTTAATTTTTGTAGGGCCTAATCATGAATTGATAAGTATGTTAGGGGATAAAAATGAAGCCAGATTACAAATGGAAAATATTGGAGTTCCAGTTATTCCTGGAACTAAAAATGTCATTGAAAATGTTGAGGAAGGACTTTTAGAAGCAGAAAAAATTGGATATCCAGTTATCATCAAAGCCTCTAGTGGTGGTGGTGGTAAAGGAATGAGAATAGTTTGGGATAGTTCTGATTTTATTGAAAATTTTAATACTGCAAAATCTGAGGCAAAAGTTAGTTTTAATGATGATAGAGTTTATATTGAAAAATATATTGAATTACCAAAACATATTGAAGTACAAATTTTAGGGGATATGTTTGGAAATGTAATTCATCTATATGAACGTGATTGTTCAATGCAAAGGAAAAATCAAAAAATTTTGGAAGAGGCGCCTTGTCATGTTCTTGATAAAAAAATTCGAGAAAAGTTGATTACAGACGCTGTTAAAATTTGTAAGCATTTAAAATATTATTCAGCTGGAACTATTGAGTTTTTAGTTGATAAGTCAGGCAATTATTATTTTATGGAAATGAACACCAGAATTCAAGTAGAACATCCTATTACAGAGATGATTACGGGAGTTGATATAGTAAGGCAACAAATACGTGTTGCATCAGGATTAAAGCTAAATATCAAGCAAAAGGATATAAAAATCAAAGGATATTCTATTGAATGTAGGATAACTGCTGAAGATACTAAGAATAATTTTGCACCTTCTCCAGGTAAGATTGAATTTTTGAATCTACCTTGTGGGAATGGAGTTCGTATTGAAACTGCAGTTTATAATGGTTATACAATTCCACCTTTTTATGATTCTATGATTATGAAGGTGATAGCTTATGCTCCTACAAGATTAGCTTGCATTAAGAAGATGAGAGTTGCTCTTGAAGAATTATTTGTTGATGGAATAAGTACGAATATAGAGTTTCAATATTTGTTATTACATAGTCCAAATTTTATTAATGGTAGATATGATACTGGATATGTTGCAAAATATATAAAGGAGTTAAGTGAAAATGCAGAATATATTTAATACTAGAAAAAATAAAATAAGTAAACTTAAAATTTATAGAAAAAATAATACTACATTTTTACCAAAGGAAATTCCTGATGATCTTTTCAAAGCTTGTCCAAATTGTAATGAGAATATCACTAATGAAGAGTGGGAGTCCAATTTATATGTTTGTAGTAAATGTGGACATCATTTGAGAATTGGAGCTCCAGAGAGAATTAGAGAGCTTTGTGATATTAACTCCTTTGATGAATTTGATGCTGAAATTACTACCTTTAATGAAGAAAATTTTTATCAATATGATGAAAAGCTTGAAAAAGCTAAAGCAAATAGTGGAATAAATGAGGCTGTAGTTTGTGGAATTGGAGAAATTTCAGGAAAAAAAGTCGTTATTTGTGCTATGGATAGTAATTTTATGATGGGAAGTATGGGAAAAGTTGTAGGAGAAAAGATTACACGTTCAATTGAATATGCGACATTAAAAAAATTACCTTTAATTATAGCAACTGCAAGTGGTGGTGCCAGAATGCAAGAGGGAATTATTTCTTTAATGCAAATGGCAAAGACGAGTTCGGCTTTGAAAAAACATAATGATAAAGGCTTATTATATATAACTATTTTAACAGATCCAACTACAGGAGGAGTGAGTGCTAGTTTTGCAATGCTAGGAGATATAATTATTGCGGAACCCAATGCTCTTATCGGATTTGCAGGAAAGAGAGTTATTGAAAAAACTATAAATGAAAGTTTGCCTGAAGAGTTTCAAAGAAGTGAATTTTTATTAAAAAAAGGCTTTGTAGATTTTATAGTAAGTAGAAATAAATTAAAAGATACAATACATAAACTTTTAATTTTACATGGAGTGAAGTAATGGAATATAAAGATTATGAAGTAATTATAAAGGATCTTTTAAAGAAAAAAAGTAGTGCAACAGATGAAAAAGAAAAAGAAATTTTAAAAAATAAAATAAGAAAATTTTGTTATGAAGCAAATCAGAATTTAACTTCTTGGGATAGAGTTTGTATTGCAAGAAATAAATCACATCCTAAAGCAGAAGATTATATAAAAAGATTATTTTCAAATTTCATTGAATTGCATGGAGATCGCTATTATGGAGATGATAAGGCTATAATATCAGGAATTGGAATATTTCATGACATTCCTGTTACTATAATAGCACAAGCAAAGGGAAAGACTACAGAAGAAAATATTGAAAGAAATTTTGGAATGAGTAATCCGGAAGGTTATCGTAAAGCAATTAGACTTGCAAAACAGGCGGAAAAATTTAACAGACCAATAATAACTTTTGTTGATACTGCTGGAGCTTACCCAGGAAAAGATGCAGAAGAAAGAGGACAGGCAGAGGCTATTGCTAAATGTTTATTTGAATTTTCGACAATTGAAACACCTATAATATGTGTTGTAATCGGAGAAGGTGGAAGCGGTGGAGCTCTTGCTCTTAGTGTGGGCGATAGCATTATAATGCTTGAAAATTCAATTTATTCGATTTTATCACCTGAAGGCTTTTCATCAATTTTATGGAAAGATGAAACGAAATGTAAAGAAGCTAGTGAAATGATGAAACTTACAGCTTCAGACCTTAGAGATAAAAATATAGTTGATGAGATAATAAGAGAACCTTTTGGTGGAGCACAAAATAATTTTTTCGAAGTGATAAAACTTTTAGATGAATGTATCTATAAAAAAATCAAAGAATTGAGAAAAGTTAGTAAAAGTAGTTTACTTTCTAATAGATATAAAAAATATAGGAATATTGGAGTTTATTAATGAAAATTTTAGGTTTTGGGAAAGCTGTTCCTAGAAAAATTGTTACAAATGATGATCTTTCAAAATTTGTAGAAACAAGTGATGAGTGGATTTTTCAGAGAACAGGAATAAGAGAACGTAGAATTTCCGATGAAAACACAAGTGAATTGGCATATAGATCAGCTGTTGATGCGATAAAAAATTCAAATATTGATAAAAATGAAATCGACCTAATTGTTTGTGCAACAATGACTCCTGATAATTTTACTCCATCAGTAGCATGTATGGTACAAGAAAAGTTAGGACTTGGGGATAATGTTACTGCATTTGATGTAAATGCTGCATGTACAGGTTTTGTATATGCTTTAAAAATTGTAGCTTCTATGCTTAATACATATCATAAAAAAGCATTAATAATAGGCTGTGAAATACTTAGTAAAATAATAAATTTTGAAGATAGAAATACATGTGTTTTGTTTGGAGATGGAGCCGGAGCAATTGTTGTAGAAAAAGACGAGAAAAATGAGGAATTTTACACTTGTAGTTTAGGAAATGACAAAGATCTCATTGCTGAAAATGTAGAAATGAATTTTGAAATGAAAAACAAAGTTCTTAAATCTGGCTTTTTAAAGATGGATGGTAAAGAAGTATTTAAATTTGCTATAAATGTTGTAGAAAAATCTATAAATAAAATTTTAGATATGAATAATTTAAAAATTGAAGATATTAATTTGATTATTCCACATCAAGCAAATCAGAGAATAATAAATAATGTTGCTAAAAAATTTAATATAAGTAATGATAAGTTTTTTGTTAATTTAGAAAAATACGGCAATACAAGTGCTGCAAGTATCCCAATGGCTCTTTGTGAAGCCTTTGAATCAAAAAAAATTACAAAAGGAGATAAAGTAATTTTAGTTGGCTTTGGTGGAGGATTAACTTGGGGTTCTACAATTATTGAAATATAGGAGAAGATAATGATAAATGAAATATTAGGAATAAAATATCCGATTTTTCAAGGTGCGATGGCAAATATTTCAACTGCAGAATTTGCAGCAGATGTTAGTAATTCGGGTGCTCTTGGAATTATCGGAACTGGTGCAATGAATGCCAAAATGGTAAGGGAGTCTATAAAAAAATGTAAAGAACTTACTGATAAACCTTTTGGAGTTAATGTAATGCTTATGAATCCCTATTGCGATGAAATAATTGAGGTTATTTTAGATGAAAAAGTTGCAGTTGTTACTACAGGAGCAGGAAACTCGGGAGTTTATGTTGAAAAATTAAAAGCTCAAGGAATAAAAGTTATTCCAGTTGTTCCAAGTGTTGCTCTTGCAAGAAGAATGGAAAGTGTCGGTGTTGATGCAGTTATAGTTGAGGGAACCGAATCTGGAGGGCATGTTGGAGAACTTTCAACAATGGCTCTCGTTCCACAGGTAGTTGATGCGATAAATATTCCAGTAATTGCCGCAGGAGGAATTGCTGACGGCAGAGGTTTTAATGCTGCTATAAGTTTGGGAGCAATTGGTGTGCAAGTAGGTACTTGCCTACTAGTTGCTAAAGAATGTCCAGTTCATCAAAATTATAAAAATGCTGTAATTAAAGCAAAAGATATAGACACTGTTGTTACTGGTCGTAGTATAAATACACCGGTTAGAATTTTAAAAAATGATATGAGTAGAAAATTCTTACAATTAGAAAAAGAAGTTTCATCAAGGGAAGAATTAGAAAAGTTAACTTTAGGTTCTTTAAAAAGAGCTGTAATTGAAGGTGATGTTAAAAATGGTTCTGTGATGCTTGGACAAATTTCAGGTATGATAAAAGAAGAAAAAACATTGAAAGAAATTTTTGAAAATATTATGGAAGAAAGCAAAATAGAATTTAAAAGATTAAAAAATTTAATAGGGGGAGACAATGCTTAATTCTATTAAATTAAAAAATAAAATTTTAAAAGTACCAATTATTCAAGGAGGTATGGGAGTTGGAATTTCATTGTCAAATTTAGTAGGTAATGTTATGAGTGAAAATGCTATGGGAGTTTTAAGTTTCGCTCACCCCGGATATAATCGCAACACATTTTTAAAAAATACATCGGAAGATAATTTTATTGCAATGAAAGAAGAGGTTGATAAGGCTAGAAAGATTTCTGAAGGAAAAGGACTACTTGGAGTTAATATAATGGTTGCTACTTCTCAATATGCACTTTATGTTAAAGAATGTGTAAAGCTCGGTGTTGATGCAATAATTTCAGGGGCAGGTCTTCCTCTTAATTTGCCTGAATTGACTAAAGGAAGTGACGTTCTTATTGCCCCCATAGTTTCAAGTGCAAAGGCTTTAAATCTTATCATTAGAAGATGGGATCAACATCACAATAAAATTCCTGATTTTGTTGTAATTGAGGGAAGTGAAGCTGGAGGACATCTCGGATTTAAAAAAGACGATGTTCTAAATGATACTTGTGAAAGTATAGATGAAATTTTGGAACAATGTTTGAAATTAGTTGTTGATTATGAAGAAAAATATAATCAAAAAATTCCAATTTTTGTAGCTGGTGGAATTTTTACAGGAAGGGATATTGCAAAATATGTGAAACAGGGAGCGAGTGGAGTTCAAATAGGAACTAGATTTATTGCAACAGAAGAATGTGATGCTCACGAAAAATACAAAGAGATGTTCGTAAAAGCTAAAAGAGAAGACATCATTATAGTTAAAAGTCCAGCAGGTTTTCCCGGAAGGGCTATAAGAAATAAATTTACAGAAAGATTGGATAAAGATGGAAGAATTCCTGTAAAATATTGTGTTGATTGTATTTTACCATGTAATCCTAAAAACACAGTTTATTGTATAACTGATGCTTTAATAAGAGCAGTAAAAGGAGATGTGGAAAATGGATTAGTATTTTCAGGAACTAATGCTTATAGAATAGATAAAATAACAACTGTTAAAGAATTAATTTCAGAATTGGTTTCTGAAGCAAATAATGAATTGAGGTGATTACATGAAGATAGCATTTTTATTTGCCGGTCAAGGTGCTCAATATGTAGGAATGGGACAAGAATTGTCTGATAGTTCGGTATTTAAAGAAGTATTTGAATATTTGCCTTCAAATCTACAAAAGATTTGTTTTGAAGGTCCTGCAGAAGACTTAAATAATACTTTAAATGCCCAACCTTGTATAGTGGCAGTTTCCTTAGGAATAGCAAAAGTTTTAAATAGCTATAGGATAGACTGTGAATATGTGGCAGGTTTGAGTTTAGGAGAATATACAGCTTTGGCATATAGTGAAGTAATTTCTGTAGAAGATGTTTTAGAACTTGTTAGAAAACGTAGTGAGATTATGTCGAATGCTGTGTCTAAAAACACGGGAATGGCTGCAATTTTTAATTGTGAGGCAAAAATAATTGAAGATGCAATTAAAGATATAGAAAATGTAGAGATAGCAAATTATAATAGTCCTAAACAGATTGTAATTACAGGAAGTATGAATAGTATTGATGAAGCTATTTTGAAATTAAAAGATTTGGGATATAAGTCAAAAAAATTAAATGTAAGTGGGGCTTTTCATTCAAGTTATTTAAAAAATGCTAGTGATGAATTATTTTCTGTATTAAAAGAAGTTGAATTTAAAGAACCAAATAAAAAAATAGTTTTTAATACTATTGGGAAGACTTCTGATGAAGATATTAAAATACTTTTGAAAAATCAGATAAAATCAAGTGTAAAATTTATGCAAAGTGTTGAGTTTATGATTGAAAATGGCATTGATACTTTTGTTGAAATAGGACCTGGAAAAGTTTTAAGTGGATTGGTTAAACAAATTAATTCAGAAGTAAATATTTATCAAGTAGAAAGTCTTGAGTCTATAAGAAAGGTGGTTGAGTTATTACATGAATAAAGTTGCATTGATTACAGGAGGAAGTGGAGGAATAGGCAGAGCTATTTCAATCAAACTTGCCGAAGAAGGATATGATGTAGTTATCAACTATCATTCCGATTATGAAAAAGCATTAGAAGTAAAAAAAGTTTGTGAAGAATATAATGTTAAAGTTATGTTATATAAATGTAATATTTCAAAATTTGAAGAAGTTGAAATTATGTTTAAAGAAGTTGTAAAAGAAATGGGAAGAGTTGATGTTTTAGTTAACAACTCAGGAATCACTAGGGATACTTTAATTTTAAGAATGAGTGAAGAAGATTTTGATAAGGTAATAGATGTAAATTTAAAGGGATGTTTTAACTGCATAAAAAATGTTTCAAGAATTATGATGAAACAAAAATCAGGTGTTATAATTAATATTTCAAGTGTAGTTGGACTTTCAGGAAATATTGGACAAGTTAATTATGCAGCAAGTAAAGCTGGAATTTTAGGAATTACAAAATCTGTTGCAAGAGAATTGGTTTCACTAAATGTAAGATGTAATGCCATTGCTCCCGGTTTTATAGAAACAGAAATGACGGATGTTCTTTCTGAAAATGTAAAAGAAGGAATATTAAAATCAATTCCTATGAATAAGATGGGAAGTCCTGAAGATGTAGCAAATGTTGTTAAATTTTTAGTTAGTGATGAATCAAAATATATAACAGGTCAAGTAATTAATGTTGACGGTGGAATGATAATGTAGGTGTGATATGAAAAGAAGAGTTGTTATAAGTGGATTGGGAGTTGTTTCGCCAATCGGAAATGATAAGGAAGAACTTTGGAGTTCTATAGAAAATGGAAAATGTGGAATCGATGAAATTTCATTATTTGATACAAGTGAACATAAGGTAAAACTTGCAGCGGAAGTTAAAGATTTAGATTTTGACAAGTATTATAACAAGCGTGATTTAAAATTTAATGATCGTTTTGTAAAATTCGCAAGGATTGCTACTAAACAAGCCTTTGAAGATTCAAATCTTAAAGATTTTGATAGAGATAGAACTGGAGTTATTTTAGCAAGTGGAATAGGTGGAATAGAAACTATTTCAAATTGTGAAAATGTATTGAATGAAAAAGGACCAAGTAGAGTTTCTCCATATTTTATTCCTATGACATTGATAAATATAGGAGCTGGAACTGTGGCTATTGATTTAGATGCAAGAGGATATTGCAGTAGTGTTGTTACGGCTTGTGCAGCCGCTACAAATGCAATTGGTGAGTCTTTTTTAAAAATTAGAGATGGATATTTGGATATTGTTTTTACAGGAGGAAGTGAAGCTTCTATAACTTCACTTTCTGTAGCAGGATTTGCAAGTATGAGAGCTTTAAGTGAAAGTACTGATAAAAATAGAGCGAGTATTCCTTTTGATAAAGAAAGAAATGGATTTGTAATGGGAGAAGGAAGTGCAGTACTAGTTCTTGAAGAGTTAGAACATGCCCTAAAACGTAATGCTAAAATTTATGCTGAAGTTGTAGGATATGGAAACTCTTGTGATGCTAATCATATAACAGCTCCTTTAAGTGATGGAAGTGGAGCAGGAAAGGCAATGTTAAATGCGATTAATGATGCGGGATTGAATCCAAAAGATATAGAATATATTAATGCTCATGGTACTAGTACACCTTTAAATGATAAGTCAGAAACTTTAGCAATAAAATATGCTTTTGGAGAAAATTATAAAGATGTATTAGTTAGTTCTACAAAATCAGCTACAGGACATTTGCTTGGTGCAAGTGGTGCTGTTGAAGCATTAATCACAACTTTAGCATTAAAAAATTCTTATATTCCTGCAACATTGAATACAAATGAAATTGATGAAGAATGTGATCTGAATATCGTAAAAAATAAAGGATTAGAAAAAAATATAAAATATGCAATGAGTAATTCTTTGGGTTTTGGTGGACATAATGCGAGTATAATTTTAAAGAAATGGGAGGATTAATATGGTTTATAATTCAAATGAAATTCAAGAAATAATACCACATAGATATCCGTTTTTACTAGTAGATAGAATTGACTATATAAATGAAGAAAAGACAGAAATAGTTGGGACAAAATGTGTCAGCGCAAATGAAATGCAATTTATGGGACATTTTCCAAATAAACATGTTATGCCGGGTGTTTTAATTGTCGAAGCTTTGGCACAAACAGGCTGTGTTTTATTGCTTAGTAAAGAAGAAAACAAAAATAAAATTGGTTATTTTGCAGGGATTAATAAAATGAGATTTAAACAAATGGTTTTACCTGGAGATGTACTAACTTTAAAAGTAAAACTTGTGAATAACAAAGCAAATATTTACATTGCAGAAGTTTGTGCAATGGTTGAAAATAAAACTGTTTGTAGTGGGGAAATAATCTGTTCAGTTGGGAATTAAAAAATAAGTATAAGTTATCTTATACTTATATCAGAACTTATTAATTTGATGATTTTTTCTTGTTCTTGGACTATTAATGCACCGTTGTCCTCAATATCTATCGCTTTTGCAAAGAATTGTCTATCATTTTGAATTACGGTAATGTCTTTTCCAAGAACATAAGAATTTTCTTTGTAAAGGTCGAGATAGTTTTTATTATCTATAAAATATAAATCAAAAAAGTTGATTATTTCAGAAATTAATTCATTTCTTGAAATTTTAATATTTGTATTATTTTCAATAGATGTAGCAATGTTTTTTAAACTTGGTGGGAAGTCGAATTCTTTTACATTTATTCCTATTCCAACAATCATATTGTCAATTATATTGTTATTTAGGTTGATTTGACTTTCGCAGAGAATTCCTCCAACCTTTAAATCATTTAAAATTATATCATTGACCCATTTTAGTTTTACATCTAAATTATAGACGGATTTTATTGCTGAAAGAACAGCAACACTAGTTAAAATTGTTATTTTTAAAGACTCTTCAATTAAACAATTCGGATTAATTAAAATAGACATATATATTCCAGTATCTTTATTAGATATAAATTGCCTATCATTTTTTCCGTAACTATTAGTCTGTTCATTACTTATTACAATAGTACCATAATTTTTTTCGTTTATCTTTGATTTTAAATACTTATTTGTTGAATCAATACTATCAAAAATTTCAATATTATGTTTATACTTTAGATTTTTTTGAATTTCTTGTATATTTAAGTTGTTTTGTAAATTTTTCATATATTAATTATACATAAATTTTAGAAAAAAACAACTAGACTGAGTTTTTATATTGACTAAAGTAAAATACTGTTATATACTTTTAATATAAGTTAGGAGGGTAAAAATGGCTGAAAGTAACACAAGACAAACGTTAAATGAATTATTAGTAGATTTGTTTAATTTTATATTATATATACAGGAAAAATATATGAAAGAAAAAGGTGTGCCTTTGACAATGTATGAAGTTCATTTGCTTGAAAATGTTTCAAAGATTAAAAATAACACAATAGGTAATATCGCAGATGCTATGTTAGTTACAAAGGGAACTCTTTCAGTTAATGCCAGTAGACTTATAAAAAAGGGATATTTAACAAAATATGTTGATAAAGATGATAGAAGAGTTGTTAGAGTTGAAATAACAGATAAGGCTAAAGAAGTTTTGAAAATACATGATGAATTCCATGAAAATTTAATTGATCGTGCATTAGAGGACTTAAATTTATCAGATAATGAAGTTTTAAATAAAAGTTTTGAATCCATTTTGAATTATTTTAAAACAGAATATAAGAAAATGAGTCAAAAAAATGATGAGCCTAAAGTTAAGGAGACAAAATTTAAAAAGATTAAGAAATTAAATAGGATAAAAGGAAAGATTAAGGATAATATTTAGATGAAAAATAGAGGTTGTTTCGTTACAGCCTCTTTTGTTTTTTTAGTCAAAATATGTTAAAATAATACATGATAATTAATATTTCAGATAGGAGATTTTTATGGTTAGTAAGGAAGAAGTAAAGAAAATTTATTATCTTGCAAACTTGAATGTAAAAGAAGAAGAACTTGATATTATTGCAAAAAAGTTCGACGATGTTCTAGTTTTTGCCAATGAAATTATGGAACTTGATACTTCAGATTGTGAAGCTCTAGAAATTGTTGTTGAACATAACAGTCCTTTGAGAGGAGATGTTGTTGAAGAAAGTATTTCAAGGGAAGATGCACTTTTGAATGCAAGTGACAAAGAGTATGGATATTTTAGATTGCAAAGGGTTGTGAAATAATGGATATTTTAAGTATAAGAGAAGATTTTATCAGTGGTAAGGTGGATTTGATTTCATTTTATACTGATGTTATAAAGAGAATTGAAGATAAAAAAGATTTGAATATTTTTCTTGACTTTTCTAAAGAAAAAATTATGGAAAGAGTTAAATTTTTAAATAATAAATTAAAAAATAAAGAAAAATTGGGCTCTCTTTTTGGAGTTTCAGTTTCCGTTAAAGATAATATTTTAGTTAAAGGATATAAGAGTACTTGCGGTTCAAAAATTTTGGAAAATTATAATCCGATTTTTAATGCTACAATTATTGATAGACTTTTGAAAGAAGATGCTGTTATTCTAGGAAAAGTTAATATGGATGAATTTGCAATGGGGGGTTCAGGAGAGACTTCTTATTTTGGAGCAACAAAAAATCCACTTGATGAAAGTTTAATTCCCGGTGGTTCATCTTCAGGTTCTGCAAGTAGTGTAAGTGCTGACCTTGCTATGATTAGTTTAGGATCCGATACAGGTGGTTCTGTTAGAAATCCTGCATCATTTTGTGCTTGTGTAGGATATAAACCTACTTATGGAATGATTTCAAGATATGGAGTTGTTTCTATGGCAAGTAGTTTAGATCAAGTAGGAATTTTATCAAGTGATGTTAAATCAATTTTGCCTGTTTTAAATACAATTGGCGGTTTGGATAAAATGGATGCAGTTACAATGAGAGACGCTGTAGATATTAAGGAAGATAGTGATTTTTCTTTAAAGGGAATTAAAATTGCGACAGTTTCAAATATTGAAAGCTATGAAATTGATGATATTGTTTTAAATGATTATAAAAAGGCAATTGAAAATTTAAAAAATCAAGGAGCTATAATCGAAGAAGTAGATTTTAAATATATTAAGCATTCTACAAATGTATATAATGTTATTATGAGCTCTGAAGTTTCAAGTAATATGTCAAGATTTGACGGTATCAGATATGGATATAGGACTGAAAATTATGACTCAACAAGAGAACTTTTCACAAATACTAGAAGTGAAGGTTTTGGAGAAGAAGTTCAAAGAAGAATTGCAATGGGAACTTTCTATCTTGCAAGTTCAAATAATCAAGCTCTTTACAAAAAAGGCTTGGAAGTTAGAGACTTGATAAGTAAAGAAGTTAATAAAGTGCTTTCAGAATATGATTTTATTTTAACTCCTACAACAACTTGTCTACCAAGCAAGATTGGAGCAGAAAAGGACAATGCTTTAAAATCTTATGCAGGGGATACTTTTAATGTGCCTGTGAATTTTGCCGGGCTTCCTGCTATTTCCATTCCTTTAAATCTTAAAAAAATTGGTGGAAGTGTTCAATTTATAGGTAAGAGATTTGATGATGAAAGATTATTAAATCTTGCAATGAATTTTGAAAGGGGGCTTTAATATGAGTTTAAAAACAATAATAGGACTTGAAATTCACGTTGAGTTACAAACTGATACAAAAATGTTCTGTGGTTGTAAAAATGAATATGGTTGTCCTCCAAATACTAATGTTTGTCCTATTTGTTTAGGTCATCCGGGAACTCTTCCAAGAATAAATAAAAGAGCGATTGAATATGCAATAATGGCAGGGAATGCTTTTAATTGTGAAATTTCTATGGATATGAAAATGGATAGAAAAAAATATTTTTATCCAGACTTGGTTAAGGGCTATCAAATAACTCAAGAGAGAACTCCTATTTGTAAAAATGGATATATAGAAATTGAAACTGAAAATGGAGTGAAGAAACTTAGACTACAAAGAATTCATATTGAAGAAGATACAGGAAAGTCAATTCATAATGAAAATGGACATACTCTAATGGACTATAACAGAGCGGGAGTTCCATTAATTGAAATTGTATCTGAGCCTGACATGAACAGTCCTGAAGAGGCTATTGCCTTTTTGACAAACTTAAAAGAAACTATAAAATATCTTGGAATTTCAGATGTTAAAATGGAAGAAGGCTCACTTCGTTGTGATGTAAACTTAAATGTAGTTGATGAAGAAAGTGGATTTAAGACAAAAATTACTGAAATTAAAAATCTAAATTCATTTAAGGCTGCACTTCGTGCTATGGAATATGAACAAAAAAGACATATAGAAAATGTTAAAAACAAAATTGTCGGAGAAAAAGAGACAAGACGTTGGGATGAGTCAAAACTTGAAACTATAATTATGCGTCATAAAGAAGAGGGAAATGATTATAGATTTAGTGTTGAGCCTGATATTCCATATATCAAACTTGAAAAAGACTTTGTTGAAGCCATTAATGAAAAAATGCCGGAGCTTCCAAAGAATAAGAAAAATAGATTTTTAAATGAATACAAACTTTCAGAATATGATGCGAATGTATTAACTCAAAATAAATATTTATCTGAATATTTTGAAAGAGTAGTTAAAAAAGTTGATGATGCAACTCTTGTTTCAAACTGGTTGCTTTCTGATGTTTTAAGAAGAATTAAAGATTTGGAAATTGAATTTGAAGAAATTCCTTTAAATATTGAATCTTTTGCAACTCTTTTAAAATTAGTTAAAGAAAATAAGATAAATGCAAATGTCGGAAAAAAACTTCTTAGAGAATTATTTGAAAAAGGAGACTTTGATCCACTAAAAGTTGTTGAAGAAAGAGGATTAATTCAAATTTCAGATGACAGTGCATTGATTGAAATAGTTGAAGAAGTTCTAAAAAATAATCCATCTTCAATAGAGGACTATAAAAATGGAAAAGACAGAGCATTAGGATTTTTGATGGGACAATGTATGAAGGCTTCAAAAGGTAAAGGAAATCCACAAAAATTCAATGAATTGATTTTAGAAAGGTTAGTTTAATGAAAAAGGTAGCACTATCTACGGATAACAAAAATAAAGTCAAAGAAATGCTTGCAATTTTAAGTAAATATGATTTTGAAATAGTAACTAAAAGCGAATTGGGTGTAACTGAAGAATTTGAAGAAATCTATGATACACTTGAGGAAAATTCAAAGCTAAAAGCTGAAAAGCTAAGAGAATATTGTTCTTTTGCTGTTTTAGCTGATGATACAGGACTTTTTGTAAATGCTTTAAATGGAGAACCTGGAGTGCTATCTGCAAGATATGCAGGAGAACATGGGAATAGTGAAGCAAATAGAGAGAAACTTTTAAAAAATCTTGAAGGGAAGTCCGATAGAAGTGCATATTTTAAAACTGTAATTGTCTTTGTTGATGAAAATGGAAAAGAATTTATAGCAAAGGGAATTTTAAAAGGAACTATTTCGGAAGTCGAAAGAGGAGAAAATGGCTTTGGATATGACAAGATTTTTATTCCTGAAAATATGGAAAAGACTTTGGCTGAAATCAGTTCAGAGGAAAAAAATAAATTTAGTCATAGAAAAAGAGCATTAGAAGATTTAAAAAATATTTTAGGTGATAGATATGATAGTAGCGGTTGTTAGTGATACTCATGGAATTGTACTTCCTGTTGCATACAGTTTGCAAAGAAATAAGGTGGATGTTGTTCTTCATCTTGGAGATAATGTAGAAGATGCAAGAAAAATAGAACAGATAACAGGTATGGAAGTTTATGTGGTTGCTGGAAATTGTGATGAAAATTCCAAAGACACTCCGGAAGATTTAGTTTTAGAGATTAGAAGAAAAAAATTCTTTCTGACGCATGGACACAATTATAATGTTAACAATGGAATTGATAAAATAGTTGAGAAAGCTAAAGAATTAGGGGCAGATTATGCTCTTTTTGGGCATACTCATGTTCATTTAAGAGAAAAAGTTGATGGAATAACAGTTTTAAACCCAGGTAGTACTACTATGCCAAGACAGGGAGATACAAAGGGATATTATATCGTAAACTTAATTGAAAAAAGTGTAAATAGAATAAATTTAAAATAATCGGCTTTATAACCGACCATTTGGTCGGTTCTTTAGCTGATTTTTTCTATGGAGGAATATATGAGAGTAAGAAAAATAGGAATAGTAAGTTTATCCAGTGGGGTATTAGGAGAAGATTTTGTTTTACATGAAGTTAAAATTGGAATTGAAAGGCTAAAAGAATATGGAATTGAAGTTGAATTTTTACCTAACTCTAAAAAGGGAATTGAATTTATAAAAAATAGCCCGGAAGCAAGGGCGAAAGATTTAATAAAAGCTTTTAAAGATGATTCAATAGATATGATATTATGTGCGATAGGTGGAGATGATACTTATAGATTATTGCCTTATTTGTTTGAAAATAATGAATTAAAAATGGCAGTAAAGCAGAAAATATTTTTAGGTTTTTCCGATACTACAATGAATCATTTTATGCTTAACAAAGTAGGGATAAAAACATTTTATGGACAGGCATTTTTACCCGATGTTTGTGAATTGTCAAATGAAATGCTACCATATTCAAAGCGTTTCTTTGAAGAATTGATTAATACCGGAAAAATTAAAGAAATATATCCAAGCGATGTTTGGTATAATGAGAGAGAAGACTTTAGTGAAAAAGCTATAGGAATTTCTATGAAAGAACATCAAAATAGAGGATTTGAATTATTAAGAGGGAATGCAAAATTTGAAGGTCAAATATTGGGAGGATGTCTTGAAACGATATTTGATATTTTTGATAATTCAAGATATGAAGATACAGTATATCTTTGTCAAAAATATAATTTATTTCCAAGTTTAAATGAGTGGAAAAATAAAATCTTGCTTCTTGAAACAAGTGAAGAAAGACCTAAACCTGAGCTATTTAGAAAGATGATTCTTAAACTTCAAGAATATGGAATATTTGATGTTATTTCAGGTTTGATTATAGGAAAGCCACAAAACGAAGAATATTATAATGAGTATAAACAAATTATTCTTGATGAAATAAGAAATAAAAATTTGTCCATTGTATATAATATCAATATTGGGCATAGCACTCCAAGATGTATTATTCCTTTTGGAGTAAATGCAAAAGTAGATATTGAAAGACAAATTATAGAATTTAAAGAATAAAGATATGAAAAAAAGTATTGAAAAGAAAAGAGATAGAGAGAAAAAAGTAATAACTGAAATGGTGAAATTGTATTGTAAGAAAAATCACAAAAATGATAAATTATGTGATGAATGTAGGGATGTTTTAAATTATTCTTTAAATAGAATAGATAATTGTAAATACATGGATACAAAAACTTTTTGTTCAAATTGTAAAAAACCTTGTTATAGTCCTAAAATGAAAGAAAAAATAAAACAAATTATGAAATTTTCAGGACCTAGAATTTTATTTCATCATCCATTATTAGTTATTTCTCATATGTTAAGCAGATTTAAAAAATAAATAATATATCTTGTAACATAAAAAATTTTAATATAAAGGATATAAAGTGAAATATTGCCGTAAAAGTTGTTTTTTATTGAAATTTGAATATTTATTTAACATATTTCTTTTAGATTTATCATTGACTTTAATTTATTTTTATAATATATTTAACTCGGTAGGTTCTTGGGTAAAAGAAAAATAATTTATTATAAACTCTTTGTAAAAAATTAGTTGAAAAACTAAAAAAAAAAGTCTATAATAATCTTACGATTAAAGAGTAGGAGGGTTTTTTGTTTTTGAGAATCTTCTAACTTTATTTTAACGTAACAAATAAAATAGGTTTTAAATTTCATAAATTTTGCGAATTTATTATGAAAATATTATTTCTAAAATTTTATTTAAAATTCTATTTAAAATTAGGAGGTGATGAAATGACTACTGATGCTATAAACAGAGTTAAAGAAGCAGAACTGGAAGCAAAATCTTTAGTTGATGCAGCTAAACTAGAAGCTACGAATTTGAAAAAAACTTCAGGAAAGGAATGTGGTGCAATTTCTGATAAAGTTATAAACGAAGCAAATAAAAAAGCTGATGAAATCAAATTAGGATTAATCAATGAGGGTGAAATGTTAGCAAAACCTGTTATTGAAAAAGCTAAAAGGGAAGTTGAGCACATTAAGTCTGTTGACGATAAAAAGTTAGAATCTGTGGTTAATTCAATAGTAGAGAGGATTGTGAGTGTAAATGGCAATAGTTAAGATGAAGAAATTCACTTTATTTGCTTTTGAAGCCGAAAGAAAGCGATTGTTAGAAGAACTTCAAAGATTTGGTTATGTAAACTTTTCAAAATCCGACTCTATTGAACAATTTGATTATCTTAAAGATGTGGAAGTATCTACTCTAGATAATAATTATATTGAAGAATCCACAAGAATTAAATGGATGATTGATTATGTAGGGAGATTTATCGAAAAGGAAAAAGGTTTATCCGCTTTGAAAAAGGGTCCCGTTGTTTATACATTTAGTGAACTTGAAAAAGAAGCTAGTTCTTATGATTACATTCCGGATTTTAATATTTTGAGTGAAATAAGTAAAAAGGTAGATTCGAATAATCAAAGATTAACAGCTATAGATAATACAATCAAAGAATTATCACCATGGAAATCTATTAAAGAACCTATTGACGACTTAAATTCATTTAAAAAATCAAAATTCATTATGGGATATTTACCGACTAAGAATCTTGAAAAATTTAAGACATCTACTGTAGATTTAAAATTTACATATTTTGAAGAAGTAGATATAGTTGGAAAAAATTCATATTGTATTATCTTCACTAATGAGTTGGAAAAAGAAATGGCTCTTGAAAATTTAAGATTAAATGGTTTTTCTGAAGTTAATCTTGAATTTAAAGGTGTGGTTTCTGAAGAAATCGAAAAGTTGGAAGCTGAAAAGAAAATATTAGAAGATGATAATTCTAAGTTGACTGAAGAAATTAAAAAATTTACTGTTAATATTCAAAAGATGCAAAGTGTTTATGAATATTATCAAAATTTAGCTCTTAGAAATACAGTTGTTTCTAATTTTAAAGCTACAGAGAAGCTGGATATTATTCAAGGCTATATACCTGCTGATAAAGAGGCAAATTTCAAAGCTTTACTTGAAAAAGTTTCAGCATTAAAGATATATTTGGAAATTGAAGATGCAAAAAAGGATGACCCTAACGTTCCAATCATCCTGAAAAACAATAAGATAGCATCACTTTTTGAATCAGTTACAAATATGTATGCTCTACCAAAATATGATGAGGTTGATCCAACGTTTATATTATCAATATTTTATTGGATATTCTTCGGAATGATGGTTGCAGATTTTGCTTATGGATTAATTTTATGCATAGGTTCGGGGATAGCTTTAAAGATGTTTAAGTTTAATTATTCGACAAAAAAATTCTTAAAATTTTTCTTCGCACTTAGTTTTTCAACTATGATATGGGGATTGATATACGGTTCGGCTTTTGGAGATTTGATTACTTTACCAACTCAAATATTGGATTCGTCAAAAGATTTTATGACGGTTTTGATATTGTCTTTAGCATTTGGAGGAGTACATTTAGCTTTCGGCTTGGGAATGAAAGCTTATGTTCTAATTAAAAACGGAAAACCTATGGATGCATTCTACGATGTATTTCTTTGGTACTTGACTTTGACATCTGTTATTTTGGTTATTATTGGTAAAGCAATAACAATGCCTAAGATAGTAAATACAATAGCTTTTTATGGAATGATAGTTGGTATGTTAGGGATTATTGCATTTGGAGCCAGAGATTCAAAAAGTATTGCCGGAAGAATTGCTGGTGGATTGTATTCACTTTATGGAATAACATCTTATATAGGAGATTTTGTTTCATATCTTAGACTTATGGCTCTTGGACTTGCAGGTGGTTTTATTGCAGTTGCAATCAACATAATTGTAAAAATGCTTGTAAGTGGAGGAATTGTAGGAATAATTTTTGGAGTGATAGTTTTTGTATTTGCTCAAGCATTTAATATATTCTTAAGTTTTCTATCAGCTTATGTTCATACTTCAAGACTTATGTATGTAGAATTTTTCAGTAAATTTTACGAAGGTGGAGGAAAAGCATTTAAGAAATTTAGAAGTGATAACAAATATATAGAAGTAAAATAATTCTAAAATAAAAAAATAAAAAACAAACGAAAAGGAGATTTTGTAATGAAAGAATTTATGGCTGTATTAGCACAAAATGGCGGAGTTGTATTTGGTATATTAGGAGCGGCACTTGCTGTATTACTAGCGGGACTTGGTTCTGCAAGAGGTGTTCAAATGGCAGGGGAAGCTGCTGCTGGATTAGTTATTGATGAACCTGAAAAATTTGGTAAGGCAATGGTATTGCAATTATTGCCGGGTACACAAGGACTTTACGGATTTGTAATAGGTCTTTTCATCATGTTTAAATTAAGAGTAGATATGAGTCTAATTGAAGGTTTGTACTATGTTATGGTTTCACTACCTGTTGGTATTGTAGGTTTGAAATCAGCTTATTATCAAGCAAAAGTTGCTGTTGCAGGTATTAATATCTTAGCTAAAAATGAAGAACATCAAACTAAAGGTATTATTCTTTCAGTAATGGTTGAAACTTACGCAATCTTAGCATTTGCAATGTCATTCTTATTACTTTCAAGCGTTGCATTCAAATAAAAAGCATTAAATAAAATAAAAAGGATGTGGTTGAATGTCTAATTTGGACAATATTATAGATGAAATCCTTCAAGATGCTAAAAATGAATCTGAAAAAATAGTAGAAGATGCTAAAAGTGAAGTTGCGAATCTTGTTGGGAAAACAGAAAGTGAAGCTCAAAAAAATGCTGATAAGATTATTGAAAAAGCAAGAGTAGAGGGCGCACAATCAAAAGATAGAATAATTTCAAACTCAAGTTTAACAGCAAGAGATATGATTTTGGTTGCAAAACAAGAAATGATAAATAAAGTTTTTGAATTAACTAAAGAAAAATTAAAAACATTAAATCATGAAGATTATTTGAAATTTGTTGAAAATTCATTAAAGACTTTGGATGTTAAGGAAGATAGTGAAATTATTCTTACTGAAAGTGAAAAAAAACTTGCAGGAGAAAAGCTATTTGGAATTAAAGTTGCAAAAGAAACTGTTGAAAGTGGATTTTCATTAAAGAATGGAAAAATAATTTTAAACAATGAATTTTCAAGTTTAATTGATTTAATAAAGGAAGACTTGGAACGAGAAGTATCAATTAGATTATTTAGTTAATAGGAGGTGTGTTATGGATAGAGAAGATTTTATCCAATCAAGTGTTAGAATTCGTTATGCTGAGAAAAAACTCCTTACTAAACAACAACTTCAAAGGCTGGCTGATACAAAAAGTCTTGAAGATGCTATTAAGTTACTTAATGAAACTTCTTATTCAAGTGAAATTTCTAAGCTGGATAGACCTGAAAACTATGAAGAAGTTTTATCCGATGTTTTAAATAAAACATACAGAGATGTTACGGAAATTTCTCCTGATAAATCTTTAGTTGAGATACTTTCTTGCAAATATGATTATCACAATTTAAAAGTTTTGGTAAAAGAGCATATTTTAAAAGAAAAATTTGACTCAATGTATTGTATGTTAGATGAAAGTGGTATTGAAACATTTAGAGAATTAGCCTTGAAAAATGATGAGGGATTGTCAAAAGATTTTAAGGAATGTTTAGAATTTTATGATAAAACAAAAGACCCTCAAGATATTGACATTTTTATAGATAAAAAGTACTTTGAAAAAGTTTTGGGTTTGGCTGAAGAATTTAAACTTGATATGATTTCTGAATATTTTAGAGCAATGATTGATTTTATTAATCTAAGAACTTTTATAAGATGTAGAAAACAAAATCAAGTAAAAGAAACTTTAGAAAAAGTTTTAATAAAAGGTGGAGATATCGAAACTGAAAAGATTTTAGGAATGTTCTACGATGATATAGAAGTTTTACCTATTAGGTTTAAAGCTTATAAGATTGGTAGAGTTCTATCAAAAATTGTAGATGAATATAGGAATACTAGTTCTCTTAATAGTTTTGAAAAAAATATGGATGACTATTTAATTGAAATAGTAAGAAAAACTAAATCAATCCACTATGGAGCTGAAGTTATTTTTAGTTTTCTTTTTGCTAAAGAATTGGAAATTAAAAATTTAAGACTTATTTTAGTAGGAAAAGTCAATGGTTTATCTCCTGAATTTATAAAGGAAAGGTTGCGTGAAGTTTATGTATAAAATAGCTGTAATTGGCGATAAGGATTCTGTTCTTGCCTTTAGAGCTCTTGGAGTTCATGTTTTCACTGCAATTGAAGGTAATGATGCCAGAAGAATTATTGACAAACTAGCAAAAGAAGGATATGGGATTATTTATATTACTGAGCAATTGGCAAAAGATATTCCCGAAACTATTCAAAGATATAACAATGAAGTTATTCCAGCAGTAATTTTAATACCTAGCAACAGAGGTAGTTTGAATATAGGCTTAGAAAATATCAACAAGAATGTTGAAAAAGCTGTTGGATCAAATATATTATAGAAAGCGAGGGCTTATATTGAAAGTCGGTAAAGTTATTAAAGTTTCCGGACCTCTTGTAGTTGCAGAAGGAATGGAAGATGCGAACGTATATGATGTTGTTGAAGTTTCTGATAATAAGCTCATTGGAGAAATTATAGAAATGAGAGGTGATAGAGCCTCAATTCAAGTTTATGAAGAAACTACAGGTATTGGACCTGGAGATGATGTTTATTCAACAGGTAGTCCACTTTCTATTGAACTTGGACCTGGAATGTTAGAACAAATGTTTGACGGTATACAAAGACCTCTTGAAGCTTTACAAGCGAAAGCAGGAGATTTCCTTTTAAGAGGAGTAAGTGTATCACCTTTAGATAGAGAAAAAAGATGGGATTTTGTTCCAACAGTAAATGTTGGTGATGAAGTTTCAGAGGGAAATATAATCGGAACAGTTCAAGAAACAACAGTTGTTTCACATAAGATTATGGTTCCTCCAGCTGTAAGTGGTAAAATTGTTGAAATTTTACCTGGTTATCATACAGTTGATGAAATAATTTGTAAAATAGAAACTGATGATGGAATTAAAGAATTAAATATGATTCAAAAATGGCCGGTACGTCGTGGTCGTCCATATTCAAGAAAATTGGACCCAATTAGACCACTTGTAACAGGTCAAAGAATCATTGATACATTTTTCCCAGTTGCAAAAGGGGGAGCTGCAGCAATTCCGGGACCTTTCGGTTCAGGAAAAACAGTAGTTCAACACCAACTTGCTAAATGGGCAGATGCAGAAATAGTAGTTTATGTAGGTTGTGGAGAACGTGGAAACGAAATGACAGACGTTCTTATGGAATTCCCTGAAATTTTAGACCCTAAGACTGGTCAATCACTTATGAAAAGAACAGTTCTTATAGCTAATACTTCAAATATGCCGGTTGCTGCTCGTGAAGCTTCAATCTATACAGGTATTACTATCGGAGAATACTTTAGAGACATGGGATATTCAGTTGCACTTATGGCTGACTCAACTTCTCGTTGGGCAGAAGCACTTCGTGAAATGTCCGGTCGTCTTGAAGAAATGCCCGGTGATGAAGGATATCCAGCATATCTTGCATCCAGAGTTGCAGACTTCTATGAAAGAGCTGGTTATGTAAAATGTCTAGGTGAAGATAGAGAAGGTGCTTTAACAGTAATTGGAGCGGTTTCTCCTCCGGGTGGAGATATTTCTGAACCGGTTTCACAAGCTACTCTTAGAATTGTAAAAGTATTCTGGGGACTTGACTACGCATTATCTTATAGAAGACATTTCCCTGCTATTAACTGGTTGAATTCTTATTCATTATATCAAGATAAGATGGATAAGTTTATGGATGAAAGTATTGATAGAAAATTCTCTGCACATAGAATACAATCAATGGCACTTTTACAAGAAGAATCAAATTTGCAAGAAGTTGTTCGTCTTGTAGGTAGAGATTCACTTTCAGAAGCGGATCAATTAAAGCTAGAAGTTGCTAAGTCTTTAAGAGAAGATTTCTTACAACAAAATGCTTTCCACGAAGTTGATACTTATTGTTCTCTTCCAAAACAATTCAAAATGTTAAATCTTATTTTAGGTTTCTATGATGAAGCAAAAAAAGCTTTAGATGCAGGAGTATATCTTGATGAAATTTTAAAGATTGAATCTCGTGAAGGAATATCAAGAAGTAAAAACATTTCCGAAAATGAATTGGAAAAGTTTGATGAATTATTCGAAACAGTTAAAGCCGATATAGAAAAATTAATAAGCGAAGGAGGTAACTCTAATGCTTAAAGAGTATAAGACAGTAAAAGAAGTAGTAGGACCTTTGATGGTTGTTGAAGGTGTTGAAGGTGTTAAATACGAAGAATTAGTTGAAGTTAGAGTTCAAAACGGAGAAAAGAGAAGAGGGAAAGTTCTTGAAATTGATGGCGATAAGGCAATGGTTCAATTGTTTGAAGGTTCAGCAGGAATTAACTTAAGAGATACATCTTGTAGATTTTTAGGTCATCCTCTTGAACTTGGAGTTTCTGAAGATATGATAGGAAGAATTTTCGACGGCCTTGGTAATCCTATCGATAAGGGACCAAAGATTATTCCTGAAATGAAGATAGATATTAACGGTTCTCCAATCAATCCTGTATCAAGAGATTATCCTTCAGAATTTATTCAAACAGGTATTTCTACAATAGATGGACTTAATACATTAGTTAGAGGACAAAAATTACCTATATTCTCAGGTTCAGGGCTTCCACATAACAATGTAGCTGCGCAAATTGCCAGACAAGCAAAAGTACTTGGTAGTGGAGAAAAATTTGCCGTAGTATTTGGAGCAATGGGAATTACTTTTGAAGAAGCACAATTCTTTATTGATGATTTTACAAAGACAGGGGCCATAGACAGAGCAGTATTATTTATGAATTTAGCAAATGACCCTGCAATCGAAAGAATTGCAACACCTCGTATGGCTCTTACCTGTGCTGAATATTTAGCATTTGAAAAGGGAATGCATGTTTTGGTAATCTTAACTGACCTTACAAATTATGCAGAAGCACTTCGTGAAGTTTCTGCAGCAAGAAAAGAAGTTCCGGGACGTCGTGGCTATCCGGGATATCTATATACTGACCTTTCAACAATTTATGAAAGAGCCGGAAGACTTAAAGGTAGACCGGGATCCATTACACAAATTCCTATTTTAACAATGCCGGAAGATGACATCACCCATCCAATACCTGACCTTACAGGATATATAACAGAAGGACAAATTATTCTTTCAAGGGAATTATATAAACAAGGTATTCAACCTCCAATTTTTGTAATTCCTTCATTATCAAGACTTAAGGATAAAGGTATCGGTAAAGGAAAGACAAGAGAAGATCATGCAGATACAATGAACCAAATCTATGCTGGTTATGCATCAGGTAGAGAGGCTCGTGAATTGGCAGTAATCTTGGGTGAATCAGCATTGTCAGAAGCAGATAAAGCTTTTGCAAAATTCGCAGACGCTTTTGATAAGAAATATGTTGACCAAGGATATGATACTAACAGAACGATAGAAGAAACTTTAAACTTAGGTTGGGAATTATTAAGTATAGTTCCAAGAACAGAACTTAAGAGAATTAGAGAGGAATATATTGATAAATATTTAGGAAAGACAGAATAAAGGGGAGATATAGATGGCAAAGCTAAATGTAAATCCTACACGTATGGCTCTTTCTAATCTCAAAGGAAGACTTGTAACTGCTAAAAGAGGTCATAAACTTCTTAAAGATAAACAAGATGAACTTATGAGAAGATTTATTGAAATGATTAGAAAAAACAAAAAACTTCGTCTTGAAGTTGAAGAAGAACTCTCAAACTCATTTAAATCTTTTCTTTTAGCGAGTGCTGTTATGAGTCCTGAATTTTTGGAAGAAGCTGTGGCGTTTCCAAAAGAACAGGTATCCGTTGCCATTGAAACAAAAAATGTAATGAGTGTAAATATTCCTAAAATGAAATTTGACAGAACAGAATCAAGTGGAGCAATATTTCCTTATGGATATGCTCAAACATCCTCTGAACTTGACGATGCAATTTTAGAATTACATTCAGTAATGGATAAGCTATTAGAACTTGCAGAAGTTGAAAAAGCTTGTCAGTTAATGGCAGATGAAATTGAAAAGACTCGTAGAAGGGTAAATGCTCTTGAGTATAGAACAATTCCTGATTTGGAAGAAACAATTAAATTCATCAGAATGAAATTGGATGAAAATGAAAGGGCTACTATTACAAGACTTATGAAAGTTAAGGATATAATAGCTAAACAAGTATAGAAGAATTTAGTAACTAAAGTTGAGGAGTACAATTAAAAAAGTGCTCCTTAATTTTTTTATTATAGAATGAGAAATTTAATGAATGACATAATATATAGTGTATTGAGAGTTTGTAAAATGTTCATTTATTTGACATTTTTTATAGAGAAAGAATTTATCACCTAGAATTGATATTATAGGCTACCAAATGATAACAAAAAAAGTAAAGAATTTTTGTAAAATTGTGGATAAGTTGAATAACTTGTGGATAAGTGGATATTTTGGGTTTTGTTTTGTGGATAACTTTTATAAAAATGTGGGATAACTTTCAATTTTTTGTAGGAAATTGGGAAAAATTTGTTTATTTTAACATTATCAATAAGAACCTCACCCTTCCACGATGCTTTGCATCGGGTGGGTGCCCGAGAACCTTGTTGCTTCGCAATAAAAAAATTGTGAATAAAATATTTTTTAAAAAATATTTTAAAAAGCTATGTTTTTTTTGAAAAATGTGGTATCATTATTGTAGATATGTGTTTCATAATTTTATGAGAAGTATCTTTATCGATTTAGAAAGTTAGAATTTTTAAAATTTTAAGGAGGACATACACAATGGAAGAAAATAAAGGTTGTGGCTGTGGCTGTGGTTGCGAAGAAGAAATGGAAGCTGAATTATTAGTTTTTGAAAACGAAGATGGAAAAGAAGAGACTTTTGAAGTTATAGGAGTTTTTGAAGTTGAAGAAAAAGAATATATAGCACTTCAAAGTCAAGAAGATGGAAGTATCTTACTTTGCAAATATATAGAAAAAGAAGACGGAGAATTTGAAGTTGAAGAAATTGAAGACGACGAAGAATTCGAAAAAGTTTCTGATGCATTTGATGCTTTGGTTGAGGAAGACGACGAATAGGATTAGTCTATGAAGTGCCGTTATCGGCACTTTATTTTTTTGAAAGAGGTATTTATGTTAAAAGCGGTTTGTTTAGATTTAGATGGAACTTTGTTAGATGATGACAAAAAAATATCACCACGGAGTTTTAGATTATTGGACAATTTAATTGGAAATGGTATAGAGGTTGTAATCGCTACAGGTAGACATTTTTATATGGCATCAGGCTTTTTACAACCTTTAAAGAGAGATATTATGGTATGTGCAAATAATGGAGCTATGAGTAGATTTAAGGAATCCAGTAAGTTGGTCAATGTTGAATATATAAATAATTCCAAATTCTTGGGAGTTTATAATAAAGCCTTAGATTGTGGAATGAATCCTTATGTTTATGTGGATTCTTTTGTCGACGGCTATCATCTCGCTATAAAAGACGGGCAACCTCCAAAAAGTCATTTTGAAGAAAATATTGCAGACAAAAAGATTGCCACAGATAGTATTAGATATTTTAGTCAAGTTGATATGAATTCTTTAGAAACTGTTTTATGTATAGCATTTTTAGATCAAAAGGAAAAGATTGATGAGTTCTACGGATTATTCAAGGATGAACATAATTTGGTTAAAAATAGGTATTTTGTTCCAAATGGGAAAAAAGTTTTGGAATTTCAATCTGAAAAAGCGGATAAATGGGTTGCTATAACTAATTATCTTAAGAGCAAGAATATTGAACTTTCAGACGTTGTATCTTTTGGTGATGAGTTTAATGATAAATCTATGATTAAAAATTCGGGAATTGGTTTTGCGATGAAAAATGGAATTGATGAATTAAAGTCTTTGACCAACAATATTACCGAATTTACAAATAATGAAGATGGAGTATATTTCGAGTTGAAAAAATTATTTAAAGATGTTTTAGGAGAAAAAAATGGCTTGTAATTTAAAGTTTAATGGAATAGATGGAGAATTTTCTTTAGATAAGTTTAAAGGAAAAAAGATAGTATTATATTTTTATCCAAAGGATAATACTTCAGGTTGCACTTTGGAAGCTATTCAATTTAGCGAACTTAAGGATGAATTTGAAAAGTTAGATGCCGTTATTATCGGTATTAGTAAAGATTCTCTTGCCAGTCATAAGAAGTTTATTGAAAAACACAATTTAACTGTCGAGTTGGTTTCTGATGAAGATATTTCAATTCAGAAGTATTTTGACGTTTGGAAATTAAAGAAAATGTATGGAAAAGAGTATATGGGAACTGTAAGATCCACTTTTATTTTGGATGATAAGGGAAATATTTTAAAAGAATTTAGGAATGTAAAGGTTAAAGACCACGCTATAAAAGTTTTAGAATCGTTGAAGGAATTACAATGTTAGAGGAAGATTTTTATAGAACATATTCAAAATATCTTAAAGATATTTATGGAGAAAAAGTTTATAAACTACCTGTCAAACTCAATTTGAGCTGTCCTAACAGGGATGGTAATATTGCAACAGGCGGTTGTATTTTTTGTGGAGAAGAAGGTGGTTCTTTTGAAAATTGTCATATTTCTATGTCCGTAAGAGAACAAGTTTTGAAAAATAAGGCTTATATTTCAAAAAAGTATAATGCAAAAAAATTTATTGTCTATTTTCAAAATTTTACTAATACATATCTTGGAATGGAAGATTTTAAAAAGATGATTGAAGATAGCATTGTTGATGAAGACATAATTGGGATTTCTCTGTCAACAAGGCCAGACTGTATTTTAGAAGAGCAATTGTTATTCTTAAAGGATTTTCAAAAGAATAGAAATTTAGAAATAGACTTTGAACTTGGGCTACAGACTGTAAATTATAGAACTTTAATAAAACTAAACAGAGGTCATACTTTAGCTGAATTTATAAATGCTGTTAATTTAATTCACAAATTCGGCTTTAGAGTTTGTACTCATATTATTGTTGGGTTACCCTGGGATGATGAGCTGGATATGGTGGAGTCTGCAAAGATTTTATCTGCTCTCAAAGTTGAAGAGGTTAAATTACATTCCCTATATATTGTAAAAAATACAGTTTTAGGAGAAATGTATTCAAAAGGTGAAATAGAATTAATAAGTAGGGCAAAATTTATTGACTTAGTTATTTCTTTTTTAAGAAATCTTGACGAAAAAATAATTTTACAAAGACTGCTTGGCCGTGTTCCTGAAGAAAATAGTTTGTTTTGTAATTGGAATACGAGTTGGTGGAAAATTAGAGATGAAATTTTAGAAAAAATGGAGAAAAATAATTTTAGACAGGGAGATTTGTTTAATAATTTTGAAGGAGTAGTGAAAAAATAATGAAAAACTATGGACTTTTTGACGTTATAGGTCCTATAATGATTGGGCCTTCAAGTTCTCATACTGCCGGAGCCTGTAGGCTTGGACGAATTTCAAAAATTATTTATGCGAGAGACATAAAGAAAGTAATTTTTCATTTACATGGAAGTTTTAAAAATACATATCAGGGTCATGGAACTGATAAGGCTTTAGTTGGTGGAATATTAGGATTTGATACGGACGATGATAGAATAAGAGAGTCTTTAGATATTGCAAAAAGTAGAGGAATAGAATTTTCTTTTGTTCCTATGGATTTGTTATTTGCTCATCCGAATACTGTTAAGACTGAATTTATTGATCCAAATGGAGAGAGTTTTTACGTTATTGGTTCTTCAATTGGTGGTGGTGCCATTGAAATTACAAATATTAATGGGGTTGACGTTAAATTTGGAGGGGTGTATAATACAATAATCCTTAAATACAATGACAGATATGGAATGATTGCACAGGTAAGCACAATTTTAGCTGAAAATAAGATAAATATAGGCAGTTTAGTTATGAACAGAGAAGATGGCGTTGCGTCTGCAATTATGGAAATTGACGGTGGAATTGACGAAATGGCTATTTATAGAATAAGTAAATTGCCAGACATGTTGGAATGCATGATTTTAAAACCGTTATAGGAGGTTATATGATTTCTTCAGGAGCACAATTATTACGATTATGTAAAGAAAAAAATAAAAAAATTAGTGAAATTGCATTAGAACATCAACTGGAAGAAATGGATATAACAAAAGAAGAACTCTTAAAGATGCTTAGGGAAACTTATGAAGTAATGAAAGCATCTGCATCGGATGTTATAACTAATGATAAAATCAATCCATTTAAAATAACAGGTGGAAATGCAAAGAAAATTTTAAGATATGCACAAAGTGGGAAAAGTATTTTGGGAGAGTCAATGGTGACTGCGATTGCTAGAGGTTTTTCAACTTCAGAATTAAATGCGGGTATGGGAAAAATCGTAGCTGCACCGACTGCAGGAGGTGCAGGAATTTTACCGGGTAGTCTTTCTTGGATTCAAGATAAATATAATTTTACTGATGATGAAATGCTGATGGCGCTTTTAGTTTCCGGAACAATTGGGAGAATTATTGCTACAAATGCGACAATTTCCGGAGCAGAGGGCGGTTGCCAAGCAGAATGCGGAGCGGCAACTGCAATGAGTGCAGCAGCAATTGTAGAATTGCATGGCGGAACTCCCGAACAATCTTTGATAGCTGCATCTTTTGCAATGCTTATGGTATTAGGTCTGGTTTGTGATCCGGTTGCAGGACTTGTAGAATTTCCTTGTGCACTTAGAAATGGTTCAGGAACAATTAACGCATTGGTAGCAAGTGATATTGCGCTTGCGGGAGTTGAATGTATAGTGCCTTTTGACGAGGTTGTTCAAGCTATGTATGAAGTTGGAAACGCCCTACCTGAAACATTGAGAGAAACAGCTTTAGGTGGATGTGCTGCTTGTCCATCCGCAAAAAAAATGGAATGTAAAGTATTTCCAAATAGATTAAGTTAATAACGGGCTTTTTAAGTCCGAATTATGCAGAAATGGTGGAACTGGTAGACACGCTATCTTGAGGGGGTAGTGAGCAAAGCTTGTGAGGGTTCGAATCCCTTTTTCTGCACCAACTCCGTTAGTTATACTAGCGGAGTTTTTTGTGGTCAAAAAACAATAATTAAAAGGTATTTAATTGATACAAAGCATTGATAGAATGAATTTTTATTTAAAAACTAACGGATATTTATTGTTAAACAAAATAATCAATAAAGAATATCTATATTGAAATTAAAAACATTTTATAAATTTTAATCATTTTACTGTCCGATTTTAAATTGACATTGGAGTAAAAATGTTGTAAAATAATTGTGAATACAAGTTTTTAAAAAAATATTTTTCTGTACTCGCAATTTTTTTATGTTATTAATTTTGTTTATACAGAGATTTTAAAAATTGTGATATTAAAAAGAGGTGAATGAGGTGAGTGTGAACACTTTTAAAGGTGGAAAGCATATCCATGACTTTAAAGAGTTGACTAATTCGAAACCTATTAATTTTGGTTTTGTACCAAAGATAGTAACCATACCTCTATCACAACACTCAGGGGCACCCGCTACTTGTTTGGTTAGCAAAAATGATTTAGTAAAAGTTGGACAGAAAATTGGCGAAGCATCAGCTTTTATTTCTGCAAATGTACATTCAAGTGTTAGTGGGAAAGTTAAATCTATTGATGAGATTATGACTGCGACAGGTGTTGTGTGTCAAGGAGTAACTATCGAAAATGACGGTTTGGATGAATTGGGATATGAAGAAAAGAATTTAACTATTGATGAAGTAAGCGCAACAGACATAATAGACGCCATAAAAGAAGCCGGAATTGTCGGACTTGGAGGCGCAGGATTTCCTACTCATGTTAAGTTGACAGCTAGAGAAGGGCAAATTACAGACTACATAATAATAAACTGCGCTGAATGTGAGCCATATTTAACAAGTGATCAACTTATGATGGAATTATATCCTGAAAAAGTTGTTATGGGACTTTTACTTGCAATGAAGGCAATGGGAGCGAAAAAAGGTATTTTAGGTATTGAAGATAATAAACCGCTTGCTATTGACAAGTTGAAAGAAGCGTCAAAGTCTTATCCTGAGGTAACTGTAAGTGTTGTAAAGACTAAATATCCTCAAGGAGATCAAAAAAGACTTATTCAAGCTACAACAGGAGTAGTTGTACCTTCAGGAGCTTCTACTTCTGCAGTTGGTATAAGAGTAGTAAATGCTAATACTGCCATTGCAATTAATGATGCTGTCTTACATGGGAAACCACTATATGAAAAGTTGGTTACTATGACGGGTCACGCACTAAAAGAACCACAAAATGTTATGGTTAGAGTAGGATCAAAAGTTTCAGATATTGTAGAATTTATTGGAGGGTATTCAAGTGAACCGGGAAAAATTATTTCCGGCGGTCCAATGATGGGTGAAACACAATATACTCCTAATGTTACTACAGGAAAGGCTATGGGTGGACTACTTTTTATGACTCAGGAAGAAAGCGCACCTAAAGCTGTAAGTCCTTGCATAAGATGTGGAAGATGTGTTGATATTTGTCCTGTGTACTTACAGCCTTTGTATTTACAGCTATATACCTTGAAAAATCGAGTTGGAGAGGCGGAAAAATTACATTTAATGGATTGTATTGAATGTGGTTCCTGCTCATATATTTGTCCGTCAAACAGACCTTTAGTTGAAACTATCAGACTTGGAAAAGCTGAAGTAAGAAAACAAGGTAAAGGAAAGAGAGCATAAGGAGGGTACTATGGACGAAAAAGATTTAAAAGTTGAAGTCCCTTCTGAATTAGAAAATGGAACGGACGTTAAGACTAACGAAGAGGTATCTGAAAATGTTGCAGAAGTAAAAGAAGCAGAAACTGAAAAGGTTGAAACAGCTTCAACTACTGAAGAAACAAAATCAGAAAGACCTGTTAGAGAAAGAAGAGAAAGAGCTTCCAGAGAACCTAGGGAAAGAACTGAAAGACCTGTAAGGGAAAGAAAATCAAGAGTTGTCTCTGATGATGTATCAACAAGTTCTGAAACAGTAGAAAATTCAGAATCAGGAGAAGAAGTAAAAACAGAAAGACCTGTTAGAGAAAGACGTGAAAGAGCTCCTAGAGAACCTAGAGAGAGATCAGAGCGTCCTGCAAGAGAGAGAAGAGAGAGATCAACTGAAACTAGTGATGCTTCAGAAGGAAGACCTACAAGAGAAAGAAGAGAAAGACCTGCAAGGGGTGGACGTAACGAAGAACCTCAAATGAAGTTATTTGTAGGATCGTCTCCTCATATAAGAAGTGAGGCAACGGTAAGTACCGTTATGAGAGATGTTGTTATAGCTTTGATACCAACTTTGCTTGCCGGAATTTATTTCTTTGGTTTTAGGGCATTATTAGTTACATTGGTATCAGTAATTTTTGCGGTGGGGTCAGAATACATTTACGAAAAATTGACACATAGACCAATTACTATAAAAGATTATTCAGCGGTAATTACCGGAATGCTTTTAGCTTTCAATGTACCGGTTACTATTCCTTATTGGATGGTTGCACTTGGAAGTATGTTTGCCATTATAATTGTTAAACAATTATATGGTGGACTTGGAATGAACTTTATGAACCCTGCGCTTGCTGCAAGAGCTGCATTAATGGCGTCATTCCCAACAGCAATGGCAAATTATGTTGCGCCTAACTCAGGAATTTCAAATTTAATAAATTCCTCAACTTATTCTTCACTAGATGCTACAACTTTTGCTACACCTTTATCAAAAGGAACTCAAGTAAATTTTCTTGAAGCATTTATAGGTGTAAGAGGAGGCTGTATCGGTGAAGTTTCAACTATATGTTTATTAATCGGAGCCGGATATTTATTGTATAGAGGAGTTATTCAACTTAGAATTCCACTTGTATTTATATCCACAACTGCGGTTGTTTTAGCTCTTACAGGAACTCCTATAGCAAAATTGCCGATTCAACTTTTAATGGGTGGACTTATATTAGGGGCGTTCTTTATGGCTACTGATTATGTATCAGCTCCTGTTAATAGAAAGGCTCAAATATTTTTTGCTATTGGTTGCGGTATCATCACAGCACTTATAAGAAATTTCGGAAATTTGCCGGAAGGTGTAAGTTATTCAATTCTATTTATGAACATACTAACACCACTTTTGGAAAAATATTGTGTCCCTAAAGTTTTTGGAGAAGGGAGAGTTAAAAAGTAATGAAAGAAACTATTAAATTGACAGTCAGATTGTTTTTAATTACTGCAATTGCAGGTTTCGTTCTTGCATTTGCAAATAGTTTTACTTCTCCGGTTATTAAAGCAAGAGAAAAGGCTCAATATGAGGCAGCTTTAAAAGAGGTTTTTGCTGATGCAGATAAGTTTGAGACTGTTGAAGAAGGAAAACTTAATACAATAAAAACAAAGATAAAAAATATAGAAAAAATAGAGATTGCTAAGAAATCAGATAAAACTGTAGGCTATGTTTTTAAGACTTTAGGAAAAAATGGTTATGGTGGAGATATTTCAATGCTTATGGCTGTAAATATTGAAAATAAAACTATAGTTGGTTTCAAAGTTTTAAAACATAGCGAAACACCCGGACTTGGAAGCAGAGTAACAACTGATGAATATGCAAAAAGTGTTGTTGGAAATAAGGTTACTGAGCATCTAGTTAAAAATTTACATCCGGATGCAGATAATGATATTCAAGCGATAACAGGAACAACAATAAGTGTCAATGCGGTTTTAAACGGATTAAATGCCGCAATAGACGCATTACAAGAACTTGAGAAGTAGGAGGGATAATATGAAATTAAAAAAGATTTTCTTTGATGGTATATTTTCAAATAACCCTGTACTTGTTCAACTTGTTGGGATGTGTTCCGTATTAGCTGTAACAACAAGCGTTGTAAATGCAATAGGTATGGGTTCATCAGTAATATTTGTAGTAACTTGTTCAAACATTGTAATTTCGAGCCTTAGAAAATTTATTCCGGATAAAGTGAGAATACCCGCTTATGTAGTAATTATAGCTACATTCGTAACATTGGTACAAATGTTTTTATCAGCTTACATACCTGCATTATATGATAGTTTGGGACTTTTTATACCACTTATAGTAGTAAACTGTTTAATCTTAGCAAGAGCGGAGTCATTTGCATCAAAAAATACAGTTTTTTCATCAATGATAGATGGAATTGGACAAGGAATTGGTTTCACTTGTGCATTGATTGTACTAGCAAGTGTTCGTGAGATTTTGGGTAATGGAACTTGGTTAGGATTTCCAATTCTTGGAAAAAGTTATGTAAGTATAGGTGTTATTACACAAGCTCCGGGAGCATTTATTATTCTGGGACTTTTGGTAGCAGGATTTAATATGTTAAGTAGAAAAGTTAATGCTAAAAAAGAAGGAGGTAACTAATGGGTACAATATTAAAAATTTTAGTTGCATCAATTTTAGTAAATAACTATGTTTTGGGACAATTCTTGGGAATTTGTCCATTGATTGGTGTATCAAATAAAGTTGAAACTGCATTCGGTATGGGTATGGCGGTTACATTCGTAATTACAATTTCAAGTGCTGTAACTTGGATAATCCAAAAGACATTATTGGATACTTTAGGACTTGAATATTTACAGACAATCGTGTTTATACTTGTAATAGCGACTTTAGTACAATTTGTCGAAATGGTACTTAAAAAAATGAGTCCAAATCTCTATAATGCTTTGGGAGTTTTCTTACCACTTATAACAACAAACTGTGTAGTTTTAGGGGTTGCAATTACAAATATACAAAAAGAATATAATTTGTTAGAAACAATATTTAATGGTTTAGGAGCATCTCTTGGTTTTTTATTAGCCATTGTTTGCTTGGCTTCTATAAGAGAAAAATTGGAAGTAACAGAAGTTCCTAAAAATCTTGAAGGAGTTCCTCTTACATTAATTACCATTGGACTTATGTCTTTAGCATTTTATGGATTTGCGGGATTAGTATAGAGGTGAGATTATGAGTGATATAATGATACCGGTTTTGTTACTTAGTATTTTAGGTATTTTATTTGCATTGATACTTGGATTTGCATCAAAAGTATTTTTTGTAAAAGTAGATGAAAAAGTTATACAAGTCAGAAATGAATTACCTGGAGCAAACTGTGGTGCTTGTGGATTTCCGGGTTGTGATGGTCTTGCAAAAGCCATTGCAGAAGGAACTGCAGGAATAAATGCTTGTCCTGTTGGTGGAGCTGACTTAGTTGCAAGGCTTGCAAAACTTTTAGGAACGGAAGCTGGCGAAGTTCAAAGAATGGTAGCTTGTGTAATGTGTCAAGGAGATAAAGATTTTGCAAAAGAAAAATACATATATACTGGCATTAGAGATTGTAGAGTAAACAACTCGATGCAGGGAGGAAGTAAGACTTGTGCTTATGGATGTTTAGGCTGTGGTACTTGTCAAGATGTTTGTGGGTTCAATGCAATAGATATGATAAATGGGATTGCAGTTGTAAATAAAGAAAATTGTACAGCTTGTAATAAATGCATAGAAATCTGTCCAAAGAACTTAATTGATTTAGTTCCTTATGAACAAACAGTTATGGTAAAATGTAAGAGCTTTTCAGCCGGAAATGTTGTTAAAAATGCTTGTAAAGTTGGATGTATTGGCTGTAAAATGTGTGCAAGAGTATACCCTGAAGCATTTGTTATCGAAAACAATTTGGCTGTTCTAAATTACAAACATGGTTTAGATGAAGATTTACTTTTACAAGCTGCGGATAAATGTCCTACAAATGCAATTCATCCGGGACTATTAAAGAAAATGGCTGAAAAAGTAAATGAAGTAGCATAGATTAAGGGCGGAATATAACCGCTCTTTTTTATGTGTGGGGATTTGTTTTAATTTTTTATAAAAAAACTTGACTTGAAAACATTTACATATTATAATATCCTTAAGGTATTAATTTATCTATTTTACAATATGTTAGGGGGAATCAAATATGAAATCATATTCGACAGAAAAGATTAGAAATCTTGCATTAGTTGGACACAGTGCCAGTGGTAAGACTTCAGTTTGTGAGGCTTTACTTTATAAAACAGGCAATTTAAAAAGACTTGGCAAGGTTGAGGACGGAAATACCGTAACTGATTTTGATAAAGAAGAAATTTCAAGAGGAGTTTCTATTTCAACTGCAATTGCGCCGGTTGAATGGAGAGACTTTAAAATAAATTTAATTGACACTCCGGGGTATTTTGATTTTAGTGGAGAAGTTTATAGTTCTCTTAGAGCATCAGAAGCGGCTTTGGTTGTTTTGGATGCACAAAACGGTATAGAAGTAGGGGCTGAAAAGGTCTTAAAATATACTGAAAATATTGAATTACCAAGAATTATTTTTGTAAATAAAATGGATAAAGAAAATGTAAACTTCGCAAAAGTGGTTAGTGATTTACACATAGCTTTTGGTAAAAAAGTTATTCCATTTACACTTGCATTAGGCGAAGGCGAAAATTTCAAAGGTATTATTGACGTTTTAAATAAAAAAGCTTATGAATATGATGGATTTGAAAGAAAAGAAGTTGAAATTCCTGAAATAAGAATTGAAGAAGTAAATCATGTTTATGATACAATAGTGGAAGTTGTTGCAGAAACAGATGATGAACTTATGGAAAAGTTTTTTGATGGAGAAGAATTTAGCCATGAAGAATTTATGAAAGGGGTAACAAGTGCGTTGTTGAGTGGTTCAGCTGTTCCTTTAATTTGCGGTTCAGCTACAACAGGAGTCGGAATTGATATGTTGCTTGATATTATTACAGACTATATGCCTGCTCCAAATGACGAAAGAGCAAAAAGAGGTTTTAGAAATGAAGATGATAATATTAGAAAAATTTCTGTAAATGAACCTTTTTCAGCAGTTGTTTTTAAAACTATTGTTGACCCATTTATTGGAAGAATTTCTATTTTTAAAGTTATGAGTGGAAAAATCACTAAAGATACAGAAATTTTTAATTCAACTAAAGATGAGGTAGATAAAGCGGCAGGACTTTTCTTCTTAAGAGGAAAAACTCAAATAGAAACATCTGAGATAGTTGCAGGAGATATTGGCGCCGTTTCAAAACTTACTTTGACTGAAACAGGAGATACAATTTGCGATAAGCAAAACAAAACTCTTTATAAGAAGATTAAGTATCCGAAACCAAATCTTTATTTTGCAATAGAACCTAAATCTAAAAATGACGAGGATAAGATTTCACAAGCTCTTCATAAGTTACATGAAGAAGATCCTAGCTTCGTATCTGAAAGAAATTCAGAAACTAAACAACATTTAATAGGTGGACAAGGAAATGTTCAACTTCAGATAGTTTTGGATAAACTTAAAAATGTTTATGGCGTGGAAACAAATATTGTTCCTTTAAGAATTGCTTATAGAGAAACTATTAAAGGAAAATCGGATGTTCAAGGAAAACATAAAAAACAATCAGGTGGGGCAGGTCAATATGGAGATGTATTTATGAGATTTGAGCCTACGGCAGAAGAGTTTGAATTTGCAGAAGAAGTTTTTGGAGGAGCCGTTCCTAGAAATTATTTCCCTGCTGTTGAAAAAGGTATCAGAGATAGTCTTGAAAAAGGAATTTTAGCGGGATATCCTGTTGTAAATGTTAAGGCAACCCTTTATGATGGTTCATATCACCCTGTAGATTCAAACGAAATGGCATTTAAAATAGCTGCTTCTTTGGCATTTAAAAAAGGAATGGAACAAGCACATCCCGTTTTACTTGAACCTATAATGAAAGTGGAAGTAAAAATACCTGAAAGTTATATGGGAGATGTAATGGGTGACTTAAATAAGAGAAGAGGAAAAGTCTTAGGTATGGAAATGCTTGAAGATGGAACTCAACTTGTTATTGGAGAAGCACCACATTCTGAACTTTTTGAATATGCTATAGATTTAAGGTCAATGACTCAAGCAAGAGGAGACTTTACAATGGAATTTGATAGATATGAAGAAGTTCCTGCAAATATTGCTGAAAAGATTATTGAAGAGTCAAAAACAGAAAAATAGACAATTATAAATTATCCCGCCCTTCCACGACATAAAATATTCAGTAAGGGCGGGATTTTTATTGTGAAACAACAAGGTTCCCGGGAACCCATCCGATGCGAAGCATCGTGGAAGGGAGGGGCTCTTATTTATAAAATTAATATTTTACATAATGGATAAACAAGGGAGAGAGTATATGCGAAATGAAAGATTACCTGCAGAGGAGAGAAAATGGCAGATAAGATATTGTGCGAAAGATGTTTTTCTTCGTAAGGGATTTCATAATACAACTATGGAAGATGTTATTTCAGAGAGTGGTTTGAGCAAAGGTGGAGTTTATAGATATTATAAAAGTACTACTGATATGCTCTATGATTTAATGGAAGATGGTTGTGTATATAGATATAATATAGTAGATAATTTTTTGACAGCTAATAAAAATTTAGATAAATATGATATTGTATCTGAAATGATTGTGGATAAAATTTTAGATGATAATGAACTTTCTAAAGTTTACGCTATGTTCCTTCAAGAAAAGCAATACGATGAAAATTTAGAAAGACTATTCTTGAAATTGAAAGAAGAAACTTTTTCCGATTTAAATAAACTTTATAAAAAATTTGGTTTTTCTTTTGATTTTAATGAATATAATTTTATAACAGATTTTATGAATAGTTTAGTTTTGGGAATAGAAATACTAAGTGCTAAAAATTCATTTTTTGAAAATCGAGCACTTATTAAAAATATTGTTAGAGAATATTTAAAAAATGCAGAAGAAGAGTAGATTGTTCTACTCTTTTTCATTGTAAAACAATAGTATCATCGGATAATGTGCAACACAAAATATTTAAAATAGTATTATTACAATTTTGTAATAAAAAAATTTGAAGAATTTTTGAGTGAGATATTGTAATTTTTACTATAATAAAAATTTAACGAATTTTTTTAATAAATAAACTTTGAATAATCATAATGTATATTTTTATAATATAACGTTTTAAATATATATACTTTATTTTTTTTGCCTGTTTCAGTTTTTTTACTTTCATGTAAGATAAAATTTAAACAATATTAACTATTAATTAAATGTAATATAATAAAATTAAAGATTGCAAAAAATAACTGATATACTTTTATTGGACTATAGTAAGTTATTTTTATAATATCATTTTTATGATAAAATAATAAAAAAATAAAGGAGGATATATATGAATCAAAAAATGTTAAAAAAATTTCTAGTTGGTTTATTAGCATTTAATATTTTTACAACAGGAGCATTTTCGGCGCACGAAAATGATAGTAAAATTACATATGCACAAAAAAAACAAAGTTTTGCCTTTGTTATTTCAGATCAAAGCGGTCCAATTATGACTAAGGATTTTATTTTTGAAGTATTAGATGAAAAAGGTGGAAAAACAGAAGTTAAAAGTATGATGTCCATGTTGAATTTAAAACTTTCAAAAGGCAAATATACTGTTAGGTTAAAAGATGATGAATATACTATGAAAGATGTAAGTTTCATAGTAACGGATGATGGAATTGCTAATTATGATAGTATTGTAAACTTTATGCTTACAAAGAAAAAAGCAGAAGAAAAAGCAAAAGAAATTCCGATTACTATAATGTTAACTACTCAAAAAGGGGAAGTTAAGGGTGTTGTAATGGGTAATTACGAGTTTGAAGTTTTTGATAAAGAATCAGGGAAATTTGTTACATCAGCGACTTCTGATAAATCAATGTTAAATCTAAAACTTCCGGATGGTATTTATACATTAAAGCTTAAGAAAAATAAAGATTACACAATGAAAGATGTTAGATTGGATGTATATGAAGATGATGGCTCTTACACTATTGATGAAAAAGAATCTATGGAGTTGAATTTAGTTAAGATTAAATCTGAAAGTGAAAAGCCAGCTATTCCGGAAATTAAAGGTTCTAAAGAGGTTTTAGTCAGAGTATTATTTAACGGTAAGCCTAAGAGTAATTTTTCTCTTGCATTAATGGAATTTGATCCAATTCCTAATATAGTACAACAAAAATCAACAGATGAAAAAGGTGAAGTTAAGTTCAGCGGTTTTAAGAGCAATGTAAAATATCAAATAAGACTTAGAAGCGCGGATAAAACAATGACTTTTGAAACTGAAGTTTTTGAATTCACTACAAATGAAAAGGGAATGGTTACAAAGATTAATAATAAAGAAGTAAATAGCAAGGAAGATGCTGTTGTAGAATTTAGAGGTTCTAATAAAGATTCTGAAAAATTTAAAACTTTTCCAGTTGAATTTTATGCTAAATATAAAGATGGAACTCCTGCAAAGGGAGTAGAGTTCTCCATAAATAGACTTTCTCCAAGATTATCTTCATATAGAAAAGCAAAATCAGACGAAAATGGAAAAGTTGTTTTCTTGCTTGAAGGAGAAGCTCCAAAAGATGCTTCCTTTGGAAGACTTTATAATATAACAATTTCAAAAATGGAAATGTTTAAACATAAATCAGTTCCTTTTGGAATGGACTTTACAGTTGATGATAAAGGAAATGTTAAAGTTATAAGTGTCGAAAGAGAAATAGGCGATAAAGATACAGACACTTCAAATCCTGATAAATACAATAAGACATTTACACTTGAAAAAGAAGATAAAACACATATTTATAACGAATTTAAAGCTCAATATGAAAAAGCTGTTGAATATTTAAAAAATACTAAATTTGAAAATAGTAAAGAATCAAATAAGGCTAAAAAAGATCTTGAAAATGTAATCTTTGCATCAAAGGCAGAGTTGGAAGAAACTATTCCGGAATATGCATTAAAAAAGACAGATGAATTAAAAAATGCTATGGACAATTTGAAAAAGTTTGAAATAGCGAATGAAAATCCAAGCAAATCTGAAGAAAAAGTAAATAAGATTATAAATTCCAAAGAAAAAGTTACAGTTGAAAGTGAAGGTTTAAATGCTAAATTAAAATTGATTGTGAAAAGATTAGATAAAAACACAGTTGAAACTTTAAAAAATAAAAATGCAGATTTATTTGATATTTTCTTTACTCTTGGAAATGGTACTGAAAAAATGCCTAATCAAAACTATAAGGTAACATTGGAAAAAAGAAAAGGAGAAACTGTTAAACAAGTTTGCTATGTAAATGAAGATGGAAAATTGGAAAAGCTTGAATTTACACAAGATGATAAAAATGTTACTTTTACAACTACTCACTTTTCAAAATATGCAGTAATTTATGAAAATAAAAGTGAAGTAAAAAGAGAAGTTAAAAAAGGCGTTAAGAAAGCGCAAAAAATGCCAAAAACTTCTATTTCTGAAATTAGTCTAGCTGTTCCAACATTGCTTTTTGGAGTGATGATTGTTATAAATAAAAAAAGAAATAAATAGTTAATTTAAAAATCTCAAGGCTAGAGCTTTGAGATTTTTTTATTGACATGAAAAATTTTATGGTTTATAATTTGTTTTAATTGGATTGAAATTTTAAATAAGTGAGATAATTATGAGAGATATTGAAGTTAATATAAATGATTCTGGACAAAGAATCGACAGATTTTTAAAAAAATATTTGAATAATGCAAGTACTTTTATGATTCAAAAATTTTTGAGAACAAAAAAGATAAAAGTTAATAGAAAAAAAGTTGACTCAAGTTATATTTTAGTCTTAAATGATGTAATTAATATTTTTATTTATGAGGAAGAACTTGAAAAACTGATAGTTTCAAAATCAAAAAAATATTCTTATTCAAAAAAGCTTGATATTGTATATGAAGATGAAAATATTATTGTTATGAATAAACCTAAAAATTTATTATCCCATGCATCTTCTAAAGAAGATTATGGAAATAATTTGGTAGATTTTATGATTGGATATTTGCTTGAAAAGGGAGATTATAATCCAAGAGCTGAAAAGACTTTTGTTCCTGCAATAATTAACAGATTGGATAGAAATACTTCAGGTCTTGTTATAGGTGCTAAAAATTCAATGGCTCTTAGAGAGTTAAATAGATTAAAAGAAAATTCAATAGAAAAATATTATAAGACTATTGTAAGTGGGAAGGTTAAGAAAAATTTTGTCATTAATGAAAAACTTGAAAAAGACGAAGAAAAGAATAAATCGACTATTTCTAAAAATGGTAAAGACTCTATAACAGAAATTTATGTAGAAAAAAATAATGATGAATTTAGCCTACTAAAAATAAAACTTATAACCGGAAGAACACATCAGATTAGAAGTCATTTAAGTAGTAAGGGTTTTTATATTATAGGTGATATTAAATATGGAAATGCAAAAGTTAATAAGTTTTTTAGAGATAATTTTAATTTAAGAAGCCAATTTTTACATGCTGAAACAATAATTTTTAAAAATATTGTTGGAGATCTGAGTTATCTTAATAATAAAGAATTTTTTGCACCAATGGATGAAGTTTATAAAAATATAATTAGGAAAATATTTTGATAAAAAGTTATATAACTTTTGTTGTGGGTATATTCTCCATATCAGAACATTATTAGGAGAGTATTATGAAAATTTTAATTGATGAAAGAGCTAAAAATTTTTTGAACAAAAAAAATAATAATATCATTACCATTGATGTTAAAGGTTGTAGTTCTTGAAGTGGCGTTGTTTTAAAACCAATGGCTTCATTAGGTAAACCTTTAAATGCAGATAAGTACACATTGGAAAATGTAGATGGTATAGATGTGTATGTTATGAATGGAATAAATGCAGTTAATGATACTGTTAATGTTTCAACTATGAGTTTTCTTTTTATTGAAAATTTAGTAGTTAATGGAATAATTGTTTAAAAGGCTGTTAATTCAGCCTTTTTTGTTAGGAGTGATTTTTATTAAAGTTGTTATAAATAAAGAAGCGGAGAAACTTTTAAAGGAAAATCAAATAGATATAATTGTTGAGCTTAAAGGTTGGAGCAACTGAAATTGCTCAACTGAATTAAAACCATCGGTTTCGATTGGTATACCAAAAAATACTAATGCTTTTGACTTTTTTAAGGTAGATGAATATAATATTTATGTAAGTAGGAAAATTCCAAAAGATGCATTTGTTGAAATTTCTTCCGGAAATTTTTATGGTTTGGAATATTTAATAGCAATTATAAAATAATTGTTATGTATGATAGATTTTAAATATAGGGATGATAATATGGCTAAAGGTTTTAAATTGATTATTCCTACAATGGAATACGAAAACGAAATACAAAATTTTAGACAGGAATTTTTAACAAATGGTGGGGATATGGATGGGTGCTTATCTTTAAGGAGAATGGAAAATATTTCTGACTGGATAAAACAAGTTGAAGATTTTTCATCAGAAAAAACATGTCCAAAAGAATATGCCCCACAAACCCAATTTATTTTTATCAGAGAATTGGATAAAAAAATTATAGGTGTTATTCAAATAAGGCATTATCTAAATGAATTTTTTGAAAAATATGGTGGACATATTGGATATTCAGTATGTCATTCTGAAAGAAAAAAAGGTTATGCAACCTTAATGCTAAAAGAAATTTTACCTGTATGTAAAAAAATGGGATTTGAAAAAATATTAATCACTTGTTTAAAGGAAAATGAAGCTAGTAAGAGAGTAATCATAAACAATGGAGGAATTTATGAATCTACTGTTTACGAGCCTAAAGATAAAGTTTATTTAGAAAGATATTGGATAAATTTGTCTGATAAGTAAATTAAGATATAATATTAAAATTAGTTGTAAATAAGTGACATTTTTTAGGAGCTAAAGGTATGTCTGATAAAATTAAAAAATATTGGGAACAATTTTGTGATGAAAAGAATATTTCTAAGGATACAAAATATGAAGCATGGAGTTTCGGAAACACAAAAGAAATGGCTGATGAGTTGGCTGATTTAGTAAATAGGGGAATTAAAACTGCCACAACTGGAGCTTATGAGCTATATGAAGAAGATGAAGATATTCCAAAGGTTGGTGAATACAATATTATTTTAGATGGTTCAGGAGAACCGAAATGTATTACGATAACAAGAGTAGTCGAGATTTTAGCTTATAATTTAATATCATCTAATCATGCTTGGCTTGAGGGTGAGGGTGATAGAAGTTATGAGTATTGGAAAAAAGTTCACGATGAATATTTTACTGAAGAATTTAAAGAATGCAATAAAGAGTTTTATGAACAAGCTCCTATGGTATGTGAAGTATTTGAAAAAGTGTATTAAATAGTAAAATATAGAATAAATTTTAAGACAGTAAATCATATCATAATTTGCTGTTTTTTTTATTTATATTTTTGTTGAAATTCAATTATCAAAATATTTTACCATTAAAATAGTAGGTTAGCAAATTTATCAATCTAAGTTAGTTTACGACTTGAAAAAAATCGCAAAATATGATAATATATGTGAAAAAGTAGCAGTAAAATTATTGTTAGGAGGAAATTTTATGTGCGGTATTGTTGGATATATTGGCAGTTCAAATGCCATTGATATAATTTTAAATGGACTAGAAACTTTAGAATATAGAGGATATGATTCATCAGGAATTGCATTTTTAGATAATAATAAGATAGATGTTGTTAAAATTGTTGGAAGAATTAGTAATTTAAGAGAAAAATTAGAAAGTGAATATAAAAATAAAATTTCAAATATTGGAGTAGGTCATACAAGATGGGCTACACATGGAGTTCCTTCAAATGAAAATTCACATCCACATTTGAGTATGAATTCAAAGTTTGCAGTTGTTCATAATGGAATAATTGAAAATTATTTACTTTTGAAAGAAGAACTTTTAAAGAAGAATTTTGTTTTTAAATCTGAAACTGATACTGAAGTTATTCCACAATTATTGGAAGATTTAGATGATGGAGATTTCTTAAGCACTGTTTTCAAGATGAGAGATAAGGTTAAGGGAAGTTATGCCTTTGGTATTTTAAGACAGGATACTAATGAACTTATCGGAACAAGAAAAGAAAGTCCATTGATTGTGGGCGTTGGAGATAACGAATTTTATATTGCTTCAGATGTTATTGCAGTTTTAAAATATACAAGAGATGTTATTTATCTTGAAAATGGAGATTTAATTCATTTTAAAGATGGAAAATATACTATTTATGATGAAAAAAATAATGTTGTAAAAAGAGAAATTAAACATATTGATTGGTCCGTTGAATCAGCTACTAAGGACGGATATGATCATTTTATGTTAAAAGAAATTTATGAACAACCAAAAGTAATTGAAGAAACTTTCCGCAGAAGATTAAATGAAAATGATAAATTAATCTTAGATGGAATGGAAAATCTATTAGAAGGAGATTTGAAAAAGTTCAATAAATGTTATGTTGTTGCCTGTGGTACAGCATACTATTCAGGTCTTGTAAGTAGAGAAATTTTAGAAAAGGCTTTGAGATTTCCCGTAATTGTTGATGTTGCTTCCGAATTTAGGTATTCAGACAGAATGATTGATGATAAAACTTTAGTTATAATAATCAGTCAATCCGGAGAAACTGCTGATACTTTAGCTGCTCTTAGAGAAGCTAAAGCAAAAGGAGCAACTATCTTGAGTGTTACAAATGTTGTAGGTTCTTCAATAGCTAGAGAATCTGACAATGTATTCTATACTTGGGCAGGTCCGGAAATTGCTGTTGCAAGTACTAAAGGATATACAACACAAGTTACAGCTCTTTATATGATTGCTTTGAAATTTGCTGAAATTTTAGGAACAATTTCTTCCGATGAATATAAGAATATAATTAATCATCTAAAGGAATTGCCTAGTAAGATAGAATTATTATTAAAAGATACAGAAATTTACAAAAAAATTGCATTGGAATTAAAGGATAAGACTACTTGTTTCTATTTAGGAAGAGGTCTTGACTACTATACTGCTATGGAAAGTGCATTGAAATTAAAAGAAATTTCATATATTTACACTGAAAGCTTTGCAGCCGGAGAGTTAAAGCATGGGACTATTGCATTGATTGAGGACGGTACACCTGTTTTTGTAATTGCTACTCAAGAAAGATTGTATGAAAAAGTTATTTCAAATGTAAAAGAAGTAAAAGCCAGAGGAGCAAGAGTTTTTGAGATAACTCAATTAGATAATAATCTTGATGTTTCTGATGAAAGAATATTAATTCCAGGTACTATAGAAATTTTAATGCCTATAATTTCGATTGTTGCAAGTCAACTTATCGCTTACTATGCATCATTAGCAAAGGGAAATGATGTTGACAAGCCAAGAAATTTAGCAAAATCTGTTACGGTTGAATAGATTTAAAGGGACTGGGAAGTCCCTTTTTTATATAAAGGAGAAAATTATGTATAAGTTAATAGCGCTTGATATGGATGGCACTACTTTTAACGAAAATCACGAAATATCTGATGAAGTTAAAGACAGCTTATTTTATGCGATGAACAAAGGTGTTAAAATCGCTTTTATTTCAGGTAGAGAAGAGTTTACAGTTAAAGAAATTTTAAAAAGTTTAAGTTTAGATACTTACTATGGGGCTTTAAATGGTAGTTTGATTTCTACAACTTATAGTGAGGTTCCAAAATTCGTAAAGAGTTTAGAAAAAAAGTATATTTTTGATGTTTTAGATATTATTGAAAATAACGGTTTTTCACCTATTATTTTCTTGAAGGATTTTATTTTTACCAAAGATTCAAATGATGAATATGTTGAAATTATTTCTAAATTTATAAATCCTGAAATAGCTAGAGTTAAAGATGTAAAACAATATATTAAAGATAATAAATTGGAAGAAAAAGTTTTGAAAATAGGAATTTGTCAAGAATATGATGTATTAAAAGAATTGGACGATAAATTTACCAATACCATAAAGAATGAATACACTATTTCTTTTTCTCTTCCATTTTTTCTTGAGTTAATGGCAAAAGATACGGATAAGGGCTCTTGTTTAAGAGAAATATGCAGGCTTAACAATATTGATATATCTGAAACTATTGCAATGGGTGATGGAGAAAATGATATACCGATGCTCAATATTTGTGGACTTTCTGTTGCAATGGGAAATGCAATGGAAAATGTTAAGAAGAATGTGGATTATATAACTGATACTAATAAAAATGACGGGGTTGCAAAAGCCATAAGAAAATTTGTTTAGAGGAAATTATGGAAAAGAATTTTGTTGAAAAAACCGAAAATGTGGAAAGTTTTGTAAATGAAGTAATTTTAAATGCAATTAAAAATAATGCTTCAGATATACATTTTGAACCTAGAGAAGATAATTTTTATATAAGATATAGAATAGATGGAGAGCTAATTGACATTTATCAAATAAATAGTTTAAATGCCCCAATTATTATTTCTCGTATAAAGATTATTTCAAAAATGGATATTACAATTAAGAGAATGCCACAAGATGGAAGACTGGATTTTGATTATAATGGGAATTTAGTTGACATTAGAGTTGCATCAGTTCCTGTAATTTTGGGCGAAAAAATTGTAATGAGAATTTTAAATGCTGGAAATTTTAAAATTGACATAGAAAATCTAGGATTATATGACGAAGAAAGGCAATTAATTGAAAATATAATAAAAAGTCCAAATGGAGTTCTAATTATAAGTGGTCCTACGGGAAGTGGAAAGTCATCTACATTGTATTCATTTGTAAAAAAATTACAAAATGAAAATATCAACATAATTACTTTGGAAGATCCTGTTGAAGTTAGAATTAGTGGAATAAATCAAATAAATATAAATTCAGCTTTGGGACTTGACTTTGCGACTGGTCTTAGAGCGATGTTAAGACAAGATTTTGAAGTCGGATTAGTTGGAGAGATGAGAGATAGAGAAACTGCAAATATTGCTCTAAGAGCAGGAATAACAGGACACCTTATCTTTACGACTTTGCATACTGCAGACACGGTTTCAGCAATAATAAGACTTTTGAATTTAGGAATAGAAAATTATGTTATTTCTTCAGGTGTAATAGCAATTTTATCTCAAAGACTTGTTAGAAAACTTTGCCCAAAATGTAAAATTAAAAGAGATTTAACAAATTTTGAAAAAGAGATTTTTAAGAAAAATAATCTTGAAACACCTGAATATATCTATGAAAAATGTAGTTGTGAACATTGTAATAGAGGATATATTGGTAGAACTTTAATTTTGGAATCTTTAATTTTAGATGATGAAATAAAAGAAATAATAAATGGAAATTGTAATAGTGTAAGACTTTATGAATATTTTAAGAAAAATGGAAATGAAAGTTTATATAAAAACGGATTAAGAAAAATTGCAGATGGAATAACGAGTTTTGAGGAAGTAAATAAAATTTTATTTTCATTAGGAGAATTTTAAAATGAGCTTTAAAGAAAAAGTTTTTAATATTTTAAATATGGAAATTGGAAATAAACACAATTTATTAGATTTAAGTATTTCTTTAAAAGAGGCAGGGCTTCTTTTAAAATCAAATATTAATACTGCAGAAACTATAAACTTGCTTTCAAAAACTTCGCCAAATAAAAATTTAAAGAAAATTTTTTCAGAAGTTTATGAAAATTTATTGCAGGGACATGATTTATATAACTCCTTTTTAAAAGTCAATAAATTTGACAATTTATTTTTATCTTTGATAAAATCAGGGGAAAGTTCGGAAAGACTATCTGAAGTTTTTCTATATCTATCTTTGTACTATGAAAAAAAGTATAAACTTAAACAAAAACTTATAAGTTTATTAACTTATCCCTTTATTTTATTGTCGGTTACAGTTATAGTTTTAATTTTTCTTTTGAATAATGTTATTCCAACATTTTTGGATATTTTTGAAGATAGCAATATTGAATTACCTGCTATTACAAAGTTTTTAGTTAAAAGCATTGATTTTGTTAAATATAATTATCTTTATATTATTTTAGGAATCTTGGTTTTTATCCTATTTCTAAAACTAATTTTAAAAAAATATAAAGTTAGAAGATTTTTTGGAAAATTGCTATTTAAAATTCCATATATAAAATCGCATTATCAAAACTATATAACTTCTGTAATTGCAAAAAATTTTACTATCTTGCTTAATGGAAATATAAATATAGTTGATAGCTTGGAGATAATAAAAAATTCTACTAGAAATGTATTTATACAAGAACATTTGGAAAAGGCGATTTTAGAAATAAAAAACGGTAATTTAATTTCAACATCTTTAAATGACGAATTGATTTTTAATCTCGCATTTATAAACATGCTTGCAATAGGAGAAAGTAGTGAAAATTTAGTTGAAATACTAGAGAGTGCAACGGAATACTATGATTCAAAAATAAATTATTCAGTTGATAAAATTTTACAGTATTTACAACCTTTAATTATAGTTTTAATCTCTCTATTTGTAGCATTCATTGTATTTGCAATAGCAATACCAATTTTTGATTTATCTAATGGAATAAGTATAGAGTAATTATTTTGATGGAGGTAGTATATGAGAGCGTTACTTGTAATTGATTTACAGAAAGGGATAATAAGTCAAAGAGATTGTAGTAATGAAATAGATAAAATTAGGTGGTTGATTGAAGATTTTAAATGTAAAAATATGCCAATTATTTTTACAAAACATCTTGATGAAAATATTGAAAGCCCTTTATACAAAAATTGCGAAGGTATTGAAATAATAGATAATTTGGATATAAATGCAAAATATATAGTTGAGAAAAGTAAGCCAGACTCATTTTTCAATACTAATCTTGAAAAAATTTTAAAAAATGAAGACATAACTGAATTGGTTATTTGTGGTTTTAATACTGAATATTGTTGTTTATTTACTTCTATAGTTGCAGCTGATAAAAATTTCAAGGTTTATTTTATAGAAGATGCAACTGGAACGGTTTGTGATGAAAATACTTATGAAATGCCTGGATTGGATATTCAAGATTTTATAGGGTCAATACTAAACTGGTCAAATATGGTAAATGTTTTGTATTTAGATGAATATAAGAAAGAGTTGATTTAATAAATTTTTAATTAAAGAAAAGCAAGTTATTTTAAAACTAACTTGCTTTTTTGCTATATATAACTTTATTATAAATATAATTAAGTCCAGTATTATTCTTGAAAATTATTAATATAAGTTGTATAATTTAATTAGCGACGAAAACGTCTTTAAGAGATATAATTATATAAAATGGATATTTTTTTAAAACTTGTTATTAATAATAAATATCGATAAGAAAATAAATAATTTTTTTGTCGACACTAAATTTTATAATCTTTTTTATATTTAAGTACTTTAGTTATTCACATTTCTTTTTTAATATGTTACAATATATGTGAGAAAATTTTGGAGGAAATGTGTTGAGTAGGGAAAAGATATATGTAAAAAACCATTATAGATATGATGCAATATTTATATTTTCTATTTTAGCGATGTCTGTTGGCTTTCTTTTTGACAGTCCTAAAGAAATTTTAGACGGTTATATTAATATTTTAAAATCTCCAAGTCATCTACTTACTGATTATATGGCGGTAGGAGGAATAGGAGCAACATTTTTAAATGCCGGTTTTCTTATGTTACTTGCATCTTTTGTGTTGTGGAGAAGGCAACAATTATTGACGGGTCCTATTATAGCGGCGCTTTTTACGCTTTTTGGTTTTTCCCTTTTTGGAAAAAATCTATTTAATACAATTCCGATAACTTTCGGAGTTTACCTTTATGGTAAAATTGAAGGTTTAAAATTTAATACATTGACTATGAATAGTCTGTTTGGTACTGCACTTGGTCCTGTTGTAAGTTATATTTGTTTTGGGATTGGACTTCCATTTTTTAAAGGATTAGTTATTTCTTATGCAGTTGGTATTTTTATTGGAATGATTATTCCCGCACTCTCTGCATCATTTTTACGTTTCCATCAAGGTTACAGCCTATATAATATTGGTTTTACATGTGGAGTTATTGGTCTTTTCATTCAAGGAGTTTTTAAATCTTTTAATTTAGAAGTAAAAAATGTAAATGTTGTAAGTGATGGAAATTTACGAATTGCAATTATAATGTATATATTTTTTACTATAGTTTTCACTTTGGGATTTTATCTAAATGGATTTAGTTTTAAAAATTTAGGAAATTTATTAAAGAATAGTGGTAGGGCTCCATCTGATTTTGGGAATATTTATGGTAGAGGTGTCAGCATGATTAATATGTCTGCACTTGGAATTATATATACTACTTATGTGTTAATTATGAATCAACCTTTAAATGGACCAATTCTTGGTGGTATATTTACCATTTTTGGTTTTGGAATATTTGGGAAACATATTAGAAATGTATTACCCATTCTTGTAGGAACATTAATTGCGTACTTTTTAAATATTTATGATCCGCATAGTGTTTCTGCAACAGTTACTATTTTATTTGCAACAAATTTAGCTCCAGTTGCTGGAGAGTATGGTTTTATTGCTGGAATATTTGCAGGCTTCTGCCATGTATCAATTGTTTCTAGTGTTGGTGTCTTGCATGGAGGCTTAAACCTTTATAACAATGGTTTTTCAGGAGGTTTTGTTGCTGCAACTTTAGTTCCGATTTTTGAGTCAATCAGAAATTCGAGATTTTTTGATAAAAAAGAGGAGGAATATCTTTGAATACAATAAAAAATGAAGAAAATTGTGCAAAGTTGATTGTTAGTGGTCTAGTACATTATTATTTTAGTAAAAGAGTTCAAGATTTAAAAATAGATTTTAAAATAGAAAAAGATTCCCTAAGAGTTATTGCTGAGGGAAATGTTAAAATAAAACCGAAAGATTTAGAAGAATTAAATAGAATTTCGAATTCTGCAAGACTTCCGGAGTTTGAAAATTATTATGATAATTTAATAGGATTAGGAAGCAATTCAAGTGATATATCAAATATAGATACTTTAGGTTCTATGGTTGATGAGGCGATAGTTTCTTATTCAGATGATGGTCTTTTGACTATTTTGTTAGTTAGAAATTTCTAGCCTTTAGTATTTGGCAAATTGTACATATTAGTTTATTGTCCTGCCCTTTGGGTATCACAATTATGCTAAATAAAACTACTATAAGGAGTAACATATATGAAAATATTAGAGGTAAAAAATCTCCATGTTAATGTTGGAGATAAAGAGATTTTAAAAGGTATCGATTTGGATATTTTTGAAGGAAAGGTTCATGTCATCATGGGACCTAATGGAGCGGGAAAATCTACACTTACTAATGCTATTATGGCTCATCCTAATTATGAAGTTACAAAGGGCGACATATTTTTTAAGGGTGAAAACATAAATGAATTAAGAGCGGATGAAAGAGCAAAACTTGGAATGTTTATGTCTTTTCAAAATCCGGAAGAAGTTCCTGGAGTTACCGTTTCAAATTTCATCAGAGCTTCAAGAATGTCAATAACAGGAGAAAAAGAAAGTGTTATTGAATTTCAAAGAGAGCTTGAAGAAAAAATGGAAAGTTTAACTATGGATGCTTCTTATGCTCAAAGGTATTTGAATGTCGGTTTTTCCGGTGGAGAAAAGAAGAAAACTGAAATTTTACAAATGGTTATGTTAAATCCTGCACTTGTAATGTTGGATGAAACTGATTCCGGACTTGATATTGATGCAGTTAAGGTTGTTTCTGAAAATGTTGAAAAATTTAAAAGTGAAAATAAATCAATTTTAATCATAACTCATCACAGAGCAATTTTATCAAGAATCAAACCGGATTATGTACATGTTTTGTATGATGGCAAAATTGTTAAAACATCAGATGCTTCTTTGATTGATAAAATTCAAAAAGAAGGTTATTCTTGGGTTGAACAAGAGGTGTAGTTATGACATCAGAAAGAAAAAAAACGCAAGTAGAAGAAATGGACAGAGGTGTCTATGATATAAAAAACGAAGTAAGGTATTTTTCAAAAACTGAAAAAGGCTTAACTCGTGATATTGTTATGCAAATTTCCAAAGAGAAAAATGAACCTGACTGGATGTTGGAATTAAGACTTAAAGCATTGGAAGTTTTTGAAAAATCTAAAAATCCAAATTGGGGACCTGATTTGTCTCCTGTTGATATAAATGAGATTACAACATATATTCGTCCGGACGCAAAAATGAGTGAAGATTGGAATGAGTTGCCTGAGGATATTAAGGGAACATTTGATGCACTTGGTATTCCGGAAGCGGAATATAAAAGTGCACTTTCAGGAGTTGGAGCTCAATACGACAGTGAAGTTGTTTATCATAGCTTAACTGAGAAAATGAGGAAACAAGGAGTTATTTATACAGATTTTGAAACTGCCGTAAGAGAATATCCTGATATAATAAAAGAATATTTTATGACTTGTATAAAACCTGAAGATCATAGATATGCTGCGCTACATTATGCAGTTTGGAGTGGTGGCTCTTTTGTTTATGTTCCAAAGGGAGTTAATGTAAGTATTCCACTACAATCATATTTCAGACTTAATGCACCGGGAGCAGGGCAATTTGAACATACTTTAATCATTGTTGAAGAAGGAGCGTATTGTCATTTTATCGAAGGCTGTTCCGCGCCGAAATATAATGTTTTAAATGTTCACGCCGGAGCAGTTGAACTTTTCATAAAGAAAAATGCAACTTTAAGATATTCTACAATAGAAAATTGGTCAAGAAATATGTATAACTTAAATACAAAAAGAGCAATTGTTGATGAAAATGGAACTATTGAATGGGTTTCAGGATCTTTCGGTTCAAAGGTAAGTCTATTATATCCAATGAGTGTGTTGAGAGGAGAAGGAGCAAAAAGCGAATTTACCGGAATAACTTTTGCAGGTAAAGATCAATATTTGGATACCGGTGCTAAAGTAATTCATGCAGCTCCAAGAACAAGCTCATCAATAAATTCAAAATCCATATCTAAGGGTAATGGAGTTGCAATTTATAGAGGCCTTGTAGATGTAAAACCTAATTGTCCCGGCTGTAAATCAACTGTAACTTGTGAATCCTTAATGTTGGATCAGGAATCTCAATCAGATACAATTCCTGTTATAAATATTCAAACATCTGATATTGATTTGGGACACGAAGCAAAAATAGGTAGAATTGATGACGATGTAATTTTTTACCTTATGACGCGTGGTATTCCTGAAGAAGAGGCAAAAGCTATGATTGTAAGAGGTTTTGCAGAACCTATTGCAAAAGAATTGCCTTTGGAATATGCTGTTGAAATGAATGCTTTGATTAATCTTGAACTTGAAGGAACTATTGGTTAGGAGGTGTCTGTATGAGAGGAAATTTTATACCAAGTAATACTTGGAATGCAACAAGAGTTAATAATACAGAAGTACTATTACCTAATCTGAATCTAAAAGAATATTCTTTAATTAAGAGTGAAAATAAAAATTTGGATTTTTCTTATGAAAAATTTTCGTTTTCAAATGAATTGACTGAAAAATTAAAAGGCTTTACAAATCTAAAAATGGATTTTATTTCAACAAAAGAAAATCCGTTAAATAAAGTTGTTTCATTGGAATTAAACGAAGAAAATAATCAATTAGTCGATGTTATAAAGGTAAGAGCTGAAGAAAATTCGACTTTAAACTTAACTTTGGATTATTTTTCAAGAGAAAGTGTTAAAGGGTTCAGACATTCAATTATAGAAATTGAAGCTGAAGAAAACAGTGATGTTAAAATTTACATTTCTCAAAGATTTTCTTTGGAGGTTTTGAGTATTCAGAGCGTTTATTATAGAGTTAAAGAAAATGCAAATGTTGAATTTGTTCAAGTTGATTTAGGAGGCAGAGAAAATTATGTTTCCTATATAGGAGATCTCGTTGATAACAATTCAAATGTCAACGTAAATTCTATTTATTTCGGCAAAAATGAACAAAAATTAGATTTTAATTATGTGGCAACTCAAAGAGGACGTGCTACAAATTATGATTTGGCGATTAAGGGAGCATTAGCTGATAGAGCTCAAAAGACTTGTAAAGTTACTATTGACTTTAAACGTGGTTCATCAACTTCAAAGGGATCCGAAGAAGAATATGTAACATTACTTTCTGATGATATAAAAAATGTTGCAGTTCCGATTTTGCTTTGTACTGAAGATGATGTTGAAGGAATTCATGCAGCGAGCGCGGGGAAAATTGATGAAAATATACTATTTTACATTATGAGTCGTGGTTTTAGTGAATCTGAAGCCAAGAGATTGATTTTGGAATCAAAATTCGCCGAAACTATTGATTTAATAGAAAATGAAGAAATAAGAAAGAGAGTTTATACAACTTTGTCCAAAAAACTTTCGGAGGTATAATATGACTAAAACTGTTCTTGATATTAGAAAAGATTTTCCATATTTGAATGAAGAAAAAGTTGGAAAAAAAGTTATTTATTTAGACAATGCAGCTACAAGTCAAAAACCTCAAGCTGTTATTGATACTATAACAAATTACTATTCTTATCAAAACGGAAGTCCACATAGAGGCAGTCATTATTTAAGTATGTCTGCGACTGAAATTTATGAGGGAACAAGAAAAAAAGTTAAGAATTTTCTTAATTCAAAGAGAACGACTGAAATAATTTTTACAAAAAATGCTAGTGAAGCGCTTAACTTAGTTGCCTATTGTTATCTTAATAAATTAAAAAAAGATGATGAAATAATGCTTAGTATTATGGAACATCATAGTAATTTATGTACTTGGCAATTTTTAAAAGAAAAAACAGGGGCTAAACTTAAATATATTTACCTTGATGATAATTTTCAATTGGATATGAAATCTTTTGAAGAAAAAATTTCCGATAAAGTAAAATTGGTATGTATAACTGCTGCATCAAATGTAGTAGCCACAATGCCTGACATCAAAAAAGTTATTGAAATCGCTCATAAAAACGGAGCAAAAGTTTTAGTTGATGCATCACAAATAGTTGCACATAAAAAACTGGATGTTCAGGATTTAGATGCTGATTTCTTAGCCTTTTCAGGACATAAAATGTTAAGTGCAATGGGCGTTGGTGTGCTTTATGGAAAGTTTGACCTCTTAAAAGAAATGGATCCATTCCTTTATGGAGGAGATATGATTGAATATGTTTATGAAGATTATTCAACATATCTTTTACCGGCAGGCCGTTTTGAAGCAGGGACACAAAATGTAGGAGCAGTTGCTTCGCTAGGTTCTGCTATTGACTATCTAGAAGAATTGGGATTTGATTATATAGAAAAACTGGAAGGAGAACTTATGAATTTTGCTTTTGAAGAAATGAAAAAGCTAGATTTCATAAAGACTTATACTACAAAGGACAAAAATAGATGTCCTGTAATAGCTTTTAATGTAAAAGATGCTCATCCTCATGATGTATCTTCAATACTTGATAGCTTTGGAATTGCAATAAGAAGTGGGCATCATTGTGCAGAGCCTTTGCATAGATATTTGAATGAAAATGCAACTTGTAGAGTGAGTTTTTCTTTCTATAACACTAAAGAAGAAGTAGAATATTTCATTGATAAATTAAAAGAAGTAAGGAGAATATTACATCTTGGACATTAGAGAAATTTATACTGAGATAATAACAGAAGAAAGTAGAAATACAAAAAATAAAAGATATTTGGAACATCCGACTCACGAAGAAAAAGGTCATAACCCAAGTTGTGGAGATGAAATTACATTACAATTAGATATTGAAGACGGTATAATCAAAGATGCCTCTTATGTTGGAGTAGGTTGTGCAATCTCCCAAGCCTCAACATCACTTATGATTGATTTAATTAAGGGAAAGACTTTAGACGAAGCAAAAGAACTTTGTGAAACATTTTTAGCAATGATTACAGAAGGTCTTGAGGGCGATGAGCTAAAAAAACTTAAGGATGCTATAGCTCTTCAAAATATTTCTACAATGCCTGCAAGAGTTAAATGTGCTGTTCTTGCTTGGCATACATTAAAAAATATAATTGAAGCTAATTAAATATGGTCGTAACTCTTTTGAGTTACGACTTTTTGAATAGGAGTGTATATGAGGATATTTTTTATATTATATTTGCTTTTAGACGGTTTGTTATACAACTATAAATTATTGATTTCTATAATTTTTATAATGAATTTAATATCTTTTACAATATTTTATATTGATAAAAGAAAAGCTATAAAAGGCAAGAATAGAATTTCAGAGAATAGCTTATTGTTATCAGCTTTTTTATTTGGCTCTATCGGAGCTTTTTTATCTATGCAAATATTTAGACATAAAACGAAAAAGTTGAAATTTAGAATTTTAGTACCACTATTTTTTGTTATGAAAGTATTGATTTTATATTATTTATATAAATATATGTTTTAGGTGATGTTATGAAAAATATTAGATTTTTTACAGAAAGATTGAATATAGCAGATATGCAGTTTTCCGATTGTGACTACGCAGCGAAAGAATGGGGAAATGAAATATCCGGAAAATATATGTGTGATCCATTTTACAAAAATGGAGAAGAACTTAGAGATATATTGAAAGATGAGTTGGAAAATTCGGAAAAATGGACTGACGATTTCTATTTTTCAGTTTTTAAAAAAGAAAATGATGAAATAATAGGAACTGCTTGTGCTTTTGAAGTTGAAAAGAGTAAGAAAATATGGGGCATAGGATATTCGATAAAGCTAACTGAATGGAATAGAGGTTATGGAACAGAACTTGTTAATGGTTTGTGTGAATTCTTAAAATTATATAATGTAGAAATTATAAACACATTAATTGCAAAAGAAAATATTTCATCTCTGAAGATTTGTTTTAAGAATGGATTTGAGATTTTTAAAGAAACTGAATTTATTAAATCAGGAACGGATATAAAACATTCAGCATATGAACTTAGGAAAAAATTATAAAACAATTAAATAATTAAAGTCAAAGATATGAAAGAATTAGGAATTATTTAAAGGAAGTAATAAAAATTACTTCCTTTTTTAGAGAAAAAATTCCACTAGAAAGTGGAATTTATAAAAAAATATTAAAAGTTAAAATTTATCTTTAAATAAATCGTATAAATTAAAAGCTATTGCTATTGTCATACAAGTAATTGTAATAGTGGAAAGGTTGTTGAAATCAAATATAATTAAAAATACTAATAAAGTGGTTACTAAATAATTTGTCCATTTTTTTCTCATAACTGCCTCTTATAGATTAATATTAAATAATAATTTATTGAACTATCAAAACAATATATTTACAACTGTATTATACCATAATATAGTATTTAATTAAAGTATTCATAATGTAAAATTAAAATTATCAGGTTCAAAGGTCAATTTCTGTCTAAAAAAATGAAAAAATTCTAAAAAAGACTTTACATTTTACAAAAAATCTGTTAAAATTTAAAGATAATAATGTAATAGTGGGATAATATGTATTTTTATCTTTTTTTAATTTTTCAAAGGGGTGAAGTTTTATGACACATACTGAAAAGTATGGAATCACAGAAAGGGTTAGTTATTCAAAAATTCAAAATGTTTTGGATCTTCCAAACCTAATTGCCATTCAAACTGATAGTTATGATTGGTTTATTAAGCAAGGAATTAGAGATGTTTTTGACGATATTAGTCCGATTAGAGACTATTCCGAAGCGATGAAGCTGGAATTTTTAAATTATCGTTTAGAAAATGCTCCAAAGTATTCAGAACAAGAATGTAAGGATAGGGATATGAACTATTCAACACTTCTAAAAGTAGATGTTCGTTTAACAAACAATAATACAGGCGAAGTTAAAGAACAAGAAGTGTTTATGGGAGAAATTCCTTTGATGACTGACAACGGGACTTTTATTATTAATGGTGCTGAAAGAGTTATCGTAAGTCAGCTTGTTAGAAGTCCGGGTGTATATTATGGAGAAGAAATTGACAAGTCAGGTAATAAGTTATTTTCTTCAACAGTAATTCCGAACAGAGGTGCTTGGTTAGAATATGATACCGACACAAACGGAGTTGTAAGTGTTCGTATTGACCGAACAAGAAAATTGCCTATAACAACTATGATTAGGGCGTTGTTATATGAAACAAATGAAGAAATGGTTGAAAATTTCGGAGATATTAAAGAACTTCATACTACTTTGGAAAAAGATATAACAAAGAGTTATCAAGAAGCTATTCTTGAAATTTATAGAAAATTAAAACCTGGAGATCCTGCTACTGTTGAAAGTGGGGAAAGTTTATTACATAATTTACTTTTCGATCCAAGAAGATATGATCTTGCAAAAGTTGGTAGATATAAATTTAATAAGAAATTAGCTTTAAGAAATAGATTAATAGGAACAATTTTAGCTGAAGATATTTTCAAGACTGATAAATTCGGTGAAATGGAAAAAATTGCAAGTGTTGGAGATTATATTTCAGAAGAACTTGCTGAAAAAATTGAAAATGCAGGATATAAGAGAGTTCATGTAAAAGTTGAAGACAAAGAGATTATCGTTGTTGGTAACCACTTTGTTGATATTGGTGCGTTTGAATTGGGATTTGACATTTCATGCAATGGACTTTCAGAAAAAGTTTATTATCCAGTTATGATGGAAATTTTAGAATCTGCATCAGAATATGAAGGCGAAGAATATGAAACACAAGTTAAGAGAGCTGTTAGAAATAGAGTTAAAGAGCTTTCTCCTACTCATATTATTCGTGATGATATTGAAGCTACTGTAAGTTATGAATTTAACTTATTCTATGGTCTTGGAATTTGTGATGATATTGACCATTTAGGAAATAGAAGAGTTAGAGCTGTTGGAGAACTTTTACAAAATCAATTTAGAATTGGTTTATCAAGAATGGAGAGAGTTGTTAGAGAAAGAATGTCAACTCAAGATCCAGACCTTGCTACGCCTCAAGGACTTATTAATATAAGACCTCTTGTTGCGTCTTTAAAAGAATTCTTTGGTTCTTCACAATTATCACAATTCATGGATCAAAACAATCCACTTGCAGAACTTACTCATAAGAGAAGATTATCAGCATTAGGACCTGGTGGTCTTAGTAGAGATAGAGCAGGATACGAAGTAAGAGACGTTCATGAAAGTCACTACGGAAGAATTTGTCCGATAGAAACTCCAGAAGGTCCAAACATCGGTCTTATTACTTCTCTTACAACTTATGCAAGAGTTGATCAATATGGATTTATTGAAACACCATATCGTGTTGTAAATAATGGAATTGCTACAAAGGACATTGTTTATTTAACTGCTGATGAAGAAGATGAAGTTATTATCGCTCAAGCCAATGAACCACTTGATGAAAATGGACGTTTTGTAAACGAAAGAGTAAGTGGTCGTGGTATTAATGGCGAAAATGATATTTATCCAAGAGATACAATTCAACTTATGGACGTTTCTCCTCAACAAATTGTATCAGTTGGTACAGCAATGATTCCTTTCCTTGAAAATGACGATGCTACTCGTGCGTTGATGGGTTCAAACATGCAAAGACAAGCAGTGCCTCTACTTGTTACTGAAGCTCCTATTGTAGGAACCGGTATAGAACATAAAGCGGCAAGAGATAGTGGTGTTGTTATCATTGCTAAAAATTCAGGAATTGTTACAAAAGTTGATAGTGATGAAATTCATATTAAAAGAGATTTAGATAATGTAGTTGATAAATATAGATTACTTAAATTTAAACGTTCAAATCAAGGAACAACAATTAATCAAAGACCTATAGTTAATGAAAATGACAGAATTAATGCAGGGGATATTATTGCCGATGGCCCTTCAACAGAAAATGGAGAAATTGCATTAGGTAAAAATATTTTAATGGCATTTATGAACTGGGAAGGTTATAACTACGAAGATGCGATGTTGTTAAATGAACAACTTGTTATAGATGATGTTTTAACTTCATTACACATTGAAGAACATGAATGTGAAGCGAGAGAAATCAAATTAGGTTCTGAAGAAATCACAAGAGATGTTATAAATATCGGTGAAGATATGAGAAAGAACTTAGATGAAAATGGTATTATAAGAATTGGTGCTGAAGTTAATTCGGGAGATATCTTGGTTGGTAAAGTATCACCTAAGGGAGAAACTGAATTAAGTGCAGAAGAAAGACTTTTAAGAGCTATTTTCGGAGAAAAAGCTAGAGAAGTAAGAGATACTTCTTTAAGAGTTCCTCATGGAGAAACTGGTATTGTTGTAGATGTTAAATGTTATAGTAGAAAAAATGGAGATGAATTACCACCAGGAGTTAATGAAGTGGTTAGAGTTTATGTAGCCACTAAGAGAAAGATTAATGTAGGAGATAAAATGTGCGGTAGACATGGTAACAAAGGGGTTATTTCAAGAATAATGCCTCAAGAAGATATGCCATTCTTACCGGATGGAACTCCTTTACAAATCGTTCTTAATCCGTTAGGGGTACCTTCTCGTATGAACATCGGACAAGTACTTGAAGTGCATTTAGGACTTGCAGCTAAAAGACTTGGTTGGAAAGTTGCAACACCTGTATTTGACGGAGCAAGTGATATTGATGTTCTTGATGCATTAAAGCTTGCTGGTTGTCCTGAATCAGGAAAAATAAAACTTAGAGACGGAAGAACTGGAGATGAATTTGACAATCCTGTAACTGTTGGTTATATGTATATGTTAAAACTTCACCATTTAGTAGATGAAAAGATTCATGCTAGATCTATCGGGCCTTATTCTTTAGTTACACAACAACCACTTGGTGGTAAGGCACAATTTGGTGGACAAAGATTTGGAGAAATGGAAGTTTGGGCATTGGAAGCATACGGTGCAAGTCATACTTTACAAGAAATGCTAACTGTTAAGAGTGACGACATTGTAGGTAGAGTTAAAACTTATGAATCAATTGTTAAGGGTGTAAATATTCCTGAACCAGGTATTCCTGAATCCTTCAAAGTTCTTATGAAAGAATTACAATCATTATGTTTAGATGTTAAATTGATTGATGAAGAAGGAGAAGAAATCAAACTTAGAGAAAATTCCGATGAAATTAAGGCTCAACTTGTTTTAAATGAAGAGTATGCCAAAGAAGAAGAGGAAGAAGATTTTGACTTTGATTCATTTTATGATCAATCTGGAAATAAGGAAGAAGATTTTGATGGCTTTGACCTTAGTTTCTTAGAAGATAAAGATGAAAAAGGAAAAAACAGTTCAGAAAAAGTAGAACAAGACGAAATATTTATAGAAGAAGATATTGATCAATAACATAGAGGAAGGGAGTGGACTCCTTGTTGGAATTAAATAATTTTGATGCAATGAAAATTGGCTTAGCTTCACCTGATAAGATAAGAAGTTGGTCAAGAGGAGAAGTTAAAAAACCAGAAACCATAAATTATAGAACTTTAAAGCCTGAAAAAGATGGTCTTTTCTGTGAAAAAATATTTGGACCGGTAAAGGACTGGGAATGTAATTGTGGTAAGTATAAAAGAATAAAATACAAGGGAAATGTATGTGAAAAATGTGGAGTTGAAATCACAAAGTCTAAAGTAAGACGTGAGAGAATGGGTCATATAGAACTTGTTGCTCCGGTTTCTCATATATGGTATTTTAAAGGAATACCTTCAAGAATGGGTCTTATATTAGATATGAGCCCAAGAGCTCTTGAAAAAATCTTATATTTTGCAAATTATGTTGTTCTTGATGCAAAAGATACTGACCTTTATGTTAAACAATTACTAACTGAAGGCGAATATGGAGAAGCTTGTGAAAAATTTGGTACAGAAAATTTCAGAGTTGGAATGGGTGCTGAAGCAATTAAAGAGCTTTTAGAAAATATAGATTTAGATGAGCTTTCAGATGAATTGAAAAAAGGTCTTGTTGATGCAACTGGTCAAAAGAAAATTAGACTTTCGAGAAGACTTGAAGTTTGTGAAGCTTTCAGAAAATCAGGAAATAGACCTGAATGGATGATTATTGATGTCGTTCCTGTTATTCCACCTGATTTAAGACCTATGGTTCAACTTGAAGGTGGAAGATTTGCAACTTCAGACTTAAATGATTTGTATAGACGTGTTATAAATAGAAATAACAGATTGAAAAAACTTATTGAAATTCACGCTCCGGAAATCATTATGAGAAATGAAAAGAGAATGTTACAAGAAGCTGTGGATACATTAATAGATAATGGTAGACATGGAAAAGCTGTAACAGGAGCAGGAAATAGAGAGCTTAAATCTTTATCAGATATGTTAAAGGGAAAGACAGGAAGATTTAGACAAAACTTACTTGGAAAGCGTGTTGACTATTCAGGACGTTCAGTAATCGTAGTAGGACCAGATTTAAAATTCCACCAATGTGGACTTCCTAAAAAAATGGCTCTTGAATTATTCAAACCCTTCATTATGAAACAATTAGTTGAAGACGGAATTGTTCATAATATTAAGAGTGCAAAAAAATATGTAGAAAGATTAAATTCAAATGTTTGGGACATCTTGGATAAAGTTATCAAAGATCATCCTGTGCTTTTAAACAGAGCACCGACTCTTCATAGACTTGGTATTCAAGCATTTGAACCGGTTTTAGTTGAAGGAAAAGCAATAAAATTACATCCGTTAGTTTGTACTGCATATAATGCCGACTTTGACGGTGACCAAATGGCTGTGCATTTACCTTTATCAACTGAAGCCCAAGCAGAAGCAAGACTTTTGATGCTTTCTACAAATAATATTTTAGCACCAAAAGATGGTAAGCCTATCACAACTCCTACACAAGATATGGTATTAGGTTCATATTACTTAACAAGTGGAACTGTTGAAGAACAAGCTGTTCGTTCATTTATGGATTATGATGAAATGTTTAAGGCTTATTCTACAAATAATGTTAAAATTCATGATACTGTTAATATCTTGTATAGAGATGAAGAAACAGGAGAAAGTCAAATCGTAAAATCAACTGTTGGTAGATTTATATTTAATGAACATATTCCACAAGATTTAGGATTTGTTGATAGAAGTAAAGATAAATTCTCATTAGAAATAGATAGACTTGTAGATAAAAAAATGCTTGGTAAGATTGTAGATAAATGTTTTAGAAAACATGGAAATATTAAAACTGCTGAAGTATTAGACTATATTAAATCTACAGGATATAAATATTCAACTGTTGGAGCTATTTCAATTTCAATGAATGACGTAATAGTTCCAGAAGAAAAATGGGAAATTCTTAAAGAAGCAGAAAAGAAAATTGCTGTTTATGAAGAATTATTTAGAGACGGTTTAGTTTCCGAACAAGAAAGATATGAATATGTAATCTCTGTTTGGACTAAAGCTACTGAAGATATTACAAAGATTCTTGTTGAAAAGCAAGATCCTACAAATAGTATTTCAATCATGGCTGACTCAGGAGCCAGAGGTAATATTAACCAAATTAGACAGTTAGCGGGAATGCGTGGACTTATGAGTTCTGCTACTGGTAGAATCGTAGAAATTCCTATCAAAGCAAACTTTAGAGAAGGTCTTTCAGTACAAGAGTTCTTTATTTCAACTCATGGTTCAAGAAAAGGACTTTCAGATACTGCACTTAGAACAGCTGACTCTGGATATTTAACAAGAAGACTTGTAGATGTTTCTCAAGATGTTATTGTTAGAGAAGATGACTGTTGTACAGATGAATATGTATTGGCTAGAGACTTTAAAGATGGAAATGCCATAGTTGAAAAACTTGCGGATAGAATCGTAGGAAGACATTCATTTGAAGATGTATTAAATCCTACTACAGGAGAGATATTAATTCATAAGAATGAAATGATTACCGAAAGTCTAGCTGAAAAAGTTGAAAAACTTGGAATTACAGAAATAAAAGTACGTTCTGTTCTAGGCTGTAAATCTAAACATGGTGTTTGTGCAAAATGTTATGGACGTAATCTTGCAACAGGAAATCCAGTTAACATTGGAGAAGCTGTAGGAATTATAGCTGCTCAATCTATTGGGGAACCTGGTACTCAGCTTACAATGAGAACATTCCACTCTGGTGGAGTTGCCGGTGTTGGAATCACTCAAGGTCTTCCTCGTGTTGAAGAACTTTTTGAAGCAAGAAAACCAAAAGGACTTGCTTATATAACTGAAATAGACGGTACTGTAAAATTAGTTGATAATAAGAAGAGATATGATATAGTTGTAACTGCCGATGATGGTGATGAAAGAATTTATGCTATACCTTATGGAGCCAGAATTAAAGTTAAAGATGGAGAAAAAATTAAAGCGGGCGATATGCTTACTGAAGGTTCTATAAATCCACATGACATTTTAGCTATTAAAGGTCCAACAGGTGTTCAAGAATACATCACTAAAGAAGTTCAAAAAGTTTATCGTAATCAAGGAGTAGATATCGATGATAGACATATCGAAATCATTATAAAACAAATGCTTTCTAAAGTTAAAATTGATACTTCAGGAGATACTAATTTCCTAGAGGGAAGTCTGGTTCCGTTTAGAGAAGTAGAAGCTGTTAATAGACAAATGTTAGATGAAGATAAGATTCCTGCAACTTTTGATAATGTATTATTGGGAATCACAAAGGCGTCTCTTGCTACTGAAAGTTTCTTATCAGCGGCATCATTCCAAGAAACAACCAGAGTTTTAACTGATGCTTCTATAAAAGGAAAAGTGGACGGGTTGATCGGATTGAAAGAAAATGTAATTTTAGGTAAACTTATTCCTGCCGGAACAGGTATGAAAGTCTATAAATCCATTGAAATTGATTATGAAACAATGGAGGAAGAAGAAAGACTTGCAAGAGAAGAAACTGTTGAACATAATGAATCTGAAGAAACTAAAGAATATGATGAATCAAATGAAGTAGAAGAAAAAGAAAGTGAAACTGAAACTGAAGAAGTTGAAAAAATAGAGGAATAGTATTTAGAGTCGGAAAATTTTTCCGACTCTTTCTGTAAAGTGAGGCGTAAAATGAAAAAAGCTTTAATTTTAACGGCATCTTTCGGTGGTGGGCATAATAAAGCTGCTAATAATATTAGAGAAAAGCTTGAACTAAGAGGTTTTGATGTAGAAGAAATAGATTTATTAAAAGAAATTTCTGAAAAATTAGACAGTTTGCTTGTTGGAGGATATTTGGGAATTGTAACTAAGACTCCTGAAATTTATGGACTGATATATAAAGGAACAAATTTAACTCAATCACAAAATGTCCTTTCAAAACCGATTTTAAATATTTTGAGCAATAAGATATTACCTATTTTGGAAGAAAAAAGACCTAATGTAGTCATAGGAACTCATGTTTTTGCAATTGGAATTATGGAACATATAAAGCAAAAAAAATATTATAATGTTCCCTTTATTTCAGTGATTACAGATTATATAACACATAAGATGTATTTTAGCGATTATGTAGATTATTATATAGTGGCAAGTGAATTTACAAAAAGCAGAATGATTGACGACGGGATAAAACAAGATAGGATTTGTGCTTTTGGAATACCTATAAGTGATAGCTTTAAGGAAAGACATTATGAAAAAAAAGACGGATTTAATATTTTAACGATATTTGGAACTTTAGGAATGAATGATTTCTCTGAATATATTATGCCGATATTGGATATTGCAAATGACATCAAACTTACTATGGTCTGCGGGAAAAATGAAGAATTAAAAGAAAAACTTGAAAAAAAATATAGTCTGTTTATAGATGAAAATAGACTTGAGATTTTTGGTTATACAAATGAAATTGCAAGACTTATGGAAGAAAATCAAATTTTGATTACAAAGCCCGGAGGACTTACAGTTACTGAGGCAATTGTTAAAAATATTCCACTCATAATTCCATTTTTTATTCCGGGTCACGAAGAAGAAAATAAAAATTTTATAGTTGAGGAAGAAATTGGAGTCTATGCAAACGGCATTGATGCAGTTGTAAAGGAAATAAAAAAATTTTATAAAAATAGAAGAAAAATAGAATATATGGCTTTGAATATGGAAGATATAGCAAAAGGATTTTCAGTAGATAAAATTGTAGAATTAGTTGAAAAAATAAGTTAAATTCATTGACAAAAATGATATGTTATAGTATAATCCACTATGGATAAAGATTTTTAGGAGGTTTTTATATGAAAATTAAAAAATATTTAATTTCTGCTATGGCTATATTTTTAATGGGATCAATGGTTGCTTGTCAATCAAAACCGGCTGAAAATAAAAAAGCAGAAGAAAAAAAGGAAGAAAAGAAAGAAGAACCTAGGATGGAAAAGGCTTCTGACGAAGAAAAAAATTCAACTATAAAATCATTGGAAGCTCAAAAAGCTATTGAATTGGAAATTCCTAATTTAAAGGATGCAGACAAAGAAAGTATTGAAAAAAAATATGCTAATTTAATTGCTCAAGTTAAAGAAGATAAGATTGATAAAGCTGAAGTTATTAAATTAGGTAAAGCCGCTGAAAATTATATTAAAAATGTAAAAGAATCAAGAGGCGAAAAAAAATAAGATTACATTTTTAATGAGGGTTTTAAGACCCTCATTTTTTATTGTGAGAAAATAAATTGTAAATGGTAGTTTATATATAATATATAAAGCATAAAATATTCTTAAAAATAATCAATAGTTATTATTATTGAAAATTGTTGGGTATAAATGGATTATAAATTTTACTTCTTAATATAACTATTTTATTAAATTTAAAATAAAAAATATAAGCACTAATCACAATCATATTATTAGGATGTAAATACCACACTTAAAATTTATAGAAAATAAGCTATGTAAAATTTTTGCATAGCTATTTTTTTATTCAAGAGCTATATTATAGACAAAGATAAGAAACTATTAAATCGTTGAAAAAACTCATTTACTATGATACAATGATTATGTAAAATATTGGAAAATTATTTTGTATAATTGAAATTTATGGAGTATTAGTTATTATGAAAAAATTAAAAAAAAATATTTATCTATATTCTATGTTAATTGTTATTTTTAGTATTTTTACAGTTTATTCAAATGCTAATATGCCAATGGTAATTAAGGAAATTACAGATAGTATTACAGAAAAACAATTTGATAAAATTTTTGGATATTTTGTAAAATATGCTCTACTAATAGTATTAGTGTTGTGTTCTGAATTTATTGGCAAATTGTTGAATGCTAAGTATAGAAGATTATTATACATGAAGCTTAGAAATCTTTTTGTAAGAGGAATTTTATTAAAGGGTAAAAAGGGAGAAAATCCTCAAGAACTTTATTCTATTTATAATAATGAGATAGAATCTGTTGTAGAAGAATACTATTTAACAATACCACATATTATATTTCAAGCAGTATCTATTATTTGGTATATGTATTTGCTGTTTTCATTGAATATTCTTGCATCATTTATTATCCTAGGAACTAATATTATATCAATTCTAATTCCTTATTTTTTTGAAATAGATATGCAAAGAATAAGAGAAAAGAGTATTTTAGGACTAAGACGATTAAATACGGCTTTTTATGATATTGTTGAGGGAATAGGCACTATAAAAAGATATTCTGTAGAAAAAAATATAAATAATAAAATGGAATCTATTTCATCAGATGAACAAAAATATGCTTATAGATATAGCATAAAAAATGCAGTTCTAGAAATTAGTATGGGAGCCATTTCATTTATATCCCAGTTTCTAATTTATTATGTTGTTATCAGTTCAATTATTAGTGGAAAAGAAACTATCGGAGCTTTTATAGCAATTTTGCAATTATCGGAGTTGTTAATATATCCGATTAATACTATTTCCAGCTATTTGATAACTGTATTTTCTATAAAGAAAGTGAAAAATGATTTATTTAATACCTTATCCGATTGTGAATTTGAAGAAAATGAGCAAGAGAGAGTTGAGAAAATTGAATTTGAAAATGTAAGTTTCTCTTATAACCAAAATAAATATATTATTGATAATTTTTCAAATGTTTTTGAAAGTGGTAAAAAATACCTTATTAAAGGTCAAAACGGCTCAGGAAAGAGTACGATTTTGAAATTACTGTTTGGGGAGTTTGAAAATTATAGCGGAAATATAAAGATAAATGGTAAAAATATAAAGGATTATCCTGATATTTCAAAAAATATTGTCTATGTTGAACAAAATTCTTTCCTATTCAATGAAAATATAGTTTCAAATATAACTTTATTTAAAAATTTTGAGGATAATTTGATTTATGATATTTTAAATAAAGTAAATTTGGATAAAAAACTTATAGAAAATAGAAACGAAAATTTGAATGAATTGAATCTTTCAATTTCCGGTGGTGAAAAACAAAAAATTATAATTGCTAGAGCTTTACTTAGAAATAGTAATTTTTTGGTATTTGATGAGGCTATGAGCAATATTGATAAAAATTCAATTTCAATTATAGAAAAAATGATTTTAAGTGATGAAAACTTGGGCTTTATTAATATTTCCCACAATTATTCTGAAGAAAATGTAAAAATGTATGACTACATTTTAGAATTTACAGGAGAAAAAATTAATATAATAAAGAATTAATAATTGTAAATAAATACTATATATGGAGGAGTTATTTTATAATGAAAAATTCAAAATTCGATTTGCCGATTAAGTTAAAAAAATCCAGTGTTATTTTTCTATGTATTTTTTCGCTGGGAGTTTATTTTATTTCACTTATTTTTCCTTATATTTTTAAGAGTATTCTTGATAATGTAGGGAATATGGACAGTGGAAAATTATATTTATACATATTTGGGATAATTGTATTTGCGGTTTTTATTCATGGAATTAGCTATTTATGTGATTATCTAAATCAGATATTTTGTAATAAAACTGCTTTAAAATATCAAAAACAAATTGTAAAAAAGATTTCTGCGATAAACACACCGGACTATGAGGGGATGAGCAAGGCTAAGGTGTTGAATCTTTTGAATTATGATATAGCTGTAATTTATACATATATTAATTTAAAAATAGATTTAGTAGTGGATTCTATAAAGATTTTATTAGTAGTTCTTATACTGATAAAAATTAATTACATACTTGCAATAATAACTTTTATATTAATACCGATTTATTATCTTGGAAATTATTTTAATAAAAATCGAATGGAAAAACTTGCAAGTGAAGAGATGAAATTAAATGACAAAATTTTTGAACAAGAAGAAGATGTTGTTTATAAAAAAACAAGTATTGAGTTGTTTAAGGCTTGGGGCATGTTTTTTAAGAAATTTAATTATATAGCAGAAAAACGTTGGAATATTACAGGTACAAAACATAAATTTTTAATTTTAAATATGGAATTTCCAAAATTTATTTCAACTCTTAGTCCTTTTATAGTGTTAATCTTGGGGGCAAGTTTTGTTCATAGAGGAATTTTTACTATTGGAACATTGATTATGTTTTTACAATATGCTCAAATGATTTATACTCCGATAACGTCCATTGCAAATTTAAAGGCAAATGCAAATTCTTCAGTAGCAAGTTTTGAAAGGATTAGAAACTTTTTAAACTATGAAAATGAAGAAAATAATTATTCAAAACTTTTTGTAAAACAAGAAAATCCTATAGAAATTAAAAATGTCGAAATTACAAATGCAAAAGATGAGTTATTGTTTAAAATAGATGATTTTACAATTTCTAAAAATGGGCTTTATATTCTAAAAGGTGATAATGGAACAGGAAAAACTACGCTTTTAAATTTACTTGCAGGGGTTTATTCCGTAAAACAAATTAAGGAAAAAGGTGGATATTTTAGAATATCGGAGGATAAAAAAGACGATATTTCCTACTTATATAATCCCGCAATGTTGTTTAACGGAACCGTTAGAGAAAATATAGTTTTAACTGAGATAGAAAGGGAAGAACAAATTTCAAAGATGCGAAATCTTTTGAAAAAATTTAATGCAAAAGATGAAAATTATGAAGTTAAAACAAATCCTGCAAATCTTTCACTTGGAGAACAGCAAAAACTATTTTTGATAAGGACATTTATGCAAGAAAAGAGTATTGTTTTACTTGACGAGCCGTCAGCAAATTTAGATATTGAATCAAAAGCTATTTTAAGAGATTTTCTAGAAGAAGAAAAGAGAAAAAGCATAATGATTTTAATAGCTCACGATTTGCTTTATGAAGAAATTGCTGATGAAATTTATACTATAAATAATAAAAATTTAGAACTTTCTAAATAAAGATAAAAGAATTTCATTCCCGATACTTATGTGTCGGGTTGTTTTATAGCAGATTTTTTAGTGAAAAAAATTTACAATATATGTACATATGTGATATAATATAAGTAGCTTTGCGCCTAATGGCAAAGCTACTTATATTTCATCATAACTACCATAAAGAATAATCAAAAAGGAGTTATGATTTAATTATTAGCTTTATACTTGTAGATAAAGCTTATATATTTTAGATAAAAATAAATTGTTAAGATAAATTAAAGTTGATTGTAGTTATAAAAGGAGAGATATACTTTGTTTGATAAATTAGAACTATTAGTTGAAAAATTCGAGGAGCTTGAAAAGAAAATTATAGATCCTGAAATTATGAAAGATATGAATGTTTGGCAAAAACTTGCTAAAGAACATGGCGATATGAAGCCTATTGTTGAAAAATATAGAGAATATTCTAAACATAAGAAAGAACTTGAAGAAAATAAAGAGATGTTAAAGGAAAGTTTAGACGATGAAATGAAAGAACTTGTTAAAGAAGAAATTTCAGAGCTTGAGGATAGTATTGAAAAGGAAGAACAAGATCTTAAAATTTTGTTATTGCCAAAAGACCCTAATGATGAAAAGAATGTATTTATGGAAGTAAGAGCCGGTACAGGTGGAGATGAAGCGGGACTTTTCGCAGAAGATCTTCTTAGAATGTATAGAATGTTCGCAGATAAACAAAAATGGAAAACAGAAATAATGAGTATTTCTGAACAAGGTGTCGGTGGAATTAAAGAAGTTGTTTTCTTAGTTAAAGGTAAAGGGGCATACTCAAAATTAAAATATGAAAGTGGTGTTCATAGAGTTCAACGTGTTCCTGCTACAGAATCAAGTGGAAGAATTCATACTTCTGCTGCAACTGTTGCAGTTTTACCGGAAGTTGAAGATGTTGATGTCGTTATAAATCAAAATGATCTTAGAATTGATGTTTACAGAGCTAGCGGTAATGGAGGACAATGTGTAAATACAACTGACTCTGCTGTTAGAATTACACATATTCCTACAGGAGTTGTTGTTACTTGTCAAGATGAAAAATCACAGCTTAAGAATAAAGATAAGGCAATGAAAATTTTGAAATCAAGACTTTATGAAAAGTATCAAGAGGAACAGAATAAGGATATTGCTGATGCAAGAAAATCACAAATCGGGTCAGGAGACAGATCTGAAAGGATAAGAACTTATAATTTTCCACAAGGAAGAGTTACAGATCACAGAATAAATATGACTATTTATCAATTAGACAGTTTCCTAAATGGAGATATTTCCGAAATGATAGATGCGCTGATTACAAGTGATCAAGCTAAGAAGATGTTGGCAATTGCGGAGTAGATTATGAATCGCAATTTGCAAAATAAATTAACTAAATTCGGTATTTATCTTGTATTGTATACATTTGGAATATTTGTATTTTTTAATTTCGTTTTTGCTAAAAAAGAAACCAAAATTGCAGGTAATACAGCAAAAGAGGTTGAAACTAAATCAAAGACTTTAAATGCTAACGGAATAGATGTAAGTAAACTTTCTACAAAAGTTAATACAGGTAAAAAGGCAAATATTTTGACTGAAAAAACCGTTCTTGAAGGGCTTAAAAATAGTGAGGATTCAGATATTCAAGAAATATTAAAAAGTAAAGATAAATTAAGCTATAGCTATTTGGCTTTGCTTTATAGAAATCCTTCTGCAAAACTTTTTGTTAAAGACAAGCTTGAGAATAGAACAGTTGATAATTTTACCGGAGAAAGTGTTGATTTTAAAAGAGATATTCCATATTATTTGCAATGGGACAGACGTTGGGGACAAAACAAATATACTGATGATAATATAGCCATAAATGGTTGTGGTCCAACTTCAATGGCTATGGTTATTTCCGGACTTTTAAAGGACAATTCCATTACTCCTGTAGAATTGGCAAAATATGAAGAATATTCTGAAAAATCAGGAACCGGTTGGGAATATTTTACAGAAATTCCAAAAAAATATGGAATTAAAGTTAAAGAGTTGTCAACAAATGAAAAAATTTATAAAAATGAGTTAAAGAATGGAAGACCTATAATTGCAAATGTAGGACCGGGAGATTTTTCTTCAACTGGACATTATATCGTTTTAGTTGGAGTTGATGAAGACGAGATGTTCATAATAAATGATTCTAATAGCCCTACAAATACAAATGAAAAGTGGAGTTTTGAAAGATTAAGAACACAGATAAAGAATTCTTGGTCTTTTGTTAAAGGAGAATAGTTTTGAATTTTTTAGAAAGAATTTTAGATTTTTTAATTTATTTTTTCAGGTCAAAGCCTGAAGGATATGACATAGAAAAATACGGTTCTACTCATATCGTGCTTGTTATAATTGCTTTTGCAGGAGCAATTATAATTTATAAGTATAGAGATAAATTTAAAAATAGCAATAAAAATATTTTAAAAGTTTTTGTTGCAATATTATTTTTACAACAGTTTATATTATATTTTTGGTATATAACAAGCGGTGCATTTTCGATAGAAACCAGTCTGCCTTTGTATGATTGCAGGGTTGCGATTATATGTTTGATATACGGGGTGTTTTTTCATAATGAAAAGTCAAAAAGAATCGGGATTTATCTTGGCTTTGTAGGCTCAATAGTTGCACTATTGACACCGGAGTTAGATAAATTTGCATTTCCACATTATACTTGGATAAGCTTTTTTGTTGGACATACTCTATTGCTATGGGTAAGTTGTTATATATTCTTTGTAGAAAAAATAGAAATTTCATTCAAAAAATATACAGAAGTTTTTGTTTTTACAAACATTTTGCATATAGCAATTGTAATTTTCAACAGTCTTACAAACTGTAACTATGCATTTCTGTCAGAACCGCCAATTTTTAAAGATGTAGCTGATAGATTGCATCCAATAACATATATAGCAATAATGATGCTGATATTAAACTTTGGACTATATCTTGTACATTCATATTTTATGAAATCAAGAGATAGGGAATTTAAAATATCACATAGAGAAATTGAAAATTAAAAATATTTTGTTTTAAATTAGTAACTGAATATTAAGTAAAAGATGATTTAAGAATACACCTAATAGTTATATTATTAATAAATTAGGTGTATTCAATATAAACTTTGTTATTAGTTAGTGATTACATACAAACGTTTTTTTATAATTGGGATAGTAATCAAAGGCAAGGGAGGAGAAAATGAAGATATCTGAAATTTATAGAAATGAAAGAACAAAAAAACTATTGGGTTTATTAAGTCTTTATTTAGTATATGTGTTATTTTTCAAAAGTGTTAGTTTTCCGTCTTTATGGGGAAAGTTTTTTATAGATAAATATGATTTAAAAAGTTATTTAATGTATGAAATATCAAAAAGGTTAATTACTCTGATAATTTCTGTTTTTATAATTTGCGTATTATTTAAAAATAAATTAGATTTAGATGATTCAAAAAAGATGAATTTAATAAAAAGTATTTTAATAGCTATAACTGTATTTTTACTATATTACTTTTTTATTGCTAGAATAACAATATATTTACAAGGGTATTTATTCAATTCATTTGAAAGTCCTGCTACAAATATAATAACAAAATTAATCAATCAAGTACCAGCTTATATTATATGTGTTGGAATTTTAGCTCCAATAATGGAGGAATTAGCATTTAGAAAGGGATTGTTTGGGTTTTTATATGAATTATATTCAGGATGTAATGAGTATGTTAGGATAATTTCTTCGGTATTAATTTCATCAATAGTTTTCGGAGCAATACATAATGGGTATTTTCATCCTTCTATGATATACTATTCTGTTTTTGGAATAGTTTGTTCACTATTATATCTATATACTAAACGTATTTCATCACCCATAATAATTCATATGATGCTTAATTTGACTTGGGCTATATTTACAATTTTTGGATAAAATAGTTTATTATAAATTACAGTAAAAAGTACTGCATCCATTACTTGTTTTCGAGTTTTTGGAGCAGTACTTTTTTGTTTATATTTTAAATAATTTTAATTTAGCTTTTTATTATCTTTTCTTCTTTGAAATGTAAAGACCTGCAAGAGAACTGATAGCTAATGTTGATAATGTAACAAAATTTAAACCTATTGATGTTTTTGCCAATTTAGATTTTTTACTTTGCTTTTTATTGTTATTTTCAATTTGTTTATCATCTTTTACTTTTTGGAATTTGTATTCTATTGCATATTTAGAAAAATGAGAAGTTTCAAAACTTATTTCTTTTCCATTTTGATTGAAACTTAAAGCATTTAATTTTCCATTATCATCTAAATAGTGGACAGCTACTACTTCATTATTTGAAGTTTTTGGAACTGTAACTAAAAATTTCCCATTTTCTACTTTTTTAAGATTTCCTGATTTATCTAAGAATTCAATATCATAAAGATTTACATTTTTTCCTCTTAAACTTTCGAATTTGTTAGAATCCGGTTTGTTTACTTTCAATTTTAAACCTTCAAGTATCTTCTTTGGCCCTTTAACAGAAATTTTAGTTTGTTCATCGATAAGTGTAATTTCTTCATCTTTGTTTTCATCAGGTTTATTTGGTATATCTAATCCTGTTTTTTCAAATTCTATCACTAAAGGATATATTCCTAAGCTATGAACATCAGTAATTTTTACAATATCTCCAATCTGTTCAAATTTTAATTCTTCTTTGTTATTTCCGTTTAGATAATAAGCGGAAGAAACTTTTTTACCTGTAGGGATTTTTCTTAGAATTTCAAAATCTCCATAGGCTAATTTAGTTCTTTCACAATTTTGTCTTACATGATTAAGTAGAACTAAATCGAGAATCATAGCATCTTTTTCTTTTAATTCAGGATAATCAGATTTATCTAAGTGGTCAGTAAGCAAGAATAAATTTTTAAAGTCCATTCCTTTTATTGTTGTGTTACCTGGTTTACAAGTAATAGAGCCATTAGTTCTACCTGAAATTTTATTTTTTACTTTGATAATTTCAGCACTTCCACAAGATGAATGATCAAAAACATATTTAATTCCCGGAGTTCCCCATTCAGTTTTATCTTTTACAACGATAGGGAATGTATCAATTATAAGATTTTCATTAGTTGGTTTAGCAACATAAGTTACATCTTCCATTAATCTAACTTTTAAATGTCCTAATTCATCTGTTGTAGCTTTTGTAGTATGAATTGCACTAATAAATTGAATTTCTTCATTTACAAGAGCTTTATTATCTTTTACGAACTTAATGTCAATTTCATAAGTTCCATCATTTTTAACATTAGATGTATTATTTTTAACAACAAGTTCTGTTAATTCTTTTTTATCTTTGAAGGAAAATGGGAACTTACCTTCTTTTACAGCTTCAAAATGTTTATTGTGCATAAAATATTTGTTTGAAACTAATTGTAAGAAATATGAATTCTTTTCAAATAACTCAAGAGCTGGTAACTTTCCGTTTTCATCTAGAGTAAATTCTCCTTCATATTGTTGTTTACTTGAATTAAATAATTTGAATTTTATATCTTTTTTGTCTGCACCTTCCGGTAGTTTTACAGAAATCGGTAAAGTTTTTACTTTGCTTTTACTTACTTCACAAACAACATCTGAATTATCAGGACAACTTGGACAAGAAGGATCTGTATCATTTCCACCAAGACCTGGAATATTATTTCCTACACCGTCATAACGTTTTAAAAATACAGCTTTAAGTTTTCTATTCTTACCTTGAGAAGTATCTCCTTCTGGTACTTTTGGCCAATATAAACCGTCTTCTTTATCTTTTTCAACTGTAAATTCTATAGGCTTTTCTAAATAATATTCAGAGTCCTTATCCTTCATAGTTATTTTATAAGACTTACCGATTTTTGCATCAAAATTTAAAAAGTTATTTTCATTTTTTCTAATTTGAACTGAGTTTGTTCCAATTTCTTCAATTTTAAAATCAATAGATTTTTTTAGATGTTTTCCACCTTGAATAACATAAATTCTAACTAGATAGGAACCTTGATATACATTTAGTTTTTCAACCTTCTCTTTTGATTCGTTTTCAATACTATTATCATCATTTATTCTGAATTTAAAGCCGCTCATTTTATAAGTATTTTCAACAGATCTAACTATATTTATAGTATATTCGGTATTTTTGTAAAGTTCTAATTCGATTTTTCCATTTTTACTTACAAATTCTTTAGTTTCTCCACCACCCATAACTACGAATTTTAAATTATTTTCAGTAACTGCTTTATGTGAAGTAATATCAAAAACTTCTAGAATTTTTTTTGTTAATATTCCATTTTCGGGTTTTTTACCAATTAAGTCTGATTTTTTAACAACAACTATTTTTTCTACAGTTTTTTCGGATAATTCTCCGGTTATTTCATTATAATATTTTGCTATACCGTTTTTATCTGCCTTAAACCAAATATAGTTTTCGTATCCATTATCAGTTTTTAAAGTATATTTATCCTTATCAGTTGAAATACCTAATTTCATTCTAGCTCCAAGCGGTACTTTAACTCCTGATAATTTTCCATTTGAAGTTACATAATCAGCCATATCCTTGTTTTCCTTGTTAAATGTATGGAAATTAACTCCATCCGGAACTTTACTTCCATCAGGGAAAACAACTTCTATTTCTTTAATAGTAACATCCTTATTTTCATCCTCAGTATTTTCGTTATCATTTGATTTTTTTTCAAAAATTAAACTATTGATTTCAACTTCATCACCATTTAAGTTAGAAGTACGCAATGTCTTCTTTACAGAATCAAATTTTAGAATATTAAGATTTTTATTGTCTTTTTTAATATTTGATAATTGATAATTTGATTCTCCTTTAATCTCAATAGTGTAAAGATTACCTTTATCTTCAACTACTGAAAAGTCAAAAACCCCATTAACACTTTCAATATCGTACTCTTCCTCGCCCCAAAATGCATAATCTGGGTGAGTCTTTACTTTTAAAGTAATTTCTTTTGTTAATCTTTTTCCTGTAGCTTTATCAATACCTTCTAAACAAAAGTTTGGAAGTTTTGCATTTTTGGCTTTCTCTGTGTTTTCAGCATATACGGTATTACCAGTAGCCATAGCCATAGGAGTCAATGCTAAACTTAAAAGTAAAGACATTACTACAAATTTTCTAAAAATTCCTTTTTTTCTTTTCATATTTTCCTCCGTAAAATAATTTTTGCAATATAATTGTATACTGAACAACTTTTTTTTGTCAATAAGCACTTAAATTTTCTTTTTTTCTAAATTTTTAGTTTTTGTGACTTTTTTCTTTTTTTGCAGTGTGTAAAAATATATATAAAGATGATTGTTAATTTTTTTGTATATATAATTTTTTTGTGAAATAAAAAACAATTAAAGCCTCTTAAGATAGAATTTTATTTTATATAAAAATGATAATATTTTATCTTGATTAATTTTTAACTCTTAAAAGATAACTTTATTATATTAAATCTAACAGTAAAATTTATAATTAAATAATTTTTAGAGAAATAAAAAAATGATTTATCAAACGAAAAAACATATTGATAAAAAATATAAAAAAGATAATTAAAAATTTTTATAGATGTAAAATTTTTTAAAAAACAAGTAATATTATGTCATTAATTCATTTTATTTACATAATATAAAAAATTTAAATAAAAATTTATTAAAAATATTTTTGAGTTTAATTATGAAAAAATTTTTAATTTATGGTATACTATAAGATGATATTTATAATACAAAGAAGGGGTTTTAATTATGAAAAATTTATATTTGTTATACGGGGGAAAGAGTACAGAACACGAAATTTCTGTTTTAACTGCAAAGTCCGTTATAAATAATTTAGATAGAAAAAAATATAAGATATTTCCTATTTATGTAGATAAATGTGGAAGATGGAATTACTTGGGAAAAAATACTAAGAATATTGAAAATGAAAAAGAGTTAGTTGTCGAAGGATTTGGAAATGTTGCAGATTCTATTTCAAATTTTTTTGCAAAAGACTTTGTAAATGAAAATGCGATTTTCTTTCCGGCAATGCACGGAACTTTTTCTGAAGACGGAACTATTCAGGGTTTTTTTGATATAATGGACCTTACATATGTGGGAAATAATGTTTTATCTTCCGCAGTTTGTATGGATAAGGGAACTGCAAATGATGTTTTTGCGGGTAATGGAATTTTACAACCTGAATATTATTTAGTAACGAAATATGAATTTAATAAAAATAAAGATTTACAAATCAAAAACATTCTTGAAAAAATTGGAGAAGTTTCTTTTATAAAGCCTTGTAATGCGGGATCAAGCGTTGGAGTTACAAAGGTAACTAAGAAAGAAGAGATTGAACCTGCTCTAATTGAAGCTTTTAAATATGATAATAGAGTTTTAGTTGAAGAGGCTGTTATTGGAGATGAGCTTCAAGTTTTAATTATGGGAAATAATATTTTGAAAGCTAGTTTACCCGGTGGTGTAAAAGTTACTAGAGAATTTTTTGACTATGAAGCAAAATACTTTGACGAAACTACAGACCATATTATTCCTTGGGATTTAACTGATGAAGAAATTAAAGAAATTCAATCTGTAGCAAAAAGAGCCTATGCAGTTACAAATTGTAAGGGTTTTGCTAGAGTTGATATTTTTGTAAGAGATAGTGATAGAAAAATGCTCGTAAATGAAATTAATACAATTCCGGGAATGACTGCTGTTTCTATGGCTCCTGCAATGTATATGAAAACTTTCAAAAAGACTTATAGCGACTTTTTGGACGAGTTAATTGAACTTGCAGTTGAAAATAAAAAAGAAAAAGATTCTTTGACAACAAATAGGGGGTAATTATGTTAAAAGCAACTTTGGAGACTATAGCTAAAATAGTTGGTGGAACTTTGGTTACTACAAGTATGAAAGATAAAATTATAGAGGGAGTTTCTACAGATACTCGTGAGATACAAGTACACAATTTATTTATTCCTCTTGTAGGAGAAAAATTTGATGGGCATAATTTTGCTTTTGATGCCGTGAAAAAGGGAGCAGTTGCTACTTTATGGGATAAAAGACATCCTACACCTTACCTTGATGCCGGAATTATTATTGTAGATAATACTCTACAAGCATATCAAAAACTTGCAAGTAGTTATTTAAAGGCAACTGGAGCTAAAGTTGTAGGGATAACCGGTTCAAACGGTAAGACTGGAACTAAAGATATTTTAGCATCAATTTTAAAGGAAAATTTTAGAGTTCATAATACAGCAAAAAATCTTAATAATGAAATAGGTGTTCCAAAAACAATTATGGAAATGGACTTAGATGATGAAGTTGTCGTTTTGGAAATGGGAATGGAACGCTTTGGAGAAATTAAAACTCTTACGAATATTGCAAGACCTGATATTGCAGTTATTACAAATATTGGAGATAGTCATTTATTGGAACTTGGAACTAAAGAAAATATTGCTAGAGCAAAGTTTGAAATTCTAGAAGGGTTAAAGCCGGATGGAGTGTTCATCTTCAATAATGACGATGAAGTTTTAAGAGAAGTAATAAAAGAATATACAATTACTCAAAAAGTTATCAAAATAGGAACAAGAGAAGATTCGGATGTAATCATAAGACCTATTCGTTCGGATGAAGAGGGAAGCAGTTTTTCAATCGGAGAATATGCTTACAGTATTCCATTTATTGGGAAACATCAAATTTACAATGCTTCAGTTGCGATAACAATAGCCGGACTTTTGGGAATGAACTATGGCGATATTGTTAGAGGTCTTTCAAGAGTAAAATTAACCGGAATGAGAATGGAACTTATGCACTTGTCAAGTTTTGATATCTTAAATGACTGTTATAAGTCAAATCCTCAAAGCTTAACTTCCTGTATTGAAACTGTCTATACTATGAAAGGCTACAAAAATAAAATTTTAATTCTTTCCGATATGTTGGAGCTTGGTGAAAACGAGAGAAAACTACATTTTTCTGTAGGAGAAAAAATAGATAGAAATAAGATTGATTATGTGATATGCATTGGAGATTTAGCTAAAGAGATTTACAATGGAGCAAATAGAAATTTCAATGTCAACAACCTTTTCCATTTTGAAACTAATGAAGAAGTCGTAAATAAAGTTAGAGAACTTATTTCGGAAGATACTTTAATTATGGTTAAGGGAAGCAGAGGAATGAAACTGGAAAAAATTATTGAAATGTTAAAGGAGATTTAATAAAAGGAGGTATATATGAAGCTTTTTTTAAAGAATATAGGAAAAATAGAAAAAGCAACTATAGATTTAAATGGGATTACAGTTATAGCTGGGGAGAATGATACTGGTAAAAGTACTATAGGAAAGGCATTATTTGCAGTTTTTAATAGTTTTTATGATATAGAGTCTAAAATAAAAATGGAACGTGAGAAATCTATAGAAAATTATATATTTGCAAATTCTAATTCTAATTCAATTAATTTAAGTATATTAAGAGAAAATTTTATTGATACTGTTATTAATGAGCTTAATTCTGATAATATTCATAATATTGATGAAAAAACTATAAAAAAAACTATATATAATAACATTGAAGAAAATGTAGATGACGAAACAATAGAGTTAGTGGATAAAACTGCAAAAAAAGTTAAAGAAGTTTTTGGTATTTCACATTTAGAATTTTTAAAAGAAATTTTAAAAAATAATTTACTTACAGAGTTTAGTTATCAAATAGGTAATATATTTTCCAATGAAGATTCAGAAATAACTTTAACAATAAAGGGAAGAGATATAAATATAAAAATAAAAGATGATAAGTTTTTTAGTGTTGAAAATGATATTTCTCTAGGAACTGAAGTTATATATATAGATAATCCTTTCATAATAGATGATATTGATACAATAATTTTATCACGACTTAATAGAAATATATCTTCAAAACATAGTTATTTTTTACGTAAAAAATTAGAAAGTGAGTATTTTTTAAATACAATTATTGATAAAATAATAATTCAAAAAAGTTTTGAAGAAATCTTTAATAAAATAGATTTAGGGAATTTTGTGAAATTTGGTCCTGGAATAAAATATAAGAAAAATAATAATGAAAAAGCTTTAAATGTAGAAAATTTATCTACAGGAATAAAATCTTTTATGCTTATAAAAACTCTACTTTTAAATGGACATTTATCTGAAAATGGGACTATAGTTTTAGATGAACCTGAAGTACATTTACATCCAGAATGGCAATTAATATTTGCTGAATTGATAGTTTTGTTACAAAAAGAATTTAATATGCATATATTATTAACAACTCATAGTCCTTATTTTTTAAATGCTATTGAAGTTTATTCAGCTAAATATGAGATTAAAGAAAAATGTAAATTTTATTTATCAGAAAATGATGGAAATTTTGCAAAATTTAACGATGTTACAAATAATTCAGAATTGATATATAAAAAGTTAGCAAGACCATTTCAAGAATTAGAAAATGAAGGAAGTAGATATGAGTAGGCTTATAGATATAGACATATTTAGAAATAATATTATTTCACTAAAACATTCTTCCTATGATAATAAAAACAATTGTCATATGACTTCAGATAATATGGAAGTTATTGATTTTGATAAGGTCAAGAGAGAATATCTAAATAATATAGGGCTATCGGAAGAATGCGCAAAATCTGTAGATGCTATTATTGATTTCAATGGTAATTTTATATTAATTGAGTTTAAAAATGGTAAAATGAAGAATGAGAAAAAACCCGTTAAAGAAAAAATAAAAGATTCTTTGTTAATTTTTGGAGATATTATCGGGAAAACTATATCTAGTATAAGGAATGATACCAAATTTATACTTGTATATAATGAGAGTAAAAATTCGAAAATTGAAATAAGTAAAAGGGTATCTTATTTAGCCGGAGAAGAAATTATAAGATTTGATTTAGAAAAATATAAAGGTCTGTATTTTCAAGAAATTCATACTTATACTGAAAAAGAATTTGAGAATTATATCAAAAAAATATGTAATTAAAGGAGATTTAATATGAATAAAGAAAGACTTTTAAATACATTTTTAGATTTAGTAAAGATTTACTCACCTTCAAGAAATGAAATAAATGTTATGAAGTATATAACTAAAAAGTTAGACAAACTTGGAGTTAAATATATTTTACATGACCATTCAGCTGAATATGGCGGAAATACTCCTGTAATTATTGCAAAACTTGAAAAAAATTGTGATGACGAAAAACTTAACCCAATTTCTCTTTCTGCTCATATGGATGTTGTTGAGCCTTCAAAGGATTTAGATGTTTATGTTGAGGACGGACTTGTTAAAACGAGAACTAAAACAACTTTAGGCGGAGATGATAAGGGTGGAGTTGCAATTATTTTAGAAACTTTTGAAAATTTAGTTGAAAATAATTTACCACATAATGATGTATTTGCAGTTATAACTCCATCTGAAGAAATTGGACTTTTGGGAGCAAAATCAATTAAATGGGAAGAAATTCCATCTGAATTTATGCCTGCAAAAGATATGCTTGTGTTAGATAATGGTGGTGGATCAGATTTAGTAGCTGTTGAAGGGCCTTGTATGTATAAGATAAATGTTCATTATGAAGGAGCTTCTGCACATGCGGGAATTGAGCCTGAAAAAGGAAGAAGTGCAATTATAGCTATGAGTAGTGCTATTTCAAAGATGAAAATTGGAAGATTAAATGACCACACTACTTCAAATATAGGTAGCATCGTATCTGAATTTCCTACAAATGTTGTTCCTAAAGATTGTAAAATCAGAATGGAAGTTAGATGTTTGAATGAAGATGAAGCAAAAGAAAATGTTGATAATTATATAGATATTTTTGAAAAAACTGCAAAAGACTTTGAAGTTAAATGCAATATCGAAGTTAAATACGATTATCCACCATTAAAACAAATTGATGAAAATAATTTATTAAATAGAGTTTTAGATGCTTATAAAAAAGTTGGAATTACAGCAAAACCAATTAAAATTGGTGGCGGTTGTGACGGAAATATTTATTTAAAAAATGGATTCCATTCTGTAATTTTAGGAGTTGGAATGTACAAAATTCATACGATTGAGGAATATTTAGTTATTTCCGATATGGAAAAAACGGCTGAGGCGGTTATGGAATTTATTACAAAATAGGAGGGAATATGTATAAAGGATATAAATTAATTCAAGAAAAATATATAAAGGATGTAAATTCTGACTGTATTTTACTTGAACATGAAAAAACCGGTGCTAGAGTTTTTTTGATGAAAAATGATGATGACAATAAAACTTTTAGTATCGGATTTAAAACTATTCCTACAGATAACACAGGGATTTGCCATATAATTGAGCATTGTGTACTATCCGGTTCAAGAAAATTTCAAACAAAAGAACCTTTTATGGATATGGTAAAGATAAGTACAGCTACATTTTTAAATGCTATGACTTTTCCTGATAAGACTGTTTATCCTGTTTCCAGTAGAAATGAAAAAGATTTTAAAAATTTAATGGATGTATATATGGATGCTGTTTTCTATCCTGCGATGAAATCTGATAGAAGAATTTTTATGCAAGAAGGTTGGCATTATGAACTTGAAAATGAAGAAGACGAGCTTAATATCAAAGGGGTAGTTTATAATGAAATGAAAGGGGCTTATTCTGTTCCTGAAACAACTCTTTATTATAGAGTAAATAATGCTCTTTGTTCTGATACTGTTTATGCTAAAGAATCAGGTGGAGAACCTTATGAAATTCCAAACTTAACTTATGAAGATTTTTGTGAATTTCATTCAAAATATTATCATCCTTCAAACTCATATATTTATTTATATGGAGACTGTGATATGGAAGAAAGACTTGAATTTTTGGATAGAGAATATCTTTCAAACTTTGAAAAAGAAGAACTTGATAATTTTGAAGGAAATCAAAAACCTTTTGAAAAACCTAAAAATGTCTTTGATGAATATTCAGTTTCAAAGGATGAAGACACAAAAAATAAGACATTCTTAGCTTATGTTTCTTGCTTTGGAGAAAGTGATGGGCTAAAAGATGGAATTATATCAAGATTACTAAATGAAGTTTTGATTGAGATGCAAGGTGCATATTTAAAAGAAGCTCTTCTTAAAGAAAATATATGCGAAGATGTTTCTTCAATTTCTATGGAATCTACAAAATTTTCAAGTTTTGGAGTTTATGTTACAAATTCAGAAAGGGAAAATTTAGATAAATTTAAGGAAGTTGTAGAAAAAACTTTAGCAGATGTTATTAAGAATGGAATTGAAAAAGAAAAGCTAATTGCGGTATTGAATAGAACAGAATTTTCTGTAAGGGAACTTTTAAATTCTACAACTGCCGGAATTGAATGTATGTTGCATATCTACGAGAATTGGTTGTATGACAAAAATCCTATGGAATCACTTGCTTTTGATGATGTTTTATCAGAAATTAGAGAAGAAATTCTAAATAATAGATTATTGGAAAGAATTATTGAAGAAAAGATTTTAAATAACAATCATAAGGCATTTATTGTTCTTTCACCGAGTGCCGGACTTAATGACAAAAAGGATTTGGCTCAAAAAGAGTGGTTAAAAAGATACAAAGAGTCTTTAAATAAAATTCAAATTGAAAAAATAATTGAAAATACTAAGAATTTAATTGAATATCAACAAACTGAAAGTTCAGATGAACAAAAAGCTACAATTCCAAAATTAAAAATTGAAGATATAGATAAAGAAACTTTAAAAATTCCGAATGACATAGATAAAGTGGAAGATATAACAGTTTTAAAACATGATATTTTCACTTCAGGTATTAATTATGTAGATATTTGTTTTGATTTAAAACATATCTCAAAAGATGAAATAGTATATTTATCATTAATCGAAAATCTATTAAAATCTTTGGATAAAAAATCAATGTCTTATAAGGACTTTTCGGTTGAAACATTTTTACGTTGTGGAGGGATTTCAACTACAATTGTAACTTTGACAAATTCAAAAAATAGGGAAAAATTTGTTCCAAAAATTGTTGTAAGTGTGAAATTTTTCTCTGAAAAACTTAAAGAAACTGCAGAGCTTGTAAAAGTCTTATTAAAAGAAACAATTTTTACAGATAAGAATAGAATAAAAGAAGAAGTTTTAGCTATAAAAGGTGAATTGGAACAAGATGTTATTGGAGCTGGTCATCTTTACGGAATAAACAGAGCAAAATCATATTATTCAAACAAGGCATATTATGATGAAAAAGTTAAAGGTATTGATTATTTAAAATTTATTCAAGATTTAGCTGAGAATTTTGATGAAAAAATTGATAATGTAATTGAAAAAATGAAATTTGTTTACAATAGAATGTTTAAGTTAAACGAAACAATTGTAAATATAACAACAACAGAGGATAATTTTGATAGTATAGAAAAAGAATTTGTTGGACTTGTAAAAGAATTTCCTAAAATAGAAGATTCTTCTTATGATTTTACTTTTGAAAAAGAAAATTTAAAAGAAGGAATTGCAACTTCTTCAGATGTAAATTATGTTGCTTTTGCAGGAGATATGAAAAAATATGGAGTTGAATATTCAGGAAGTTTTGCATTGCTTTCCAAAATTTTGAGCACTACTCATATGCATAATAATATCAGAGCAATAGGTGGAGCTTATGGAGCTGGTTTTAGTATAACTAGAGATAGTGAAATAATTATGTTTAGCTATAGGGATCCTAATTTAAAATCTACAAAAGAAATTTTTTCAACAGTAGGAAAATTTGTTTCAGAAATGGAACTTTCAGAAGAAGATTTAGAAAGTTTTAAAATTTCACTTGTAAAAGATTTTAATCCATTACTTACACCAAAACATAAAGGTTATACTTCTATGATTATGTATATTACTGGATCAGATGAAAAAGAATTAGAAATCTACCTAGAGGAGCTTTTAAATGCAAGATTAGAAGATTTAAAAGGACTTTCAGAAGTAATCGATAAAGTATTAAGTCAAGATACTTTTGTTGTAGTTGGAAATACCAATAAAATAAAGGAAAATTCTGAAGAATTTAATAATATTGTAGTTTTGAAGAAGTAATATAATATTTTAGAATTTTTTAAAAGATTAGGTTAAGCGAAAGCTTAACCTTTTTTAGTTGCTAATTTTTATCTGTTTTAGTCTTTAAAAAATGCTATTTAATTTTGTTAAATTATATAGTAAGTATTATAAAATTAAATATATTAATAATTTTAATACTTATGTTAATTTAATCCATCAAAACATTTGCATAAATATAGCTTATAAACAATAAAATATCCATAAAAAATTAATATAAATAAATCGTTGACTTAATTACATTAAATGATATAATTTAATTAGTCAAAAATTTCTTAAATAATAAAAAAGATAAATACATAATTTAACAAAGTTTTTGACAATTTTTTTGGAGGGTTTTAAATGAATAAAAAAGGAATTAGTTTATTGTTATTATCAGCACTGGTATTTAGTTTTACTGGATGTGGAAATACTGCAAAGAGAGCTGATAACAACCAAAGTTCTGAAAAGAAAGAAGAAAAAAATGAAAGTAAGATGACTATAGCGGATGTTGATTTGAATGATCCCGATTTAGAGGAAAAATGGAAAAAAGAGCCACGTTATGGAACAAAAATCACTTTAGGATACAACGGGGGGCTTTGTACTTCTGGTTTAGGAATTGCTCATGTTAAGGGATTTTTGGCTAAACAAGGTTTAGAGGGGGAGATTAAAAACTTACAATTATCTGTTGCAGATGCTATTGGTACAGGTAAGTTAGATGCGACTACTGACCATATTTCAACTTCTGTTGTTCCTGCAGTAAATGGAACTAATATGGTATTTACAAGAGGTGCTCATACTGGTTGTAAATCACTTTTTGTTTTAAAAGATTCAGATATTCAAAAGACAAGTGATCTAATTGGAAAAGAAGTTGCAATTCATGATGGAATAGGAGCTTCTGACCACAATATAGCTTTAAGATTTTTATCAAGAGATAAGGTTAACTATTCAAAAGTTAAATTTAAAAATGTAGAAACTGCTGCAACTATTCAATCTATGCAAAATGGAGAAATTCATGCGGCGATGTTTTCAGACCAGTTTGCACAAAAGTTTGTTGATCAAGGAATTATTAGACCGATTCGTTCAATAACTACTGATGATGATTTTAAAATCGAACCCTGCTGTGTACTTATTTTAAATAAAAAATTTGTTGAAGAAAATCCTATAACAGCAGCAAAACTTACTAAGGCTCATAAAGAGGCCAGTGATTGGATTGAAGAAAATAAAAAAGAAGCTGCACAAGTAATTAATCAAAACAATTGGGGTTCAGGAAATGCTGACTCTGACCAAAGATTTTTAGAAACCTATAATTTTAAAGTTACTGATGAGAGAACTACTGAATCATTGACAGATGTTTTAAAAGATTATGCAGAATTTAAATTGATAAAACAAGAAGCTAATTCAAAGGAAACTTTAGCGGAAATTTGGAGACCTATGAAAAAATAATTTGGAGTAAATATGAGTATCGATGTAAAAAACTTGACTAAGGAACAGTTAAAGGAAATAGAACAGAAGCCAAAAAGCAATTTATATAAATTATTTGATAAAATTATTATATTTTTGCCTGTAATAGCTATAGTAATGGCTTTATTAGAATTTTATTATGTTCCTAATTATGGAGAAAATGGAATAACTGATGTTTATGGCATATTTTTGGGAGTACAACTTGCTTTATTTTTAATTTTTGGAATTTTATCATTCTTTATAAAGAGAGTTTATTATAAAATTAGACATATTGCTCCCCTAGCCACATTTGTCTATATTTTGCTTATTTTATATGATTATGCAACTTTAAAGACAAATTCACTTTTACTACCTTATTTTCCTTGGGTGGATAATATTTTAAATGCAATGTTAACTGATAGAGCTTATTTGCTAGATTGTATTAAAAATTCATTGAAGTTATTATTTACTGGTTATTTTTGGGGAGTTTTAATTGGACTTATAACTGGTATTGCTTGTGGTTATAGTAAAATTGTAAGTTATTGGATTTCTCCTTTTATGAAATTATTGGGAGCAATTCCATCTATTACTTGGATTCCTGTAATAATGGTATTCGCAAGTTCTCTTTTCAAAGGTGCTGTAATAGTAATTGCACTTGGGGTTTGGTTTTCAGTAACAATGTCTAGTTATACGGGAATTAAAAATATCGATGTAGCCTATTATGAAGCAGCGAGGACATTAGGTGCTAGTGAAAGACAGTTAATTTTAAATATAGCAATTCCATCCGCACTACCACATATCTTTCAAGGTTTAGTGATGGGTATGAGTACGGCTTGTGTATCATTGTTAGCTGCTGAAATGATAGGAGTTGAATCCGGACTCGGTTGGTATATAACTTGGCAAAGAGGATGGGCAAAATTCTCTAATATGTATGGTGCAATAATCATAATTTGTATTATCTTTGTTATAGTAAATTTTGCTTTGGGATATATTAGAAAGAAAGTTCTTAAATGGCAAGAAGGAGTGATACAATAATGGAAAAAAGAAAATTAGAATTAAAAAATGTTACGAAGATTTTTCCTAATTTTGATAATAAAGGTATCACCGAAGTTCTTCACGATATAAATTTAACTGTTGAAGAAGGAGAGTTCGTTTGTATAGTAGGACCGTCCGGATGTGGAAAATCTACCCTGTTAAGATTAGTTTCTGGATTAATTCCTGTAACTACAGGAGAACTTATGCTAAACGATAAAATAATCGACGGGACGAATGTCAATAGAGGTATGGTGTTTCAAAAACATACTTTATTCCCTTGGTTGACACTAAGACAAAATGTAGAATTTAGTTTTAGAATGTCAGGAAAATTAAAAGAAAATAAAGAAAAAGTTGATAGATTTATCAAGATGATAGGAATGGAAGAATTTCAAAATTTCTATCCTCATCAACTTTCAGGTGGAATGGCTCAAAGGGTTGCACTCATAAGGACTATGATAACTGAGCCTGAAGTTTTCTTGCTTGACGAACCTTTGGGTGCTTTGGATGCTTTTACAAGAATGAATATTCAGCATGAACTAATAGAAATGTGGAAAAGTAATAAAAATATGATGTTTATGCTTGTAACACATGATGTGGACGAGGCAATTTATCTTGGAACTAGAGTTATTGTTATGGCACCAAGACCTGGGGTTATAAAAGAAGATATAAAGATTGATATGGAGTATCCTAGAAATAGAAATAGTGATGAGTTTATAGAACATAGAAAGCATATTTTAGATGTTCTTAACTTTACAACATAAAATTTTTAAGTAATTTATTTTTAATATTAGATATAGTTTAATTATATAATGTTCCCTATGAGCAAAAGAGATGAGTTCTTCTTAGACTTGTCTTTTTTGCTTATAATAGGTTTTTCTTATGAATAATGATTATTTAATAAGAAAAAATAATTTAACATTTTAAAGTAAATAATATATAATTTAAGTAGTTGCTTTTGTGTATACTTATAAAACTAGAAAGGAGATAAAATGAAAGAAGAAATAACTAAAATTAAACTTCCTAGTAAATTTGAAGATTTTAATGAGACCAGAAAAAATGGTTTTTTAAAGATGAAAGAATTGAAAGAATCTGGTCAAAAAGTTGCAGGTATATTTTGTACATACACTCCTCAAGAAGTGATTTATGCTGCCGGACTTATTCCGGTTAGCTTATGTGCCACAACTGAAGATTCTATAAAATACGCCGAAAGAGATTTGCCTAAGAATCTTTGTCCATTGATAAAATCAAGTTATGGTTTTGCTGTAAGTGATACTTGCCCATATTTTTATTTTTCTGATATTGTAATTGGAGAAACAACTTGTGATGGAAAGAAAAAGATGTATGAACTTATGGGTGATTTTAAAAATGTTCATGTAATGCAATTACCTCAAAATAATAATGATGAGTTATCATTGAAACTCTGGACTAATGAAATTTATAAATTAAAAAGAAAGTTGGAAGAAACTTTTGATGTGGAAATAACTGAAGAAAAACTTTGGAATACAATAAAGATGGGAAATCAGGAAAGAAGAAATTTAAGAAAATTTTTTGAACTGGGAAAGCTAAACCCCTCACCTTTAAGTGGAGTCACAATGAGTGGAACTCAAGATGCTTTTGGTTTTAATTTTAATAGAGAAGAAAAAAACAAAAGTATTGTTGAAAAAACTAAAGAAGTTTACGAAATGTGGGAAAAAGAACTGAAAGGTAAGAAGAGCAAAAGACCAAGAATTTTAATTACTGGTTGCCCGGTAGGAGGAATTCGTGAAAAAATATTGACTAAAATTGAGGAAGCAGGAGCTGACATTGTAGTTTATGAAAATTGTTCAGGAGTACGTGAAAAACTTAAACTAATTGATGAAACTATGGATAATCCAATAGATGCAATTGCAAAAAAATATCTTAACTTAAGTTGTTCTGTTATGTCACCTAATGAAAAAAGGTTTAGAGATTTGAATATGCTTATGGATGAATATCAAGTAGATGCAGTTATTGAAATTGTACTTCAGGCTTGTCATACGTTTGCTGTAGAATCTACAAAGGTTAAAAAATTTGTAACAGAGAAAAAGAGGAAACCTTATATGTATATAGAATCTGACTATTCTATGACTGATGTTGGACAGGTTTCAACCAGAATTGAAGCGTTTTTGGAGATGATATAATGAATATAGGAATAGATATAGGCTCAACTGCTTCTAAAGTAGTTGTTTATGATAAAGACAAAGATGAAATACTTTATAAAATATTGATGCCATCAGGTTGGAATAGTAAAGAAACTTCTGGAGAGATTTATAAAAAATTAGTTGAAAATGGATTTGATGTAGATAATTCATTTGTTGTAGCTACTGGATATGGAAGGGTTTCAGTTCCGTATGCAGATAGAGTTGTTACAGAAATTACAACTCATTCAAAAGGTGCAATGTATTTGTTGAAAAGAGATTGTGATGTAATTGATATCGGTGGGCAGGATACAAAAATTATAAATATATCGAATGGTATGGTTAGTGATTTTATAATGAATGATAAATGTTCTGCCGGAACCGGAAAATTTTTGGAAGTTATGAGTAATAGACTTGGAGTTAGTTTAGATGAGATGTTTGAATTATCAAAAATTGGAACACCAATACCTATAAGTTCAACTTGTACAGTTTTTGCTGAATCTGAAATAATCTCTCTTATGGGTCAAGGGCGTGCTAAAGAAGATATTGCTAGCGGGGTTGTTCATTCAATAGCAAATAAAGTTGTAGGACAAACAAGAAAATTTAGAAATGAAGCGGATTTATACTTTTTAACAGGAGGATTTTCAAATAATCCTTATATGCTAGAACTTTTGGAAAAACTATTGGGGAAAAAAGTAGAAACTCATGAATTAGGTAGATTTGCAGGAGCATTAGGCGCTGCTCTTATGGGAAAATAGAAATATATCAAAAATTTTGCTAATAACAGGACTTTTTTGTAATATAACAATTCTCAAGAAAAAAGAAAGCCATAAGCTTTCTTTTAATCGTTACGGTGATTTGGGGGTACACCGTAATTTGGAGAGAGTAACTCATCAAAATTATAATGAGTAATATAGGTTATGTTATTCTTTAAAGTAAAACATCTTTAATTCTAAGCACTAAAATTTTACCTAGAGAAAGTATACCACATTTTTAGGAATAAGTCAATAGTTTTTATCTTTTTTTATAATTAAATTTTTTATGATATGCAAATTTTGTCTTTTGATTAAAATTATGGTAAAATAGTCTAAAATATATTAAAGTATTTAAACAGAGGAGATTTTATGAAAAAAAAATCTTATGCAAAAATAAATTTAATTTTAGACGTAATAGAAAAAAGGCAGGATGGATATCATAATATAGATGGAATTATGCAGATGATAGATTTGTACGATGAGGTAGAAGTTAAGATTTCCGATAAATTCGAAATTACTTCCAATTCCAAAGATATTCCTTTAGATGAGAAAAATTTGGTTTATAAAGTTTATAAGGCTTTGAAAGAAAAATATAAATTTAATGAAAGATTTTCAATACTTATTGAAAAAAATATACCGGTTTCTGCAGGTATTGCAGGTGGTAGTACAAATTCAGCGGTTGTTATAGAAATGATTGATGAAATTTTAGGATTAAATATGAGCTTAGATGATAAAAAGCAAATAGGTAAAAGTGTTGGTGCAGATATTCCATATTTACTTGTCGGAAAAACTGCGAGAACTAGAGGAATAGGAGACGAACTTGAAATTTTAGATAGTTTGCCAACTACAGATATTTTGATTGTTAATAACGGTGTTGAAATTGCTACGCCATATGTCTATTCAAATATAGTTCCCAGCGGGAATAGTGATAGAATTGATAAACTTATTAATGTATATAAGAATAAAAATTATGACGAATTTTTTAAAGGTTTATATAATGTAATGGAAAAAGTGTCAATTTCATATTGTCCTGAAATTCAAAACATAAAAGATAAGATGTATGAATTTAATTGTATAAAATCTCTTATGAGCGGTTCAGGGCCAACTGTATTTGGGATTTTCAACGATGATAAGGACATAAAAAAAGCTTATGATTATTTTAAGAAAATTTATAAGAATACTTTTATAGTAAAAACAATGGAGAGATAGTATGGATAATAGATCAATAGGAGTTTTTGATTCCGGAATAGGAGGGCTTACTGTTGTCAAGGAATTGACGAAAATTCTACCAAATGAAAAAATAGTTTATTTTGGAGATACCGCCAGAGTTCCCTATGGAACCAGAAGTGAAGAGACAATTAAAAGATTTTCTAAAGAATGTATTGAATTTTTGAATCAAAAAGATATAAAAGCCTTAATTATAGCTTGTAATACTGTTTCTGCAGTTGCACTTGAAATGCTTAAAGAGTTATTTGATATGTACATATTGGGTGTAATTATTCCCGGAAGCAAAATGGCAAATTATGTTACAAAAAACAAAAAAATAGGAGTAATAGGTACAAATGCGACAGTTTTAAGCGGAGCTTATGAAAAATGTATAAAGAGTGAGAATTCTGAGAATATAGTTTATTCAAAAGCATGTCCGTTATTTGTTCCAATAGTGGAAGAAGGATTATCAAACACTGAGATAGCATTGGAAACGGCAAAATATTATTTGAATGAATTAATAAATCAAGATGTAGATACTATTGTCATGGGTTGTACTCATTATCCTATATTAGAAAATACAATAAAGGCAGTAGTTGGCAAAGATATAAGTTTAGTGAATCCAGCAAAAGAAACTGCCAATGAAATGAAAAAATATTTAGAGTTTAATAATTTATTAAATGAAGAATCTGAAAACATTAAAAATAATATATTTTATATAACAGATGACGAGAATAAATTTAAGAAAAATTTGCTAGATTTTATAAAAATTGATAGTCCGAATATAAAAAAAATATATTTAAAATAATGGATATAGATTGCAATAAGGACTCATCCTTTCTGTGATGCTTTTCATCGGTCAGTTTTCTTGTCACATAAGTTTGACAACTCTAGAAATATATAATAATAAAAAGATAAAAAAGTATTGACAACCATTAAAATAATTGATATAATAAAGACCCAGTGAGAGCTGGGTCACTTTTTTTGTAAAAATTTAATAAAAAATTTTTAAAAAAAGTGTTGACAACCAAAAAGAGATGTTGTATAATATAATGGTTGTTGTGAAACATTAAAAATTTCATATAGTGATAAGAACTTTGAGAGTACAAAGAGAAACAATAATTTAGGTGTAACAAAAAAAGTCAGCGAGAGCAGACGAAC